>JAJZIM010000023.1 GCA_021810565.1 Bacillota bacterium
CCTGGATGCGAAACTCCAAGGCGCCAGGGTTGACCCTCGCATCCCCTGGTTGGGGAGCCGGCGGTTGCGCTTCAGGTTCCATTAAGTACCATGAAGTGTATACTCGATCGGGGGTGAATTATTGCTGTAGCCCAGGAAAAGCGAGGTGTTCAGCTCCGCAAGGAACACTTAACGGGATTCATAAGCCTTGCGATGCGTTTAGCTCCGCCATCCTTTTGCTGGCTCCCGGCAGCTTATAATATCTAATGTACTCTATCTTGTAGCGTTAACCCCATTAACTACTAAATGGCTTGGTGACGACCATGGGTTGGCAGCGGTCGGGTTCTTGATCCCCCAATTGGCGATGGCCAACCTGGCCCTGGCCGCAGGCACTCCCAAGGCGGTGGCGGCCCTGCAAACCCGACCGCCGGTGCCGATCCTGGATGCGGCGGTTTGCCCCCAGACCACCGGCTCCACCCACTGCGCCACGGCAACGGCCTTCTACGTGCGGCCGGGACACCGCGTTTTTTCAGCGCGGATGGACGGCTCCCCCGGGCCTAATAATACCCGCACCCGAAACCTGGCGGCCCCAGGAAACCGGTTCTTATCGGGAAACCCTCAACTTTTTTCGGCGTCTTTTCGATATTAATAATGGGAAGCACCGCTAAGGGCAAACGCCGTGAAAGCGGCGGACGCAAAGCCACGGGTCTAAAGCCTACGGGCCATGACAGCCGGGTTGCCGGTGTGGAGCAATAACCTCTCCACACGCTCCTTGGCGCTTATGCTGAGGAGTGCTTTTTTTGCCGGTCGTCGCCCCAGCGGGCCCCGGAGGGGGGCGTACGACATGGCGCGGTGGATGAGGTTTTTGGCAGCGGTTTGGTTCCTGGTCCCCCAATTGGCAATGGCCAACCTGGCCCTGGCCGCAGGCGCTCCCAAGGCGGTGGCGGCCCTGCAGGCCCGGCCGCCGCTGCAGATCCTGGATGCGGCGGTCTGCCCCCAGACCCCCGGCTCCACCTACTGTGCCACCGCCACGGCCTTCTACGTGCGGCTGGGACACCGCCGGGTGGTGCTTCTGCCCTACCACGCCTTCGCCGCCGTGGGCGCGGAGACCCAGGCCGCCGTGCTCTTGGTGGGCAACGACGGACGCTGGTTCAGCTCGGGTGCCCGGGTGGTGGCCGCGGATCCAACTGACGATTTGGTCGCCCTGGAGCCGCCCGGGTTCCTGCGTGGCGTGACCCCGCTGCAGCTGGCCCGGAAGGTTGCGGTCGGCGAAACCCTGGCCGGCATCTCCAGCGGCTACGGAGTGCGCGGCGCCTTCGCAGGGCGCGTGAACTACGCCGGCCCGGTGCGGGAAAGCGACGGACCGGGCGAAGCACCCTGGAGTCTGACCTTCCAAGGCAACTTGGCGGCCATCACCTGGGGCAAGGTGGTCCCCGGCGACAGCGGCACCCCCTTGTTGGACCCGCACGGACGCGTGGCGGGGGAAACCGTAGCGGCCGCATCGTCCAGCTTCGCCTTGGTACCGGTAGGCACGCTACGCACCTTCCTGGCCGGCCTTCCGGACCGCACCCCTTGAGGGCTCATGCCCCTGCGCGGCTTGCCGCCCCACCCGCCGCCCGAGGGGCCAAACCTTGGCGGACAGGGGCCGGCGCAAAGCTCGGCCGGCCCGCTGGTTCATGCCTTCTTCCCACCCGGCCGGAGCGCGTCTAGACCTCCTCTTGGAAGCCTTCCGGCCCGGCCTGGATCCCCAAGCCCCCCGGGCCAGCCGGAAAACGGCGTGGCTCAGCCGCGCCGCCGGCCGGTCGGAAGAGGCCCCGGCCCGGCCCCTGGCGCACGTCGAAAGTGCCCCAGCCCGCCGCACAAGCGCCTGCGGCCACCGGTCATGAACCGCCGCTCAAAACAGGGTCAGCTGCTCCGTGGCGGGCAGGTCCCGCAGGCAACCGTGCCGCTCCAGAAGCTCGATCACCGTCTTGGACACCCGCGCCCTGGCCTTCAGATCCCGCAGCGAGTCGAAGGGCTCGGCCTCCCGGGCCTCCACGATGCTGCGCGCCGCCGCCAGGCCCAGCCCCGGCAGGGCCACGAAGGGCGGCAAGAGCCCCGCCTCGGTCACCTGGAAATCCTCGGCCGCCGAGCGCGCCAGATCCACCGGCAAGAAGCGCACCCCCCGGGCCCAGGCCTCCCTCGCCACCTCCAGAGCGGGGACCAGGCCGCGCTCCTTGGGGGAGGCCTCGTTCCCCTTCTCCTCGATCTCCCGCAGGCGGGCCGCCACCGCCTGGCCACCCCGGCACAGCACCCCCGCGTCCACCTCGTCACCGTGGATGCTGAAATAAGCGGCGTAGAAGGCCTTGGGGTGATGCAGCTTGTAGTAGGCGATGCGCACGGCCATCATCACGTAGGCCACGGCGTGGGCCTTGGGAAACATGTACTTGATCTTCCGGCACGACTCCAGGTACCACTCCGGCACTGCCTTCCCGCGCATCTCCGCCTCGTCCTCCGGCTCCAGCCCCCGGCCCTTCCGGACCCGCTCCATGATCTGAAAGGCCCGGGCCGGCTCCACTCCCCGGCGCAGCAGGTAGGTCATGATGTCGTCCCGGGTGGCGATCACCTCCGAGAGGCTCTTCCCGGCGCGCACCAGGTCCTGGGCGTTGCCGGCCCACACGTCGGTGCCGTGGGACAGCCCGGAGATGCGCACCAGCTCGCTGAAGGCGCGGGGTTTGGCCTCCGTCAGCATCTGACGCACGAAGCGGGTGCCGAACTCGGGGATCCCCAGCGTGCCCACCTCGGTGCCGATGTCCGCCGCCTTCACCCCCAAGCCCCCCAGCCCGGAGAAGAGCGCCAGGGTGTCCGGGTCGTCGCAGGGCACCGCTCGAGGCGCCACCCCGGTATAATCCTGCAAGAGCCGCATCACCGTGGGATCGTCGTGTCCCAGAAGGTCCAGCTTCAAAAGGCGGCTGGAGATGGCATGGTAGTCGAAATGGGTGGTGATGGTGCCCGTCGTGCGGTCGTTGGCCGGGTGTTGCAGCGGGGTGAAGCGGTGCACGTCCAAGGAGCGGGGCACCACCATCAGGCCCCCGGGATGCTGGCCGGTGGTGCGCCGCACCCCGGTCACCCCCGCCGCCAGCTGGGACACCCGGGCCTCCCGGAAGGGGCGCCCGGTGCGCTCCAGATAACCCTTGGCCAGGCCGTAGGCGGTGCGCTCCGCCACCGTGGCGATGGTGCCGGCCCGAAAGACGCAGTCCTTGCCCAAAAGCTCCTCGGCGTAGCGGTGGATGAGGCCCTGGCAGCGCCCGGAGAAATTCAGGTCGATGTCCGGCACCTTGTCACCGGCGAACCCCAAAAAGGTCTCGAAGGGGATGTCGTGGCCGTCCCGCTCCATGGGGGTGCCGCACTCCGGGCACGGGGCCGGCGGCAGGTCGAAACCGGAGCCCGCCCCCGCCTCCTCCACGAAGCGGGTGTGGCGGCAGGAGGGACACCGGTAATGGGGAGGCAGGGGGTTCACCTCGGTGATCCCGCACAGGGTGGCCACCAGGGAGGAACCCACGGAACCCCGGGAACCCACCAGGAAGCCCTCCGCCTGGGAACGCAGCACCAACTGGCGGGCGATCAGGTAGATGCCCGCGTAGCCGTGACCCAGGACGGCCTCCAACTCCCGGGTGAGCCGCGTCGCCACCAAAGGCGGCAGCGGGTCGCCGTAGCGGCGGCGGGCCTCCTCCTGGGCGGTGCGGCGGATCTCCTCGACCGCTCCCTCCAACTCGGGGGCGAAGATCCCGTCAGGGACGGGACTGACCTCCGCCACCTGCGCCGCGATGCGCCGCGGCGCGTCCACCACCACCTGCCGTGCCGTGTCCTCCCCCAGGAAGGACAGCTCCTCCAGCATCTCCTGGGTGGTCCGCAGGTGGCACCCACCGTCGCCCTCGGCCTCCCCTCCTTGGGCCGCCTGCAGCACCCGCCTAAACTCCCGCTCCCCCGGCTCCAGGTGGTGGACGTCCCCGGTGGCCACCACCGGCCGTCCCGTGCGCCGCCCCAACTCCACGATGCGGGCGACCACCTGCCGCAATTCCTCCTCGGTCACCACGCCGCGCTCCACCAGGTGGGCGTGCACGGCGGGCGGGTGGACCTCCAGGTAGTCGTAGAACTCGGCCAGGGACGCCAGCTCCTCCGGATCGGCGCCCCGCAGCACCGCCTGGTACACCTCTCCCGCGGCGCATCCCGAGCCGATCAGGAAATGCGCACGCCGGGACCCAAGCTCACTTTTGAGCACCCGCGGCACCCGGTGGAAATGCTCCAGGTGGGAGCGGGTCACCAGCCGATACAGTTCCTCCAGTCCCTCCTGATCGCGCACCAGCACCACGGCGTGGTAGGGGTGCAGGGCGGTAGGCGCGATGCGCCGCCCCAGCTCGTTCAGCTGCGCCGCGTCGTTGCACCCGGCGCGCTCCAGGAGCCGGCCCAGAACCTGCGCCGTGGTCAGGGCGTCGTCCAGCGCCCGGTGCTCGCGCTCCTGAGGCACCTCCAGGGCCCGGGCCACCGCCCCCAGCCGATGACTCTTGAGGTGGGGCAACACCGCCCGGGACAAGAGCAGGGTGTCCAACACCGGCTGGTCCGGGCGCCACCCCAAGAGGCGCTCCCCCGCCGTCCCCAGAAAGCCCAGGTCGAAAGGGGCGTTGTGGGCGGCCAGTACCGCGTCGCCCGCGAACTCGCGAAACTCCCTCAGGACCGCCTCGGCCGGCGGGGCGTCCTGCAACATCTCGGGGGTGATCCCCGTGAGGGCCGCCACCTCGGGAGGGATGTCCCGACCGGGCCGCACGAAACGGTGCAGGGTGTCCTGCACCCGTCCCCCCTCCCAGCGCACCGCCCCCAGCTCCAAGAGCTCGTGCCCCACCGCCGACAGCCCCGTGGTCTCCACGTCCACCACCACGAAGCTCTCCTCGCCCAAGGGGCGCGATCGGGGGCGGCGCACCAGGGGAGCCAAGTCGTCCACCAGATAGGCCTCCAGCCCCAGGATCACCCGCACTCCGTGGCGGCGCCCCGCGGCGTAGGCTTCGGGAAAGGCCTGCACCCCCCCGTGGTCGGTGACCGCCAGGGCCGGGTGCCCGAAGGCGGCCGCCAGGCGCACCGCCTCCTCCACCCCCACCACCGAGTCCATGGGCGACATGCGGGTGTGCAGGTGCAGCTCCACCCGCCGCTCGGCCGCCTCGTCCCGCCGACCTTCGCAAGACAGCCGCGTGACGTCCTGCGCCGCCAGCACCGGCTCCCCGCCCTCGTCCAACTCCAGCCGGCCCCGCAGCGCCAGGAAGTCGCCCGCTGTGATCTGCGGCGCCCTCCCCCGGCGGGCCAAAAAGCGCACCCGCAGGGCGTCCGTGTCGTCCGCCAACTCCAGCAGCAACAGCTCGCCGCCCCGGCGCGTCTCCCGCCGCTCCACCCTAAACACGCGGCCACGCACCGCCAGGCGCTCCCGCGGCGCGCCGGCCTCGGCCAGGGGCACGGGGCGCTCCCGGAAGGAGCGTCCCGCCAGGACCTCGGCGCTTTCCTCCGAGCGCTCCCGGGTGTGGGCGCGGGCGAAGCGGCGCGCCTCCTCCTGGGCGGCCGGTGGGGGCGGCTGGTCCGGCCGCGCCTCCACCGAAAGCGGCGCGTCGCCCGCCAGGGCGAGCCAGACCCGCCCCAGCCGGTCGGCCGTCTCCCCCTCGGCCAGCCGCGCCTGCTGCTCCGCCGACACCTGGAGCCGAAAGCCCCCCTCGCCTAGCGGCGACAACTGCGCCCCGGCCAACAGCTGCGCCCCCAGCTCCCGGCGCAGGCCGCCCAAGAGGGCCTCGGCGCTAACCACCACCCGCACCTCGGCCAGACCCGGCACCGCGTCCCGCAGCTCCCCGGCCAGGGCCTCGCGCTCGGCGGGCTCCACCGCCGCGGCCACCTCCAGCCGCCAGCCCTGGCTTTGGGGATCCACCAGGATGCGCTTAAGGCCCATGCGGCGCAGGATCTCCCGGGCTTGCGGTGAAATTTGCATCAGTCTTTGGGGAGGTACTTGGCGATCTCCCAATACATCTTCATCCGCGCCACGAAGCCCTTGACCAGGCCCAGTTTCTCCTCCTTCATCACGTGGGTCATGTCCGTCAGGGCCACCTCCGCCCAGCGGGCGCCCCGCCGCTTGAAGAAGCGGGTCAGGGCCACCTCCGCCCCGAAGCGGGACAGGTCCAGATCGAAGAGGGATTCCAGCACATGACGGCGCACCGCCCGCTGCCCCGACAGGTAGGGAGCCATGGCCTGGGACAGGTCGGTGATGGGCCTCCCGCCGTCGAACACCCCCACCGACATGTCCACCTCTCCCTGCAGCACCGGCCGCAAAAGGTCCCGCACGTGCTCCGGCTTCAGCCCCATGAGGTCCGCGTCCAAGAAGAGCACCACGTCGGCGAAGGTGGCCTTGACTCCCGCCTGCATGGCTCCGCCCTTGCCCCGGTTGGGCTGCAGCTCCAGCACCCGGGCCCGATGCTCCTTGGCCACCTGCACCGTTCCGTCGGTGGAACCGTCGCTGACCACCAGGATGTCGTCGATGAGCTCCACCTGGTGCAGCACATCCAACACGGCGCCCAGGGTCTTCTCCTCGTTGTAGGCGGGGATCACCACCGACACCTTGGTCCTGCGCTTGCTGCCCGCCTTGGGGGCTGTTTGTTCCTGCATCATGCCAGTGTCCACGGCGCCGGAATGCGCCCATTCCTCCTCTGCCCCAGGTGTGTAGCGGTTCGAGGGTAGCGCCCCTCCCGCCGGGCCGTCAGTAGGCCCGGGCATAGTATACCGTATGTGCCGCCGCCTTGCCGCATACGACACAGGCCGCCGAGCGGGCCGCGGGCGCGAAGGGGATGTTGCGGGCGGTGGCCCCGGTGGCCTCCTTGACCGCGGCCTCACATGCGTCGTCCCCGCACCACCCGGCGATGAACATGCCCCGGCGCTCCTCCAGCCGGAAGCGCAGCTGGTCCAGGTTGTCCACCGGCCAAGTCCGCTCCTGGAGAAAATTCCGCGCCCGCTCCTTTATTCCTGCCTGCACCGCCGACGACATCTGAGCCATGGCCCGGGGCAGGGCCTCCTGGTCCACCGGCACCTTCTCCCCCGTGTCGCGGCGCACCAGCACCGCCTTGCCCTGCTCCAGGTCCCGGGGACCCAGCTCGATGCGCAACGGCACCCCGCGCATCTCCCAGTCGTTGTACTTCCACCCCGGGGTGTACTCGTCCCGGTCGTCCAGGTGCACCCCCTCCAAGGCCGCCGCCAGCTGCCGCGCGCGCCCCAGCACCGCCTCCCGGGCGCGCTCCGGTGCGATGGGCACCAGCACCGCGGGGACCGGAGCGATCCGGGGCGGCAGCACCAGCCCCCGGTCGTCGCCGTGCACCATGATCAGGGCGCCGATGAGGCGAGTGCTCACCCCCCAGGAGCTTTGCCAGACGTGCTTTAGTTGGCCGTCCCGGTCCAGGAAGCTGATGTCGAAGGGCCGGGAGAAGTTCTGACCCAGGTCGTGGGAGGTGCCGGCCTGCAGCGCCCGGCCGTCCCCCATCAGCGCCTCCACCGAGTAGCTGTGCGCCGCCCCGGCGAATTTCTCCGAGGGGGTCTTCTCCCCTGCGATTACCGGGATCCCCAGGTCCTCCTCCAGGAAGTCCCGATAGATCTCCAGCATGCGCAGGGCCTCCTCCCGGGCCTCCTCCTCCCTGGCGTGGGCCGTATGGCCCTCCTGCCACAGGAACTCCGTGGTGCGCAGGAAGGGACGGGTGGCCTTCTCCCAGCGCACTACGTTGCACCATTGGTTGATCAGCACCGGCAGGTCGCGGTAGGAGTGGATCCATTTCGCGTACATGGAACAGATCATGGTCTCGGAGGTGGGCCGCACCGCCAGGGGTTCCGCCAGCTCCTCCCCGCCGCCCCGGGTCACCCAGGCCAGCTCCGGGGCGAACCCCTCCACGTGCTCGGACTCCCGCTCCAGAAAGCCGCGGGGGATGAACAGGGGGAAGTAGGCGTTCTCGTGCCCGGTCTCCTTGAAGCGCCGGTCCAGGATCGCCTGGATCTTCTCCCAGACGGCGAACCCGTAGGGGCGGATCACCATGCAACCGCGCACCGGCGCGTAGTCGGCCAACTCGGCCTTCAGCACGCAATCCACGTACCACTGGGAATAGTCCTCAGCGCGCGGCGTGATCTCCTTGACGAATTCCTCGGCCATCTCTCTCCTCCTCGACGAAGGTCTCTACCGCTCGGTACACCGCCTCCACCATGTCCGCGGCCGCGACCCGACCCGCCGGCTTGCCCCGGATGAACAACAGCCCGAAGCCGGTCCCTCCGGCCAGCCCCACGTCGGCCTCCCGGGCCTCCCCCGGCCCGTTGACGGCGCAGCCCATCACCGCGACCCGCACCGGGTAGTCGATGTCGGCGATCCGCTGCTCCACGGCCCGGGCCACGCGCACCAGGTCGATCTCGCAGCGTCCGCAGCTGGGGCAGGCGATGACCACCGCCCCCCCCTGGCGCAAACCGAGGCTCTTTAAGACCTCGTGCCCCACCCGAATCTCCCGCACCGGCGAGGCCGCCAGGGATACCCGCAGGGTGTCCCCGATGCCCCGGGCCAGGAGCGCCCCGAGGCCCACCGCCGACTTCACCGTGCCGGCGAAGGCCGTCCCGGCCTCGGTGATGCCCAGGTGCAGCGGGTAGTCCACCTGGGAAGCGAGTAGCTCATAGGCCTCGACGGTCTGCATCACGTCCGAGGACTTGAGGGACACCACGATCTCCCGGAAATCCAGGTCCTCCAGGATCCGGATATGGGAGAGGGCGCTTTCCACCATCGCCTCCGGCGTGCGGCCCAAGCTGGCCAAAAGGTGCTTCTCCAATGAGCCGGCGTTGACCCCGATGCGGATGGGCACACCCCGCGCCTTGGCCTCCCGCACCACCCGGCGCACCCGCTCGGGAGCGCCGATGTTGCCGGGGTTGAGGCGCAGCTTGTCCACGCCCGCCTCCAGGGCCAAGAGGGCCAGGCGGTAGTCGAAGTGGATATCCGCCACCAGGGCCAACCCGGGGAGGCGCCGGCGGATCTCCCGCAAAGCCAAGGCGGCCTCCCGATCCGGCACCGCCAGGCGCAGGATCTCGCCCCCGGCCCGGGCCATGGCCTTGAGCTGGCGCACCGTGGCCGCCACGTCCCGGGTGTCGGTCTTGGTCATGCCCTGGACGCTGATCGGGGCGGCGCCGCCCACCGTCATACGGCCCACCCGCACCGGCCGGGAGACGCGCCGGGTCAGCATGCCGCGGCGGCCCGCCGCGCCGCGCGGCGCCCCTCCGCGTCCGCCGCCAACACCTCCTCCAGGGAGGGATGCCCCCGCACGCGGTGGGCGGCCATGGCCGCCTCCACCAGCCGGGGGATCCCGGTGAAGCTAAGCTTCTCCGCCAGGAACAACTCCACCGCCACCTCGTTGGCCGCGTTCAACACGCAGGGCAGGGTCCCCCCCATTCTAGCGGCTGCGTAGGCCAGCCGCAAGCAGGGGAAGGCGTCCTCCCGGGGGGCCTCGAAAGTCAGGGGGCCGGCCCGCAAGAGATCCAGGGGCGGCACCGGGCCGGGCAGGCGCTCGGGATGGCACAGGGCGTACTGGATGGGCGCGCGCATGTCCGGCCAGCCCAGTTGCGCCATGGTCACCCCGTCCACGAACTGCACCAGGGAGTGCACGATGGATTGGGGGTGGATCACCACCTGCACCTGCTCCACGGCCACCCCGAAAAGCCAGGTGGCCTCGATGACCTCCAATCCCTTGTTCATCAGGGTGGCCGAATCCACGGTGATCTTGGGCCCCATGGCCCAGTTGGGATGGCACAGGGCCGCCTGGGGGGTGACCGCCGCCAACTCCTCGGCCGCGGCGTCCCGGAAGGGTCCGCCCGAGGCGGTGAGCAACAGCCGCTCCACCGCGGCGATCTCCTCCCCGGCCAGGCATTGGTGGATGGCGGCGTGCTCGCTGTCCACGGGCAGGATGCGTCGGCCCCCTCGGCGGGCCGTGGCGGTCACCAATTCCCCCGCCGCCACCAAGGTCTCCTTGTTGGCCAGGGCCAGGTCCATGCCGTGCTCCAGGGCCGCCAGGTTGGGCAACAGCCCCGCCAGTCCCGACACGGCCCCCACCGCCAGGTCCGCCGGCACCGTGGACGCCAGTTCCGTCAGCGCGTCAGGCCCGCCCAGGACCCGGAGCCTTCCCCCCAGCTCCCGCGCCGCCCGGCGGGCCGCCTCCGGATCCTCCAGGGCCAGCACGGCGCCGAACTCCCGCGCCTGCTCCGCCGCGGCGCGCCAATTCCGCCGCGCGCCCAGGCCCACCACCCGGAAGCGCCCCGGAAACGAGCGCACCACCTCCAGGGTCTGGCGGCCCACGGAGCCCGTGGAACCCAACACCAACAGCCGCCTCATCCGGCTTCCTCCCTCCGCGGCCAGGGCAGCGCCCCCGACCGGTAGACCGCCTTGAGCACCACGGCGGACACGGGGCCCAGCACGAAGCCCCAGGCGCCGAACAGCTCCACCCCCACGTAAAGGGCCAGGAGGATGGCCAGGGGGTGGATGCCCAGTTGCCCCCCGATGATGCGGGCCTCGATGAGCTGGCGCACCAGCCCCAACACCAGCAGCAGCACCAAAAGCTGCACCCCGAAGGCGGGATGCCCGAAGAGCAGGTTGTAGGCGATCCAGGGCAGAAAGATGGCCGAGGGCCCCAGGTACGGCAGGAAGTCCAGCAACCCCGCCACGATCCCTAGCAGGATGGCATAGGGGGAACCCAGGATCGCCAGCCCCGCCATGGTCAAGACGGTGGTGACGAACACCAGGATGAATTGCGCTCTCAGCAGCCGGCCCAGGGAACTCATGATCTCGCTGCGGACCAGGAGCGCCCGCTCCCTGGCCGCCCCGGGCAGGAAGGAGAGCAGGAAGTTCTGGATGGCGTCCTTGTCCCGAGACATGAAGAAGGCGGCCACCAGGGCCACGGCCAGCATCAGCACCGTGCCCGGCAGGGACAGCACGGTGCCGGTGGCGGAGGTGGCGATCTCCCCCGCCACCTGGTAGATGCGGCCGAGCTCCCCGGAGAGCACCCGGCTAACCGAGGTGGGCAGGTGCGCGGAGAAGGCCGCGAAGTACCCCGAGATCATCGCCGCCATGGACTGGGCGTCTTTCTGGTACAGCGGCAGATGACGGGAGAACTGCTCCAGCTCGAACACCAGCCGGCTCACCACCAGCCAGGAGACCCCCCCCACCACGGCCAGGAGGGCCAGCAGGGTAACGGCCACCGCCCAGCCCCGGGGCAGGCGGGTGCGCCGCTCCAGGAAGCGCACCGGGGCGTCGATGACCAAGGCCAGGAGCAGCGCCACCAGGAAGGGCACCAGCACCGGCACCAGGTAGCGCAAGGTGAGGTAGACGGCCGCCAGCACCGCCACTGCCGTGGCCAGACCCGTGAGGTTCTTGGTCACTTCCCCCACCCCCAAAGCAGCAGGTAGGCGACCGGAGCCACCGCCAGCACGCTGTCCAGGCGGTCCAGGACCCCCCCGTGTCCAGGCAGGAAGCTGCCCGAGTCCTTCACCTGGGCCCAACGCTTCAGGGCCGACTCCGCCAGATCCCCGGCCTGGGCCACCAGGGGCAAGAGCGTCGCCCACAGCAGGCACACCTCGCGGGGCAGGCCGAAGCCCCACCCCACCGCCCAGACCGCGGCCCCGCCGCAAAGCCAACCCCCCGCGGCCCCCTCCCAGCTCTTGGCGGGTGACAGCCGGGGCCAAAGCCGGTGCCGGCCGAAGGCCCGGCCGGTCAGGTAGGCCGCCACATCGGTGCCCCAGCAGGCGGTCAGGACCAGCAGCGGATAGGGCATGCCCGCCGCGCGCAGAGGCAAGAGCGCCCCCAGCAGCCCCGCGGCGTACCCTCCCGCCCACACCGTCCCGACCGCCCGGCCCAGGATCCCCGGCCGCCGAAACAGCGCCGGTCCCCCCACGGCCAAAGCCACCAGCACCGGCAGCGCCGCCGGGGCGGCCCATACGTCCGCCGCCCAAAAGACCAGGGCCGCCACCGGACTCCCCCGGCGAAGGGCGGCGCCGCGGCGGGCCAAGAGGCGCCCGGCCTCCGCCGCGCCTCCCAGCCCCAGGAGGGCCACCCCGACCGCCAGGGGCCAGCCGCCCAGGTAGACCAAAACCAGCGCCGCCGGCGCGGCCACCAAGACGCTTGCCGAGCGGCGCCTAAGCTCTCCCATCAGCCGGATGGTCCTTCAGCCCGCCGAAGCGCCGCTCCCGGGCGTTGAACTCCCGCACCGCCTGCAAGAGGTGCTCTTCCCGAAAATCCGGCCAGAGCACCGGGCTGATCCAAAGCTCCGAATAGGCGGCCTGCCACAGCAGGAAATTGGAGAGGCGGTTCTCGCCGCTGGAGCGGATCAAGAGCTCGGGGTCCGGTTGCCCCGCGGTGTACAGCGCCCCGGCCATGGCCGCCTCATCGACCTCCTCCGGCTCCAGCTCCCCCGCGCGCACCCGGGCGGCCAGCAGCCGGGCCGCCCGAGCCAGTTCCCGCCGGCCGCCGTAGTTTATAGCCAGGTTCAGCATCAGCCCCGGATTGCCGGCGGTCACCGCCTGCGCCCGCTCCAGCTCGCGGCGCGCCAAGGGCGGCAGCCCCTCGGCCTCCCCGATGGAGTTCACCCGCACCCCCTGGGCCGACAGCCCGGCCACCTCCCGGCGCAGGGCCTCCACCAGGAGGCGCATCAGCGCGTCCACCTCCGGCCGCGGGCGGCGCCAGTTCTCGGTGGAGAAGGCATAGACCGTCAGGTAGCGCACGCCCAGGGTTCCGCAGGCGCGCACCACCCGTTTGAGGGCCTCTACCCCCGCCCGGTGTCCGGCCACCCGCGGCAGGCCGCGCGAGGCTGCCCACCGCCCGTTGCCGTCCATGATGATGGCGATATGGCGGGGTATGCGCATCCGTTCCTCCCTCACTGGTGGTCGCTCCCGGAGTCGTCGACCGCGGGAGGGTAGACCACCACCAGCTGCACGCGCTTGTCGCCGAGGTAGCGCTGGCGCACCACCCGGCATTCCTCCGGCGCGGGCACCACCTGCCGCGGCGCCAGGCTCGTGAGCACCTCCACCCGCAGCCCCAGCTTCTCCAGGATGGCCCGGGCCTGCCGCAGGTCCCGCCCCAAGAGGTCGGGTAGCTTCAGACCTCCCGGATTTCCTTCTCCTTTGCCGCGCACGCTTCGTCTATCTCCTTCGTGTAGCGATCCGTCAGTTTCTGGACCTCCTCCTGGGCCCGCCGGAAGGCATCCTCGGACAGGGAGTGGTCCTTCTCCTTGGCCCGCAGCTGCTCCACGCCGTCCCGCCGCAGGTTGCGCAGGGCCACTTTCTCCTCCTCGGCCTTCTTGTGCACGCTTTTCACCAGCTCCCGGCGCCGCTCCTCCGTGGGTTGGGGCAACACCAGGCGGATCACCGTGCCATCGGAGGTGGGATTGATCCCCAGGTCGGATTTCATGATCGCCTTCTCTATGGCGCTCACCAGGTTCCGGTCCCAAGGCTGGATCACCAACATGCGCGGTTCGGGCACGGTGATGTTGGCCAACTGGTTCACCGGCGTGGCGGTACCGAAATAGTCGACGTGCACCTGATGCAGCAGCGCCGGGTTGGCCCTACCCGCCCGAATGCCCGCCAGTTCCCGATGAAAAACCTCCAGGGTGCGTTTCATCTTGTCCTCAGTTTCCCGCAGGATATCCGCCACTTCCATCAACTTTCCCCCCTCCGTTGCCCACAAGGGTGCCAATCGGCTCCCCCAGAATGACCCGGCGGATGTTGCCCTCCACCGCCAAGTTGAAGACCACGATGGGAATTCCGTTGTCCATGCAAAGCGAGATGGCGGTGGAATCCAAAACCTTGAGTCCCTTCTGCAGCACCTCGATGTAGGAGATCGACTGATATTTGCGGGCCTGGAGATTGCGTCGGGGATCGTCGTCGAAGACCCCGTCCTCCTTGGTGGCCTTCAGCACCACTTCCGCCTCGATCTCCGCCGCCCGCAGCGCCGCCGTGGTGTCGGTGGAGAAGAACGGGTTCCCCGTGCCGGCGGCGAAGATCACCACCCGCCCCTTCTCCAGATGACGGATGGCCCGCCGCCGGATATAGGGCTCGGCGATCTCCCGCATCTCGATGGCCGTGGCCACCCGGGTGTCCACGCCGTGCTTCTCCAGGCCGTCCTGCATGGCCAGGGCGTTGATGACCGTGGCCAGCATCCCCATGTAGTCCGCGGTGGCGCGGTCCATGCCCTTGGCGCTGCCCGAGGTGCCGCGCCAGATGTTGCCCCCGCCCACCACCACGCCCACTTGGACCCCCAGCTCCCGGATCTCCCGAATCTGCCGAGCGATGGACACCACCACCTCGGGATCGATGCCGTAGCCCGCGCCGCCCGCCAGCGCCTCCCCTGAAAGCTTCAGCACCACCCGCCGGTATTTTGGCTGCACCTTGCTCCCCTCCGTTGCCGGCGCCATCAAAGCCCGGGTTGCTCCTCCCCCAGCCCGAAGCGAACGAAACGGCGCAGCACCACGTTCTCCTTCAGCACGGCGATGGCCTCCTTGAGCAGTTCCTCCACGGTGCGGTCGGGATCCTTGATGAAGGGCTGCTCCAACAGGCAGTTCTCCTGGTAGAACTTCTCCAAACGGCCCTGCACCATCCGCTCCACCACCGTCTCCGGCTTGCCCTGCTGCCGCGCCTGGGCGGCCAGGATCTCCCGCTCGGCGGCCAACTCCGCCTCCGGCACCCGGGCCCGATCCAGGTAGCGGGGGCTGGTGGCCGCCACCTGCATGGCCAGGTCGTGGGCCAGGGTGCGAAACTCGTCGGTCTTGGCCACGAAATCCGTCTCGCAGTTCAGCTCCACCAGAGCGCCGATCCGACCGCCGGCATGGATATAGGCCTCCACCAGCCCTTCCTTGGCCTGTCGCCCCGCCTTCTGGGCCGCCTTGGCCAGCCCCCGCTCCCGCAGGTAGGCCACGGCCTGCTCCAGGTCGCCCCCCGTCTCCTCCAGGGCCTTCTTGCAATCCAGCATCCCCGCCCCCGTGCGGGCGCGCAATTGTTTCACATCCGCCGCGGTTACCGCCAACCGAGTGCCTCCCATCATGTTGCCGGACCGCCTGCCGCCGGGCGCGGCGACCCGTTTAATAAGGGGGGAGGCCGCCGGCCTTCCCCCCTTGACCTCACTGCGCCACGGCCTCTCCCTGTTTACCCTCCAGGACGGCATCCGCCATCTTGGAGGTCAAAAGGCGCACCGCCCGGATGGCGTCGTCGTTACCCGGGATCACGTAGTCCACCTCGTCGGGATCGCAATTGGTGTCCACGATGGCCACGATGGGGATCTCCAATCGCCGGGCCTCCGCCACCGCGATGCGCTCCTTGCGCGAGTCGATGATGAATAGCGCCACCGGCAGCCGCTTCATGCCCTGGATGCCGCCCAGGTATTTCACCAGGCGCTCCCGCTCCTTGCGCAGGAGGCTGACCTCCTTCTTGGGGAGTTGCTCGAAGCGCCCCTTGCTCTCCATCTCGTCCAACTCCTCGAGGCGACCCACCCGTTTCTTGATGGTCTCGAAGTTGGTCAACAGACCGCCCAGCCAGCGCTGGTTGATGTAGAACTCGCCGCACCGCGTGGCCTCCTCGGCCACCGCGTCCTGGGCCTGCTTCTTGGTCCCCACGAAGAGGATGCGCCCGCCGTCCGCCGCCGTGGCGCGGATGAACTCGTAGGCCTCCTCCACCTTGCGCACGGTCTTTTGCAGGTCGATGATGTAGATGCCGTTGCGGTCAGTAAAGATGTATTCCCGCATCTTGGGATTCCAGCGCCGCGTCTGGTGGCCGAAATGCACTCCCGCCTCCAAAAGCGGCTTCATGGAAATTACGGACAAACTTTCACCTCCCCCCCGGTTTTAACCCTCCGTCCCCTTCCTTCGGCCCCGGAACCCTGCGGGCACCGCCGGAGCCGTCGAGGGACGTGCGTATTTCGAAACCGTGAGTTAGTATAGCACAAAGCACCGGGGGGCACAACCGCGCCGCCGGCTCACCGAAAGGGCAGCGCCCAGCGCCGCCGGGTGGCGCTCTCGGTGCCGGGGCGCGACACCCGGGTACCCAGGAGGCTCTCGGCCATGGTCTGCACCCCCGCGGACAGGGGGGTGCGCCCGCGGTGGCCCATGAAGGGGGAATGCTGGTTCGCGGCGCTCACCGCCGTGACCGCGTCCGAGGGCAGCACGAAGGAGACGGGGTAGCCCAGCCCGCGGCTGATATTGTCGATGCTCACCGCCAGGGAAGCGGCGTGGCGGTTCAGGACCAGGCGGACCTTCTCCTGGCTGTATCCGAACCCCTCCAGCAGCTTCTCCAGGCTGGCGGCGGTGTTCCGCAAAGCCAGAATATCCGGGGTGGTCACCAAGAGCACGATGTCCGCCCGCTCCAGGACGGTCAGGTTGCTCTCCCGCCAATGGCAGCCCGTGTCCACCACCACCCAGGCATACCGCCGCTGCAGGGCCTCCAGGATCTCCGCCACGTAGTTGCGGGGCTCGGACCGCCCCTCGCCCTCCACCTGGGCCGCCAGTTCCGGGCTGGGCGGCGCCGCCAGGAAATCCACCCGGCAGCCCGACATCCGCCCCAGGGCGGCCCCCAGGGCCGTTTCGGTGATCGCACCGGTACGGCACAACTCCACGACGCTGACCGGGGGCCGCCCTCGCCCCAAGAGGGTGGCGGCGTTGCCGTGCTCCAGGTCCAGGTCCGCCAAGGCCACCCACTGGCTGCTCAGATCGCCCATGGCCACCGCCAGGTTCACGGCCAGGGTGGTCTTGCCCACGCCGCCCTTGCTGGAGAAGGTGCACACCACCCGTCCCGGCACGCGCTCCTCGCTCTCCCGGTGCTCGGGCAGCTCCCGCACCAGGGCGCGAAACAAGGCCGCGTCCGCTCCCGGTGGCACAAAGCCCTTGATCCCCAGGCGCATGGCCTCCCGCAGTTGCCCGGTGGAGGCCCGCCCAGTTACGAAGACGGGGGTGTCGCCGCCGTGTCGACGGATGTCCTCCGCCAGCCGCCCCCAATCGGGCAGGGCCAGATCCAGCACCACCGCGTCGGGGCGGGCCTGCCGGATCTGGACGGCGGCCGCCGCCGCGTCCGCCTCCTCCCCCGCCAGGTAGCACTCCGCTTCCGCCGCCACCAGGGCGCGCAATTGCTCCGCCAGCTGCGCATCCGCCACCACCAGGAAAACCCCCAGCATGCCCCACACCCCTTCCGCCCGCTGCCCTGTAAATTTATGCCGGGACTCCAACTCGCCGAGCGGTTTAATATATTCGCCACCCGAGCCGTGCTACCTGCTGGTGCTACGATTTGGCATGGGAAGGCAGCTCGGCGCAAGGGGCGGCCTCCTTCCGGGAGTCCTACCTCGGCTCAGTTCTCGCTGAGCAGCATGCGGACGCGCTCCCGAGTGGCCGGATGGCTGGCGTACAGGCGCATCACCCAGGGGGGCCGCCGGGGCAGCATGGCCTCCTGATCCATGCGCAGGAGGGCCGCGGCCAAGCCGGGCGCGCAGCCCAATTCCTTGGCCCAGGCGTCGGCCCGGAATTCCCGCTCGCGGCTGGCCGCCATCACCGCCCAGTCCACCATCCCCACCGTGACCCGGTACAGCAGGTGCACCAGGTACGCGCCCAGCCGGAACATAAAGGTAGGCAAGAGGAAGAGGCTGCTCCAGCAGCTCATGACTTCCGCCAGCCGGCTGAGGCCCAAGGCCAGAGCGCGAAAACCGCGGGCTCCCCAGTCCCCCGCCCGGATCAGGGCCATCTCCAGTTGCTTCCACTCCAGGTCCCGGTAGTACAGGTGGCCGAGCTCGTGGGCCAGCACCGCCTCCCCCTCCCGCTGGTCCAGGCTCTCCAAGAGACCCCGGGTAACCACCACCGCCGCCCGCCGGCCGGTGCCCACGGCGAAGGCGTTGGGCTCCTTCCAAGGGGACAGATAGAGGGCGGGCATGGGGAGGCCGCTTTTCCGGGCCAGATCCCGCACCATGCTGCGCAACGGCCCCTCCGGCACGGGCCGTGCCTCGGCCGCCTTCAGGAAGGCCCGCGGGGCCACCATCCAGTAGTAGGCCAGGAGACCGGCCACCACCCCCAGGGCCAGGCCCACGCCGCGCCAGCCCAGGAAGAGGAAAAACAGGGCCGCCAGCCAGCCGCCGTATCCCACCGCTGTGAACCCCAGCAGGAACCCCAACTTGGCGGTCGTGCGCAGGAGCACCAACCCCCTCCGAATAGCTCTATTTCTTTCTTTCGTTAATCGCCGCCGGTTTCCTGCCCCTCCGAAGCTTCCCGGCAAGCCGCGGTGGCGGGAAGGGCCTCCAGGTAGTCGATGGCCGCGCGCAGGTCCCCGGTCAGGCGCCGCAGATCCACCTGAGCGTTTTGGACCATGGTCAGGCCCCGCGCCAGCTTGTTCTCCAGCACCTGGTCCAGCTCGTCCAGGTCCCGTTCCCAGCGGCGCAGGTACCCGGACAGCCGCTCCAGGTCCACCGTGCGCCCCAGCTGCAGTTGCAGGGTGTAGATGGCAAGCACCACCGGCAGGGCCATGCTGTAGGGCATGAGCAGCACGTGCTGCCGGAAGGCCCGGGCGTGGGCGCCCCGGGCCAGGGCGAAGGCCGCGTCGGGCACCGCCGCCACGGCCAGGGACAAGGTGGTCTCCGGGTCGATGTATTGGGCCGCCTCCTGGGCCTTCCTCCCGATGCCGCGCTCCACCTCCGCCGCCAGTTCGTCGCGCTCCGTGGCGTCGGCGTGCTCCAGCTGCTCCAGCAGATCCGCCCGGGGCCATTTGGAGTCGATGGCCAGTCTTCGTCCGTCGGGCAGGACCAGGGCGTACTCCACCGGTTTGCCGTGGACCCTGAAATCCCGCTCCACCATGCCGGGGGGCAGTTGCTGCAAGGCCTCCCCCAGAATGTTTTCCCCCGCCGTGCCCCGGGACTTGGATCCCGCCAGCACCGCCGCGATGCGCCCCACGGACCGGCCGAGCTCCTCCTCGCGCTCCCGCTGGGCATCGTGGCGCGCCCGCAGGTCCACCATGAGCTCCCGCGCCTCCCCCAGATCCCGGCGCAGGGCGCTCTCCACCCCTCCGGCGGCCTCCACCACCTTGGTGGAAAGCTGGTTCACGCTGCCCAAAAGCTGCTCCTGCGCCCGGCGCAAGGAGGACAGGTCCCCCGCCGTCTGTCGCTCCCGGCGCAGCACCAGGGCCAGGATCCCGGCCAGCGCCAGCACCGCCAGTCCCAACAGGACCGCCACCGCGCCCAAAGACCTCGCTCCCTCCCCGTCTGTGATCAAGATTCTACCATTGCCCGGCCCCCAGGACAAGATGCCTTGCGCCGGTCCCCCTGGTGTATAATAAGAGACCACCGGCGCGGAAAGGAAGGTGCGGGCCGCGGCCAAATCCCTGCCCGCCGCCTACGGTCCCCTGGCCGTGGTGCTGGCGGAACTCTTGATGACCGACCTGGGCATGGGACTGACCATGCCCGTCCTCCCCCTGTACGCGGCCCGTCTGGGCGCCACCCTGGCCGTGGTGGGCCTGGTGGTGGGGGCCTTCGGCCTGAGCCGCTTCCTGCTGGACCTGCCCGCCGGCTTCCTGGCGGGCCGGCTGGGACCGCGCTTCCTGCTGCTGGCCGGACCATTGTTCATCGCCGCGGCAGCCACCACCGCCTACCTGGCGACCAGCCCCTGGATACTGGGCGCCTCCCGCCTGCTGGAGGGGGCGGGCTCCGCGGCGGTCAACACCGTCTCCATGGTCTTTCTGGCCCGCCAGACCCAGGGACGAGGCGATCGGGGACGGGTCATGAGCATCTACCAGGGGGTGCGCCGCGGCGGAGCCGGCATCGCCCCCCTGCTGGGCGGCCTGGCGGCGGACCGCTTCGGCTTTCACGCCGTCTACGCCATCTACGCCTTCCTGGCTCTGGGGGCAACCAGTTGGGCCGTGCTGAAGATCCCCCGCGACCTGGCGGGTCCCGCGCAGCCGCCCGCACGGCCCTCCGGCCGCCGCTCCTTCGATCCCTTCCTCCGCTCCGCGGGCTTCGTGTTGATCAGCCTGCTGGCCCTGTCCTTCTTCTTCGGGCGCATCTCCAGCCGCCGCCTCTTGGTGCCGCTCTTGGGCCACCAGCTCTTGGGCATGTCCACCGGCTCCATCGGCGCGGCCCTGACCCTGGCCACCCTCACCACCCTGGCCACCCTGTACTTCTCCGGGCACCTGGCGGACCGTTTCGGTTCCCGCCCCATAGCCCTCTTGGGGGGCCTTTTGGGGGCGGCGGGAGTGCTGGGCTATCTCCTGGCCCACAGCGTGAGCGCCTTCTTCGCCGCCTCGCTCTTCTGGGGCTTTTGCACCGGCCTGGGCGGACCGGCCCGCAACATGTACCTGATGGACATCACCCCGGCCGGCCGCTACCCCGTGGTGGTGGGAGTCTACCGCACCGTGGCCGACGCCGGCTTCCTGGCCGGACCGCCGATCCTCGGTCTGGTGGCCCACCTGGCAGGTCTGCGCATTTCCTTGGCGGTGGCCGCCCTGCTGTTCCTGGCGGCGACCGCAGCCTTCGCCGCCTGGGCTCCCCGTCCCCGCCCGGCCTCGCTGCCCCAAGGGTGAGGGGGCCGGGCCGGCGAGGGATCGCGGCCACGGCGTTTTCCCCATAGGGAGGTGGGTCAACTGTCCCAACCGGAGGATCGGCGGGTGCTGATCACCGTGGCGGTGCTCCTCGGCACCTTCCTCACCGCCGTGGACACCACCATCGTCTCCACCGCCATGCCCACGGTGGTGGGGGAGTTGGGCGGCATGCGCATCTACAGCTGGGTCTTCTCGGCCTACCTGCTCACCTCCACCGTCACCGTCCCGATCTATGGGCGGCTGGCGGACATCCACGGCCGCAAACCGCTCTTTTTGGTCGGCAGCGCCATCTTCGTGGCGGGGTCGATGCTCGCCGGAGTCTCCCGCAGCATGCCCGAGCTAATCGCCTTCCGCGCCCTGCAGGGTCTGGGAGCCGGGGCGGTGCAGCCCATCACCCAGACCATCATCGGCGACATCTTCACCGCGGCGCAGCGGGCCCGCATGCAGGGTCTGTTCAGCTCGGTCTGGGGCGTCTCCGCCGTCCTGGGCCCGGGTCTGGGCGGCTTCCTGGTCCAATATGTCAGCTGGCGCTGGATCTTTTTCATCAACCTGCCCTTCGGGCTGGCCTCCGCACTCCTTTTGAGCCTGGCCCTGCGGGAGCGGCTGGAGCACCACCGCCATCCGCTGGACTGGCCCGGGATAGGCGCCCTGAGCTTGGGACTCACCGCGCTGCTTTTCGCCCTCCTGGAGGGCGGCTCCGCCCTGCCCTGGACCTCCCGCCCCGTCCTGGGCCTCCTGACGGGGGCGGCGGTCCTCCTGGCGGCCTTCATCCTCCAGGAGCGGCGGGCCGCGGATCCCGTGCTGTCTCTGGAGCTGTTGTCCCGGCCGGTGCTGGCGGTGGCCAACGCGGCCGGCTTCCTGAGCGGCTGGCTGATGCTGGGCATCAACTCCTTCGTGCCCCTCTTCGTGCAGGGGGTGCTACGCGGCACCCCCACCGCCGCCGGGGCGGCCGTGGCGGCCATGGCCGTGGGCTGGCCGGTGGGCTCCATCCTGGGCGGCCGCCTCCTGCCGCGCATCGGCCACCGGGCACTGGCGGTGGCCGGCGGCGTAGTCCTGGTCGCAGGAGCCCTCCTGGTGGCCGCCCTGGCCCCCTCCTCTTCGGCCGCGCTCCCCGAGTTGGCCGTGGGCCTGGTGGGGCTGGGCCTGGGCTTCTCCACCCTGGCCATGATCATCGTGGTGCAGCATTCCGTTCCCTGGCGCGAGCGGGCTACGGCCACCGCCTCCACCCAGTTCTTCCGCACCGTCGGCGGGGCGGTGGGCGTGGCCGCCCTGGGGGGGCTGTTGAACGCCTCCCTGGCCGGGGCTCCCCTGGCGGGCAAGGTGTCTCTCGAGCGGCTGCTCCTGCCGGGGGCAACCATGAGCGCCGGGGCCCGGGCCGCCCTGGCCGGCGCCCTCATGGGCGGGCTGCACCGGCTCTTCTGGGTATTGCCACCCCTGGCGCTTTTGACCCTGGCGGTGAGCATCTTCCTGCCGCACCTGCCCCCGGGGGAGCCGCCGGAGCAAGCGCGACCCGGGACATGAACCGACCAGATCCAACGCCGAGCCGCCCTCGGCCCGGTCCGGCCGGGTGGCCCTCGCGGAGGCCGGCACGAAGGACGGCCCCGGCGCTACTTCCGGCGGCCATGCCGCCGACGGCCCCGAAAACCGGCGCGTGCACCGCCCTCCTTGCGGAGATCGCCATCCTGGAAAGCAAGATCAGTGTTGCCTCCGGCGCATTTAGGCCACCGTCGTCTCCGGGATCGGGCCGGCCCAGGCAGTACGATGCCTTTATGCTTCGGGTTCCCTTCCGGGAGTCTTTGGGGCCATGAGGGGTGGCCAGCCACCCCGAACGGTTGACCGGTGGCGTGGATACTCCCGCCGCAGGGGCGCCGGCACAGTCTCCCTCATGATGCTTGCTCCCAATCCCCGCGACACCGGCTGAGGCGGCTGCGTGGCTGCCTAACCTCCAACCATACAGTGGGCGCAGCGTAGAGACCCCCGTAGGCGTGAAGTCGAAGCTGTCCCGGCACTCGTCGGGCCAGGTCCCAGTCACGCAGTGGGGCAGGGAACTTCGGAACCTCGTCAGGCAGAGCCTCAGGGCGCACCATTGGTCGTACCGGATCCACCCGCCATTCCCCAGCGGCCCGTCGGTCTCCACCCGAAGGTCGGACAGGCCGACGTGCCGGCCTACGCCCAAGTCGCCCGCGGACTTGCCCGGGCAGTTGCAGCTGCGCAGCACCTGCCCCCGGAGGCCGTTCGCCGGCATGAACGGGCCCTGGCAGGTGGCCGCCTAGCTGCCAGCCTCAGTGCCGTCGGCCGCTGAGCAGTTACCAGTTCCCGCCAATCCCTTGACGCCCGGATCGCGGCGGCCGTAAGATACAACCAGCAAGCTAACCTATGGGGCGCGCTCATGGTGGTGAGGGATAGGGCCGAGCGGCGTCCGCGCACTCCCTGAAGCAGCCGCAAAGGAGAGGTCGCCTGAGTATGCGGGCCACACTCGCCGTACTTAATGATCTGGAAAGCGAAGGTGTCTTTAGCCGTTACGCCATCGGGGGCGGCATGGCTGCGATGTTCTATGCGGAACCCCAGATCACCTATGACTTGGATGTTTTTGTGGTACTTCCCACGATGGGTGGCGGACTACTGGCGCTGACACCCATCTATGAAGCCCTGCGACAGCGCGGGTATGCCGCCAAGCACGAACATGTGATCATCGAGGGAATGCCCGTCCAATTCCTGCCCGTGTACAACCCGCTGCTGGAGGAGGCCCTGGATCAGGCGCCCACGGTAGAGGTAGCAGGGGTGCCCACCCGCATTCTGCGGATCGAACACCTGATTTGCATTGCTGTCCAAACCGGTCGCGACAAGGATCGCGAGCGCGTGCGCCTGCTCTTGGAAGAAGGCCACCCCGACTTGGGCCGTCTGGCGGAAATTTGCGCCCGCCATAACCTTACATCGCCTGCGTTGAGGGGGCGTTCACCATAGATGCTCCACCTGCCGCCCTGAGGGCGGCGCTGGCGGCAAAGCGACGGTGGCGCCGGGAGCTGGCCGCGCTGCCATACGAGGAGAAGCTGCGAATACTGCTGCATTTACAGCGGATCAGGGACACCATCCGCGGAACCTGCGGGAATTCCCCCCGCGCCTGGCCGCTTGATGAGCGAACCCTGCTGCCGCTCCTTCCTGCCCGGACACGACGCTTCGAAAGCAACTCATAGGATTGGACTTCGGGGCATGCGTTAACAGCCATTATCCCCCCACCGCTTTAGGATCTTTTTCGGGTTGGTTTCCCGTTAAGGCCGCCACTCAGCGGAGCGGGTAACCGGAAGGCATGGAGAAGCCAGCTTCCTTTTCGTCGACGGACAATTGTCAGGCTATGTCAGGTGGAAAAGTCACCTCCGCAAAGCGTGCCGCGTCACTGGCAGAACGCCGGAGGAGATCCTGGCCAAGGTGCGGGAAACGCAGCCGCTGCGGTGACGCTGTGTAACATAAAAGGCCACGGCTCCGTCAAAGTCCGGCCAGATCCAGCCAGGCAGGGACTCGCCAAGCATGGAAGACGGGCTTTGACTAACTGCAAAAAATACGGTATAATCTGCGCATCGGAACGATACAATTTTGACGGTAAAAAGGGGGGAGATGGTTATGATGATGCGGGAAGAGGAGGACCCTATCCGGCTGGCCCCGACTGATCTTGTCCCTTCCAGCAAGTTCGCCAAGTCGGTAGGAACGTATCTGGACCGGGCGAAGAAGCGCCCTTTATTCATCACCAGGGGACAGGACGTGGACGCGGTTCTAATCGGCTTGGACGAATACAGGGCTTTGCTCCGGGAGCAGCAGCGGTTTGAGGACATATCGGACCTGCTCTTGGCGTTGGAACGCCTAGGGACATCGATGCTCACCAAGGAGAAGAACCTGACCACGGAGGAGGTCATGGCCGCCGTTGGAATCAGCCAGGCGGACATTGACGTGGTGAACCTGGATGAGCTGGAGGATTGAATGGTCGCCGGGGACAAAAAGCGACCTGGACAACCTTGATGGGAGTTTAAAACCGTTCGTCTTGAAGGTAATCCAGGAGCGGCTATCAAAAGATCCGGAGAAGTACGGGGAGCCGCTTACTGGATCTTTGTTCGGGCTGCGTAAGTATAGGGTCCGGTTCCTCCGTGTCGTGTATGCCGTTTCACCCGAGAAGCGTGAAGTGATCATTGTAGCTATAGGCATGCGCAAAGCGGGTGAGGTGTATGAAACGGCAACGGAAAGGATCCGGTATCTGCGGGAGCAGGTTGAGGTCCGTGGGAAAAAGGTGGAGGAGATTTTCAGGAAACTGGCGGACAAAGACGAGTAAAGTGCGCAAGGAGGAGTGTTCGCGGAAGCCCGTAAGGGCAGTTGCGGGGCGCCGGATGCTGTTAACATAACTAAAGTGTAAATGGCCTTGCGGTCATGACTACGAGCCCTAAGAACCGAGATATTGGGATTTTCCCTGATATCTCGGTTTTCTTCTTCTGGCACCACGAGACGTTGCTTTACAACCGAAAGGCAGCATAATCTGGACAATTAATCCGGGGACCACTGCCGGCAAAGGCAAAGCCAGCGACCCCCAGGGAGGTGCTGATTTGGCGTTGCCGCACATTTCGTCCCACGAGGAATACCGCCGGCACCTCCACCAATTCATCTGCTCCCTCAAGGCCCAGAGTGATCTGCTTCACCTCTTCCACTGCTGCGAGCTGGCGCCGATGGTGGCATTCCTCTCCAAGCTGTACTCCCCCATGGGCCGCACCGCCTACGATCCCACCGCCATGCTCGGCGCCTCCCTCCTCCTCATCACCCAAGTGCCCTGCAAGAGTCTCCACGGCATTCCCGACTTCCTGGCGGGCAACCCCCCTCTACACCGCTGTGACCGGCTTCGCCAACCGCTCCACCAGCTCCGGCTACCTGGGCGATCCCCGAAACCTGCGCGTGGCCGGCGACGTCACTCCCATCTACGTCCACGCCAACGGAAGCGGCAAGAAGGCCTGCGACTGCCCTCGTGGAACTTCCTGCAACCATCCCCGCCGCTTCTCCTCTCCTGATGCCAACTGGGGCTGGGATCACGCCCGAGACCGCCACTTCTACGGCGGCTTCCTCTACCAGTACACCTGCAAGGGTCCTGAGGGTGAGGCGCCCCTCTGCCTGTCCATGGGCCAGGCCTTGGTTCACGACTCCACCCCGGGCTTCCTCAACCTCAGCGGCTTGGTCCACCTCTACTCCGAGTGCCACGTGGACCTGGCCAGCCTCGACGCCGCCCACGACAACCACGCCACCTACCAGCTGGCCGGCTCCTTCGGTGCCCGTCTGGCCGTCTACCTGAACCTGGGGCGGGCCAAGGGCAACCCGGTGGCCAAGCCATTGCAACTGGACCAAAACGGCAACCCGGTGTGCCGTGTCGGCCACTGCCTGGTCCGCCCCGGCCGCATCTGCAAACACATCCGCCTCGACTGCCCGGCCACCCGCAAGCGCCGCCGTCTTGAATACCACGAGGAGTGCTTCGGACGCTGCCGCTGCCTCCACCAGGTAAGGTGGACCTGCGCTTCATGACGGACCCCCCGCGCGGGTCGAAAGAGGGGCGCGAGGCCTACAAGGACCGCCCCTGCACCGAGCGCAGCCACGACATGAAGAACGACTACCGCCTCAAGAAATGCCGTGTGCGCTCCCTGCGGCGCCTGTTCCCCCTCTACATGATCGCGGCCTGCGCCCAGCACGTGAAATTGTGGACCAAGCACGAGGCCTTCGACCTGGACCAGTTCCTGAACCCCCAGACGGCCTAGCGCGGTATCCACAAAGCTCCAGCCCACGGAAAGCCCTGGGCCAGCTTCGCCATTCCTTGCCCACCTGGAGGCGACTCACCAGGCACCTGCTGAGGCCAAGGGGAAGGCGAGTCTACATATGACGATCGAGTCGCAAGGGGACATGGCCTCTCCCCGAAAACCTGGCTCGATAGGGAATTCTCCTCGGAAGACGAACCTCCCTGATTGCATTTTAACGTATAAGGGAACCCACCGCGTTCCAGGTTAAACTACACCTCGGATACGAGATGCCAAGGAAATCTCGACCATTGCCGGGCCGAGGCGCAAAGAAGTAATTCGACAAGACGCACTGTTTTTCATGCCGGAGGGCGCCGCCCAGGGGCATGGACGACTCCGCCAGTTCAGCCCCCGCCTCATCCTCCATCATCGCCAACAAGGCCGACGAATCAATCACAACGCTCGCAGCGTCAGCAGCCACGGCGCGCCTCTTCTCTGCATTCGGCCAGCAAGCGATCCAGCAATCCCTCGCCGGCGGCGCAACCCCGCAAGGCCCGCACCGGGTCGTGGTGGAGCGGGATCACCTTAATGATCTGGCCGTCATCCAACCATTCCAGCCGATCTCCTACCTTGATGCCGAATTTCTTGCGAAATTTGGAACGGATAGCCGGCTTTCCGCGCTCGGTAACCACCGTTTTCATATGTCACATCACTATCAACTCAATATGCATGTAATTTCGGGATTTTGCAGTCCGCCCCAGCGGCAGGGCCAGCAGGGCTGGCTCATCAACTGCGGGCCGATGTCCGCGGGAAAATCCGGCGGCCTTCGACCCCCTTTCGGTCTCCGCCTTGCAGGATTCGCGCACCCGATGGATAATTCAGTACAGGGAGGCCCCGCTCCACGGAAAAGAGGAGGATGGCGGATGCGCGAGGCGCAGGACCGACTGGCCGACGGCGTCCTTTGGATCGGCGCCCTCGATCCCGAGCGGCGCTGGTTCGACTTCTTGCCCCTGGAGCACGGCACCACCTACAACTCCTATCTGGTGCGGGGCAGTACCCGCACCGCCCTGGTGGACACCGTGCATCCCAGCTTCGCGGCTCCCTTTCTGGAGCGGCTGGCCCGGCTGTGCCCCGCCGGCCCGGATTTCGTGGTGGTCAACCACACCGAGCCGGATCACGCCGGCGCCCTGGCCGGCGTCTTGCAGGCATATCCCCAGGCCCAGGTGGTCTGCTCCCGGGCGGGAGCCAAGTTCCTGGAAAACCTCTTGCATGCCGGACTCCGTCCCCGGGTGGTGGACGAGACCGCCCGCCTGGATCTGGGGGGCCGCCACCTGCGCTTCTTCATCACCCCCCTCCTGCATTGGCCGGACACCATGATGGCCTACCTCGAGGAGGACGCGATCCTGTTCACCTGCGACGCCTTCGCCAATCACTTCAGCCCCTCCAGCCTGTGGGAAAGCGAGCTGCCTTCCCTGGAGGAGTCCAGCCGCTTCTACTACCGGGCCATCATGCGCCCGTACCGCGACCACGTGCAAAAGGCCCTGGCCCGGCTGGAGGGGCTGCCCCTGCGCGTCATCGCCCCCTCCCACGGACCCATCCTGGACCGCGATCCCGCCCAGCACCTGGCCTGGTACCGCACCTGGAGCACGCCTGCCGATACCGCCGGCAAGGCGGCGGTGGTGTACGCCTCCGCCTACGGCAACACCGCGCGGCTGGCCGAGGCCGCCGCCGCCGCCCTGACCGCGGCGGGGATCCAGGTCCGGCTGTGGGACGCCGCCCGGGAGGATCCCTCGGGGGCGGCGGACCTGGTGGACGGCGTGCAGGGCTTGCTGGTGGGCTCCCCCACCATCATGGGCGACGTGGCTCACCCCATCTGGGAGTTCCTGTCCCAACTGGCCCGGGTGCCCCGCCGCGGCAAGCTGGCCGGGGTCTTCGGCTCCTACGGCTGGAGCGGCGAGGCGGCCGGTATCCTGGAGGAGCGGCTGCGGGGCCTGGGATTCCGATTGGTAGTGCCCGCCCTGCGGGTGCCCCTGGCGCCCGCCTCCCAGGACCTGGAGCACATCGGCGAACTCGCCGGCAACTTCGCCCGGGAACTCGAGACCACCCAAGAGGAGGGGCCAAGGTGAGCCGCACCACCGACGCCATCCGACGCCACCACGCCCGCCTAGTGCAGGAACTGGCCGAGAAGGTCGAAGCCGCGGCGGCCGGCCAGCCCGGTAGCGCCGCCGCCCTGACCGCCTTCCTGCAGCAGGAGCTTCTGCCCCACGCCGCCGGCGAGGAGCAGGCCCTGTATCCGGCGGTGGAGCCGCTGATCAAGAGCCATGGCCGGGCCACCGCCACCATGGAGGTGGACCACGAGTTCATCCGCGACTGGGTCCGGCGGATCGCCGCCGCCCCGGACGCGGCCCAGGCCGCCGCCCTCGGCCGGGAACTGGCGGCCGTGCTGCGGCTGCACACGGCCAAGGAGGAGCGGGTGTACCTGCCCCTGATCGAGGCCCACCTGAGCGAGCCGGCCCAGGAAGCGCTGCTGGCCGACATCCACGCCCCGGCACCCGCCGCCGCGGCACCGGAGGAGTTGGACCTTCGCCCGCTCCCACCCGCCCAGCGCCACCCGCAGATCTTCGCCGCCTTCGACGCCCTGCCCGCGGGCGGCTCCTTCGTCCTGGTCAACGACCACGACCCTCGACCTTTGCATTACCAATTCGCCGCCGAGCGGGAAGGCAGCTTCACCTGGGAGTACCTGGAGGCCGGCCCCACCGTGTGGCGCGTGCGCATCGGAAAGGTGGGCTGAGATGCCCGGCACGCCGCTCCTGTTCACCCCCTACACCGTCCGGGGCCTGAAGCTTGCCAACCGCGTGGTCATGTCCCCCATGTGCCAGTACCGCACCCGGGGCGACGGGCTGGCCCACGCCTGGCACCGGGTGCATTACGGCGCCCGGGCCGTGGGGGGCGTGGGCCTCATCATCGTGGAGGCCACCGGGGTGCTGCCCGAGGGGCGGATCACCGTGGGGGACCTGGGCCTGTGGGAGGACGCCCAGGCGGACGCCCTGCGGGAGATCGTCGACTTCGCCCACTCCCTGCACACCCCCATCGGCATCCAGATCTCCCACGCCGGACGCAAGGCGGAGCTGCCGGATCCGGTGGGTCCCAGCCCGGTGCCCTTCGCTCCCGATTGGAAAACCCCCCGTCCGCTGACCGTCGGAGAGTTGGACGGCGTGGTGGAGGCCTTCGCCCGGGCCGCTCGACGCGCCGTGGCCGTCGGCTTCGACTGCCTGGAGGTGCACGCCGCCCACGGCTACCTGCTGCACCAGTTCCTCTCCCCCCTGTCCAACCGGCGGGAGGACGCCTACGGCACCGACCCGGAAGGCCGCGCCCGCCTGCTGCGGGAGGTGCTGGCCGCGGTGCGCGCCGAGCTGCCCGCGGCCATGCCGCTGTTTTTGCGCATCTCCGCCACCGATTGGCACGACGGCGGTCTGACTCCCGCCCAGTTTCGACCCCTGCTGCCCAGCTTCGTGGAGGCGGGGGTGGACGTGTTGGACGTGAGCTCCGGCGGGCTGATCCCCCAGCCCCCTCCCGCGGTGTATCCGGGCTACCAGGTGCCCCTGGCCGAGGAGCTGGCCCATCCCGCCCTTGCCCGCATGGCCATAGGCATCCTGGAGTATTTCCCGCTGGCGGAAAACACCCTGCGCCGCGGTGCGGCGGATCTCATCGCCCTGGGCCGCGGCCTTCTGCGCGACCCGTACTGGCCCTTGCGCACCGCCCGGGAGCACGGCCTGGCTCTCACCCCTCCCGCCCCCTATGAGCGAGCCTGGTGAGGCGCAGCCCCCGGGCACGGTGTGGACCGTGGGCCACTCCACGCGCACCGCGGCGGATCTAATCCGCCTGTTGGCCGACCACGGGGTGGGCTGGGTGGCCGACGTGCGCACCGCCCCGGGCTCACGCCGCAACCCCCAGTTCAACCGGGAACCCCTGGCCGCCACCCTGGCCGCGGCGGGGATCGGCTACGTCCACCTCCCGGGCCTGGGCGGTTTTCGCCGCAGCCGCGCCGAGTCTCCCAACACCGGCTGGAAGAACGCCTCCTTCCGCGGCTTCGCCGACTACCTGGACACCCCCGCCTTCGCCGCCGCCCTGGAGGAACTGGAGGGGCTGGCCCGCCGGGAGCGCACGGCCCTCCTGTGCGCCGAGGCCGTCCCCTGGCGCTGCCACCGCTCCCTCATCGCCGACGCCCTGACCGTGCGCGGCTGGCGGGTGGTGCACATCCTGAGCGAGGGGCACTACCAGGAGCACCATCTGACGCCCTTTGCCCGGGTGGACGGGCGGCGCCTCACCTACCCCTCCGGAAAGGAGCGCTAGCATGCCGCGCAAGGAGCTCGCCCTGTTGGCCGTCTCCGTCGTGTCGTTGCTGGCGGGGCTGTGGGCCGCCCTGGTACTCTTGGGCTTTCATCTGCCGCCTTTGCGGCCAGCCTTCCCCGCCGACCACGCCCCGCTGATGGTGGTGGGCTTTCTGGGCACCCTGATCGGCCTGGAGCGCGCCGTGTCCTTGCGCCGCCCTTGGACCTATCTGGGGCCGGCCGCCACCGGTCTGGCGGCCCTGGTCCTCTTGGCCGGCCTTCCCGGCGCGCCGCTTTTCGCGGCCCTGGGCGGGCTGGGGATGACGGCCATCTTCGTCACCCTGTGGCGGCGCACCCGTGCCGCGCACACCGCCGCCATGCTCCTGGGCGCCCTTTGCTTTCTGGGCGGCAACCTGCTTTGGCTGGGCGGAGTGCCGCTGGCGGCCTTGGTGCCCTGGTGGATAGCCTTCCTGCTCCTGACCATCGCCGGGGAGCGCCTGGAGCTGTCCCGCCTGGTGGCCCTCACCCTTGCGGACCGCGCGGTGTTCTGGGCCGCAGCGGGGCTGGTGACCCTGGGCACGGTCTGGTCGCTCCTCGCCCCCGCCGGGGTGCGCCTGGCCGGTGCCGGCTTGGCGCTTTTGGCCGGCTGGCTGCTCACCAGGGATGTGGCCCGCCGCACGGTGCGCCAGGCCGGAGTGACCCGCTTCATCGCCTTGGGCCTCTTGGCGGGCTTTTGCTGGCTGGGGGTGGCGGGAGCGCTCCTCTTGGCCTTCGGCCCCTACCCGCCGGGCCTGATCCTCGACGCCCAGCTGCACGCCTTCTTCCTGGGCTTCGTCCTGTCCATGATCTTCGCCCACGCCCCCATCGTCTTCCCGGCGGTGCTGCGCCGTCCTTTGCCCTTCGCCCCCCGGTTCTACGCCCATCTTGCCCTCCTGCACCTGTCCCTCCTGCTGCGGGTGGGCGCGGATCTGGCCGGCTGGCCCCCCGGCCAGTACCTGGGCGGAGTGCTGAACGTGGTGGCGGTGCTGGCCTTCCTGGCCAACACCCTCTGGTCCGTCCGCCGCGGCCGGGTCGTTCCCCGGGAGGATTCCTCCCGCGCCGAGGCGTAACCTCATCTTGGGGAGGCGAGGCGCATGTTCCAGGAGTTCCCGCGCTCCTTGGTGGGCGAAGAGGCCGTGGTGGTGGAGGAGGTGGACAACGCCCGCGGCACCGGCTACGTGCTGGTGGACGGCAAGCGCTTCCCCGCCCGCTCCTTGAGCGGCACGGTGGTGAGCGTAGGCACCCGCGTCCTGATCCTGGGCATCGACGGCATCCGGCTCCTGATCTAGAGAGGGGGAGAGAGGCTTTGGCAGGGTTATATGCCGTGCTCCTGATCGTAGTCGTGGCGGTGGTGCTGGTGAGCCTGTTCCGCAGCGCCATCGTGGTGCATCAAGCCCAGGTGGCCGTCCTGGAGCGCCTGGGCAAGTACCACCGGACCCTCGATGCGGGCACCCACATCGTCATCCCCTACATCAACTCGGTGCGGGCCTGGGTGGACATGCGGGAGCAATACTTCGCGGTCAAGCCCCAGGCGGTCATCACCGCCGACAACACCCCGGTCACCGTGGACTCCATCCTTTACTTCCAGGTGATGGATGCCAAGAAGTTCACCTACAACGTGGCCAACGGCACCGGGGCCGTGGAGAGCATCATCCAGACCGCGGCCCGGGCGGTCATCGGCACCATGACCCTGGACGAGGTGCTCTCGGGCCGGGAGAAGATCAACGCGGCCTTGCAGGGAGCCTTGGACCGGGAGACCGACGTCTGGGGGGTGCGGGCCAACCGCATCGAGATCAAGGACATCACGCCGCCCCAGAGCGTCATCGAGGCCATGGAGCGGCAGATGAAGGCCGAGCGGGACAAGCGGGCCACCATCACCCAGGCCGAGGCCCAGAAGCAGCAGGTGATCCTGGACTCGGAGGGGCAGCTGCAGAGCATCAAGAACCAGGCCGAGGCCAAGCGCCAGGCGGCCATCCTGGAGGCGGAGGGCCAGCGCCAGGCCGCCATCCTGCACGCCCAGGGAACGGCCGAGGCGATCCGCCTGGAGCAGGAGGCCACGGCCCAGGGCATCCGCATGATCAACGAGGCCGCCGCCGGGCAGGCCGCCCTGACCCTCCATGCCCTGAAGACCCTGGAGCGCATGGCCGACGGCCAGGCCACCAAGCTGGTAGTGCCCAGCGACCTGGCGGGGCTGGCAGGCGCCCTGGCCGCCGGGGCGGGCCTGCTGAGCGCGACGCCCCCGGGCAAAAAAAACGGCGGCCAGGCCTGACCGACCCGCCGCCCTTCCCGCCTCCGGCTACTTCTCGGACACCGACGCCTCGGCGAAGGTGGCCATCTGGGAGAGGATCCGGCAGGCGGCCTCCACCAGGGAGAAGGCCAGCACCGCCCCCGTACCCTCCCCCAGGCGCATCCGCAGGCGCAGCGGGGCCGTAAGCCCCAACTCCGCCAGCATGATCCGGTGGCCGGGCTCCTCCGACAGGTGGGAGGCCATCAGGTACTCCCGGCTGGCGGGCGCCAGGCGGGTGGCCACCAGGGCCGCCGCCCCCGAGATGAAGCCGTCCACCACCACCGGCACCCGCCGGGCCGCCGCCCCCAGGATCACCCCGGCCAGCCCCGCGATCTCCAGGCCCCCCACCTTGTGCAGCACGTCCAGGGCGTCCTGCGGATCCGGCCGGTTGACCTCCAGCCCGCGGCGCACCGCCGCCACCTTCGCCGCCAGGCGCTCATCGTCGATGCCCGTGCCCCGCCCCACCACCTCCTCCGCCGGACACCCGGTGAGGGCCGCCAGGATGGCCGAGGACGGCGTGGTGTTGCCGATACCCATGTCCCCCGTGGCCAACAGGTCCGCTCCCCGGCCGGCCAGGTCCTGGGCCACCTCGATGCCCGCCTCCAGGGCCGCCACCGCCTCCTCCCGGCTCATGGCCGGGCCCCGGGCCAGGTTGGCGGTGCCCTCCCGCACCTTGCGGGACCAAAGACCCGGCAGGGCCAGCTCGCCGTTGACCCCCATGTCCACCACCCGCACCCGCGCTTGGGCCATGCGGGCCAGCACGTTGACCCCCGCACCCCCGGCCAGGAAGTTCAGCACCATCTGGGGGGTCACCTCGGCGGGATAGGCGCTGACGCCCTCCTCCACCACTCCGTGGTCTCCCGCCATCACCACCACCCATTTGTCGTGGATCCGGGGAAAGGGCCGGCCGGTGATCCCCGCCAGCTGCACCGCCCAGTCCTCCAGCATCCCCAGACTGCCCGGGGGCTTGGTGAGGCTGTCCAGGCGGCGGCGCGTGCGCTCCATCACCGCCTGATCCAGCGCCGGGATCGCCCGCACCGTTTGCTCCAATAGCTCCATCAAAGCCGCCTCCTCGCAGATTTTTCATTAGCGAACCCGGATCCCGGCCCGACCACCACCTTTTTGCCCCGGGCCGTCCCCCAAATGAAAAGGCCCCGAGCTGTTCCGCCCGAGGACTTTGCCTTCGTCCCCTACAGCCGCCCCGCCGCCGCGGGACGGGACAGGCAGGTCTCCTGGCTGCGGATCACCGCCTCCGACGCCTTCCCGGTCGCCCGGTGGCCCTGTCGAAGGCTCCCCGTTCACAGTGATGGGTTCGCGCCGCCGCCGGCTGCGCCGGTCCGGACTTCCCTATTCTCCCCCGCGGGGCACCTGTCCGCCCTTAGCTTAGCGGCAGCCGAGCGGGAACACAAAGGCCCTCCCGCCGCCTCAAAGCGCTCCGAGCGGGGCCAATCGCCGCGCCGCGCCGCCTCGCTCACCCGTTCGGCGGATTTGTGCCCGCGGCGTTTCCTCTATCCGCCTCCTCCCCCGTCAACAACCGGCTCACCGCCGGGAGCGGTGCCCCGGCCAGGAAGCGGCGAAAGGCCCGGGACTCCGCCAGGAGGGCGCGCACCCGCTCCCGGGCCGGATCCGCCGCCAGGGCACCCCGCTCCCGGCGCCGTTCCACCCACACCCGGTCCTCCCCGTCGTACTCGCAGGTGATCAGGCCGCTGGCCTCCAGGACCTCCAGGCCGCCCAACACCGTGGCCTCCAGCTCCCCCGTCAGCACCGCCAGGCGCTGCAGGGAGGCCCGCCCGCGACCCTCCCGGGTGACCCGCTTCAGGGCGCCCAAGAGGTCCTGCCAGAAGGCGCGCTCTCCCCGCTCCGCTTCCCCCACCAGCACCAGTTCCGCCGGCTCCGCCAAGGCCACCGCCTCGGCCAGCACCCGGGGGGAGGGCGGGAAGGATCCCAGCACCAGTCTCGTCGCGCGCCGCAGGGTGTAGCGGTCCTGGCCGGATTGGGCCGCCGGTCCCTCCCGGAACCACGCCGCCGCGGGAAACTTGGCCGCGGCATCCCGCGCCCCCCGGCAGTCCACCAAGGTGGGCGCCGGTCGGGGCGCCGGGGACTCCTCGCCCTCGGCCGACCCCAAGCCCTCCACCACCAGTTGCACTCCGCCCTCGCCGTTGCCCGGACGCAGCCGGAAGGCCACCTGCACCGGCAGGTCCCGGGACAGCCGCACCTGACCCGCCCGCCACCACATGGCGGGGAGGCTGGCCTCGGCGTCCTCCAGGACTAGGCTCAGGTGCTCCCCGGTGCGCCCCACGGGCCGCCAGGCCGCCACCCGGGCCGTGCTCCAGAACACGGGGGCGGGATGGCCCTGGCCGTACGGCCCCAGGCGGCGCAGGGCGGCGTGGAACTCCTCGTCCACCGCCCCCAGGGGCAGCCGCGCGTCCGCCCGGGGCGGTGCCGCTCCCGCCGCCGGGGAAAGATCCAAGGCCGCCGCTCGGAAGGCCGTCCGGAACGCCTCCCACTCCTCCCGGCGCAGGGTAAAGCCCGCCGCCCCCGGGTGCCCGCCGCTGCGCTCCAGATGCGGCGCGCAGCGCGCCAAGAGCGGCAGCAGGTCCTGCCCCTCGGGCGCCCGGGCGGAGCCGGTCAGCAGCCCGTCCTCCCGCCGGGCCACCAGCGCCGCGGGAGCACCGCGCTCCCGGGCCAGCCGGCCCGCCACGATGCCCACCACCCCCTCGTGCCAATGGGGACGGAACAGCGCCACCGGGCCGGGCAGGGCCGCCGCCTCCTCCCGGGCCTCCCGCCAGGTGGCGTCGCTAAGCCGCCGCCGCTCGGCATTCAGCCGCTCCAGCTCCTGGGCCAGCCTCTCCGCCGGCCCCGCCTCCGCCGCCAGCAAGAGCTCCACCGCCGTCGCGGCGTCCCCCAGGCGTCCGGCGGCGTTCAACCGGGGCACCAGTTGAAAGGCCAGGTCCTCCTCGTCGCAATGGTTCCGCGCCACCCGGGCCGCGCGCAGCAGGGCGGCCACGCCGGGCTTCTCCGCCCGCCGCAACGCCTCCAGCCCGCGGCGCAAAAGATCCCGGTTGGCGCCCCCGACCTGGACCACGTCCGCCACCGTCCCCAGGGCCACCAGGTCCAGTTGGGCCTCGGCCGCCTCCGGCCGCCCCAAGAGCGCGGCCACCCGCCGGGCCAGGAGGTAGGCCACGCCCACCCCGCATAGGGGACGGTAAGGGTGCTCGGCGGGCAACAGCGCCGGGTGCACCAGCGCCGCGGCCGGCGGCGCCTCCCCGTCCCAGGCGTGGTGGTCCGTCACCACCACGGGCAATCCGGCGTCGGCCAGCTCCCGGTGGGAGCTCACCCCGCAGTCGCAGGTTATGACCAGCCGCGCCCCCGCGTCCTTGAGTTCGGCCAAGAGCTCCCCCGCCACGCCGTAGCCGTGGCGGAAGCGCCGGGGCACCCGCCAGACCACCCCGGTCCCCAGGCCCTGGAGCACGCGCACCAAGAGGGCGGTGGCCGTGACCCCGTCGGCGTCGTAGTCGCCGTGGACCGCCAGCGTGTGCCCCGCGGCCACCTCCTGGGCCACCAGGTGGGCGGCCTGCTCCAGGGCCGGAAACTCTTCCGGCCCCGGCAGGGGATATCCCGCGCCCTCCCAGAGGGCGCGCTGCTCTCCCGCCGTGCGGTAGCCCCGCCGGTAAAGCACCCGGCGCAGGGGCAGGGGAATCTCGGTCAGGTCCCGCAGTTCGGGGGGCAAGGTCACCGGCCCCGGGGCCAGCCAGGCCCGGGGCAAGCCCTCCGGCATCGCCGCGCCGTTCGGGCTCAAAGGGGCAACTCCGGCACCGCCTCCCAGGAAAGCTCCCATGGCGCGTCGTCCACCTCCCCTTCCGGGGGTTCCGTCCCTTCCCGGGCTTCGCCCCGGCAAAGGGGGCGATACTCGCAGTGCCGACAGGTCTCCTCTCTGGTCGTGGCCGGGAAATCCCCGGGTCCCAGGGCCGCGATCTCGGCCACCAGGCAGGTCAAGTGCTCCCAATCCCGCCGGTAGGCGGCAGGGGAGTAGGGCAGGCGCACCGGCGCCGCCGGAAAACGGGGATTCCAGTAGACCATGCTGACCGCCGCGGGCGCCCACCCGCTCTCTCCCAAGGCCGTCCCCGCGCGGCACAGCACCGCCCGGTACAGCCGGGTCTGCAGGTCCCGGGCCAACCGTCCCGCCTGCGGCGGCTGCGGGGAGGTCTTCCAGTCATAGATCACCGCGTGACCGTCGGGGTGCAGCTCCAACAGGTCATACTTGGCCACCAGCGCCCCCTCGCCCGCCGCCGTGCGCAACTCTTGCTCGGGCAGGTAGCGGCACCCCGCCCGCCGGGGCGCAAACTCCTCCAGGGCGGCCAGCCACCCGGCCACCGCGTCGTCCGACGCCGCGCCGCTGGGCATTCCCCAGAAGTGGCGGCTGGCCAAGAGGTGGAACTCCTGACCGGTGCGGATGGCCCCTCGCTGCTCCTCGTCGGCGCCCCACTCCCGGCTCCACCACATCCGGTCCAGGTAGCGGCGGCGAAAGCGCAGGGGGCACTCCCGATAGGTCTTCAGGCTCAGCTGGCTGTGGCGGAACCCCTCAAGCCCGCTCACGGCGCACCTCCCCCCCGCGGCGCACGGATTCCTCCAACGCCCGAAAGGCCTGAGAGGGCGCCATGCCCCGGGACGGGTCCACCGCGCCGAGGAACAGGTTCTCCCGGGCGCGGGTGATCCCCACGTACAAAAGCCGCAGCCGCTCCCGGATCTCCTCCTCCTTCACCGCCGTCAGGTCCTCCTCCCCCAAGACCTCTTCCCCCAGCAGGTGGGACAGTTCCCGCCGGGCCAGCCGGTCGGGCCTAAACCGCTCCCCCAGGTAATCCAGATCCCCGCGCATATGCACCGTCGGGGTGGAGGGAAAATCCCCCTCGTTCAGCTGCATCAGGTACACCGTGTCCCACTCCAGCCCCTTGGCCTTGTGGAAGGTGGTGACGTAGACCACCCCTGCCTCGGCATGAAAGCCCTGCCGGTCATACACGGCCGCGGCCACATGCCCCGCCTGGCGCACCAGCTCGCGCACCTGCGGGCCCAGTTGCACCAGGTCCAGCTGGGGCTCCCGCGCCAGGCGTCGGCGCACCTCCAGGGCCACCGCCTGCAGCACGGCGGCGTCCGCCTCCTCCAGGTCCAGCTCCTCGGCCAACTGCAGCAGCAAGGCGTCCGGCGGTAGGCTCCATGCCAGTTCCAGCCACTCCCCGAGGCGGCGCACCAGCCCCTCCAACTGAGCCGCCAGGGGGCCGGCTGCCGCCGGGGCCGGGAGTCGCCCCGCCCGCTCCTCCAAGGGGAACAGCAGCTCCTCCGGCGCGGTGGCACGCAGCGCCGCCTGCCAGGCGGCATCGGCGCCGGCCTCGGGCACCAGACCGGCCACCGCCCGGCCCAAGGCCTCCCGGTCGTGGGGAGCAGCCAGGAAATCCAGCAGGTCGCCCAGACCCTGGGCCAGGCGCTGCTGCTCCGGACGGGTGCGGGTGATGGTGCGGTAGGGGATCCCCCGGCGCTCCAAAAGCCGGGCGAAATCCTCCGCCTGCCGGTTGGTGGGAAACAACACCGCCACGGTATGTTCAGGCACCGCCAGCGCCCGGGGCAGGCGACCGACCACATGCCCCATCTCCTCCGATTGGGAGGCGAACCGCCGCGTCAGGATATGGTAGCCGGGCGGATTCGGGTTGGGGTGGGGATCGTCGGGGGCCACCGGCTGGATCGTCTGCTCCTCCAGGGCGTCGCGGCAGGCCGCCCAGGGGTGCTCCTCCCGCACCCAGCGCATGAAATGATTGGCCAGGTCGATGATGTCGCGGCTGGAGCGGCCCGACTCCCGCAGGGAGCGCACGAGGACCTCTGGCCGCCGACAGAAGCGGCGGAACAGGTCGGGGTCGGCGTTGGTGAAGGTGCTCATGATGGCCTGGTTGGCGTCCCCCACCCGCACCAGATTCCCCTCGGGACCGGCCAGGAGGGTCAGCAACTCCTCCTGCAAGGGGCTCGAATCCTGGGCCTCGTCCTCGAAGACGAAGGGCCAGCGCCGACGCAGCCGCTCCAAGAACTCCGGCTCCCCCCGCAAGAGCTCGTAGGCATGCACCAAGAGGTCGTCAAAATCCAGCGCCCCCTCCCGGCGCAGGGCGGCCTCGTAGGCGGCATAGACCTCCAGGGCCGGTCGCAGGAAGGAATCCGCGGACAGCTTCCCCACCTGCGCCGCCAGGGGCGCCGCCGCCAAACGGTGCGCCTTGCAATGGGCGACGATCTGGCGGACCAGCCCCGGGAAGGCCTCCTCCCAGCGCGCGCGCACCTGCAGGTCCTGGCGCACCCGCGGCTCCAAGAAATTCTGCAGGGTATCGGGGTGGTTGCGCCGCCAGCGGCGCACCTCGTCCCGCAGGATGTGATCCCGGGACGCCTCGTCCAGGATCAGCGGGCGCTCGGGCAGCAGGCGCCGCTCGGGGCGCCGGCGCAGGATCTGGGCGGCCAGGGAATGGATGGTGCGTACCTCGTAGCCGCGGGCGGGAGGTAGCCCGCGCTCTTGCAGGAGGGTGCCGATGCGCTCCCGAAAGTTGCTCACCCCCGAGTTTTGATAGGTCACCACCAGGATCCGCCCCTTCCCCACGCCCCCCTCGGCGATGAGGCGCGCCGCCAGGTGGGCCAGGGCGGTGGTCTTGCCGGCCCCCGGCACCGCCGGGACGGCCAGATAGCCGCCGGTGTAGGCGACCACCGCCGCCTGTCCCGAGCGCAACCGCCAGCCGCCGCTCATCCCGCCACTTCCTGCAGCGCCTCGGCCAACTCCCCGTCCTGCTCGAAGCCCCGACTGTCCAGGAGGCTGCCCGCCACGATCAGCCGGTCGGTGCAGCGGCGGGCCAGGGCGCGCACGGTGCGGGCGGCGTTCTCCAGGCGCACGGCCTCCTCCTCCGCGTCGGTCCACGCCAGGTCGGCCGGGTGCGCCGGGGTGCAGGTGCGGGGGTTTACCAGTTCCTTGGCGTCGCCCCGCAGCCATTGGGCGGCGTCCAGGTCCACCCAGACCTGTACCCGGGAGACGGCGCCGGCGGCCAGGTAGGCGTAAGGAGTGGCCAGGAGCACCCGGCGGTCGTCCTCGGGCCTTGCGATCAGCGGCTCGGCGGCCACCGTTCCCCCGCGCACCAACTCCGCGAACTGCCGCCCCACCGGCGCCCCCCCGAGCTCCGGCAGAACCTGGGCCACGCTGCGGAAACGGGCGGCGGATTGGATCACCTGGCGGCAGTACACCAGGTGATCCTGGGCGGGCTCCAGCGGCGCCAACAGCTCCCCGAAGGCGCGGTGGCAAAAGACGTCCACCGGCAACTCCTCCGCCCGGCGCGCCGTCAGCCACTCCGCCACTCGCCGGTAGGCCTCCCCCTTGGCGAAGCCGACCCGCGGCAAGAGCCCCCGCTCGGCCAGGTCCGGCAGCGCTCCCGGGAAACTCCCGGCCACGGCGCGGCCCAAAAGAAAGCCCCGCACCGGATCGAGATCCAAAAGCAGGCGGAAGGTGTGGGTCATCTCCCCGACGCTGGGGGCCAGGCCCCAGGCGGGGTTGGCCAACAGCAGCAGGCTGACCAGCGCCAGGGCGTAGGGCTCGTCGCGCAGGCGGCGGCTGCGGGTCAGGTTGATCAAGCCCACCCCCTCCCGGGCCAACCCGCCAGCGATGGTGTGCTCCAAGACCGGGTCCACCGCCGGCGCCACCACCGCCAGCTCGCCCGGCACGGCCCCCGCCGCCAGCTCCCGGCGCAGGGTCTCGACCACCTGACGCAGCATCTCCCCGCGAAACTCGGTGCGGATGTCCTCCAAGGGAAAAAGCCGCGTCACCTCCTCGCCCATGAGCCGTCGGAAGAGGGCCTGCCCGAATTCGGCCAACTGCGGTGTGGCCGTGCGGCAGCCCTCCAGGGGCACCTGGGCGCAAAGGGGAGCAAAGCGCCGCCAGGCCCCCTCGGGATCCGCTCCCTGGAAGCGGGTGTGGCCGCCGTCGGTGTTGTAGGTCAAAAAGCCGCCTTCCAGCCGCCCCATCAGCAACTCGATCAGTTCCTGGGCCAGGGGGAGGGTCTCGTCCAGGTCGTCGACCAGGATGTAGCGCAGCTCCCCCGCCAAGAACTCGCCGTAGGCCGGATCGCGCAATAGCTCGCGGTACAGGGCCAGGCACAGGCCGTAGTCCAGGACCTGGGCCTGGGAAAGCGCCGCGTGGTAGCCCTCCAAGAGGGCGGCGGCCTGGACGAAAACGGACGACTCCTTGGCGCCGACGCCGCCGGCCATGCGCGCGGGCAGCTCCTCGGGGGGCACCCCCGCCGCCGCGGCGATCACCCCCAGGTTGCCCTCCAGGAGCAGGGCGGTGCGCTGGGGCGTGGCGGTGAGTTCCGCCAACTCCCCCCGCTCCAGGGCTTGCCGCACGCGCCGCTCCATCAGGAACTGGGCCACGTCGGCGGTGAGGAAGTGGGGCTCCGGGCCACCACGGCCCAGGCGCGGCCAGTGCCGGCGCAACTCCCGTTGGGCCCACCCGTTGAAGGTGTATATCGACAGGCCGGCGGCGGCGGGCTCCCCCAGCGTATCCCGCCATTCCCCCACCCGGGCGGCGTGGGCCACCAGGACCAAGACGGTGGAGGAGGATACCCCGTCCGCCAGGAGCTCCCGGTAGCGCTCCTGCAGCCAGGTGGTGCGCCCGCTGCCCGTGGGTCCCACGGCCAGGCGACGGGACGAGGCTTTCCGCTCCACCGTGTCGTTCATGCTTTAAGGTCTTCTGCGCCGCCCCCCCCGCTTCCTGCCCGGGCGGATCGGGAGCCGGCCAAGTTTTTAGGCGCGGCTCGAGGAGTTCGCCAACCCCGCCGGACACCCTGACCCGGGCGGTGTGAGGGCCGTTTCACCACGGGCCCTTGCCTTATCGGTCCGGCGGTGATACATTTGCCTTGGGGACACGGTGGAAACCCCGAGGGAAGAGCAGGGCACAAGGAGATGCAAGCCCTGCCACGCGCCTTTGCGCTTCGAGCGCCTATAATATGCGTTCTCCCATTGGACACGAAGCCGTGTCCCCTTTTTGTTTGGATCACCGCCTGGCCGCCCCAGCCCCCCCTGGGCCCGGGGCCACCGCGCGGCTTCCCCCCGGAAGGCCTCCCCGACAACTTTCGACCAGCGCAAGAAGGACCCGGGCGGGTGGGAAGCGAAACTTTGTCGGCAAGAGGCTCGAGAATAAAAACAAAGGCTTCATTGGGGGGGGAAATCGCCTGTGCCGCCGCCGTGGCCGAGGTTCGGCCTGCCGGTTGTCCTGCGCACGATTCGGGGCAAGCTTGCGGCCCTGGTCGTGTTTTCCGTGCTCATCGCCATGGGGCTGGCGGTCTGGGGCATGCTGCTCGCCCCGCGCCTGGCCCTCCAGTCCGCCCGCCCCCTGGTGGAGGCGGGCGGCATGGCCGTGACAGATGCCTTCCGGGAGGCGCTGCTGGCCGACGAGACGGTGCTGCTGAACATGACGCCCGCGCATTCCCCTTCCCGGGCGCAGCCGGGAGGGGGTCAAGCGGGCGATGGCGGGTGTGCGACAAATTTGTAGGTACCCCCGGGGGTTACCCGTGAGAGCGCGCCTCCCAATAGTCCTCCAGACGCCCGCTGAGTTCACAGCAGCGCAGGGCGATGATGGCGTTGGCCGCCGCCACGCTCCAGTGCATTCCGGCCTGCTTGAGCCGTTGCTGGATGAGCGTCTTGCAGCCCGCCTCCACCACACCGGACCCTATGAATAGGCCCATGCTGCGGAACCGGTTGTAGCGCATCCGTTCCAAGTTGGTCTGAAAATAGCCCGCGGTCTTTCGGATCTCCTCCCGTGCGGCTTGGCTCCTGGCAGGGAGGCCCTGGACGGCCTCGATCACCTGTTCCACCTCGCCGGCATCGAGAAGACGGCAACTCTCCGCAAGCCAAGCATTCTGCCGCTGCTTGGTGGTGAGGGTGAACTTGGCGATGTCACCCAAGTGCTCTCGAGCATGATAGAGATCCACGATGCAGACGGCGCCGGGAAAGTGTTCCGCGACCAGGTTCCAGATCCATGGGGCTCCGTCGCCGAGGACGATGACCAGGGTTGCTTTCTCCAAGCCCCTGCGCACGGCCTCCGCATAAAGAC
>JAJZIM010000001.1 GCA_021810565.1 Bacillota bacterium
TACCGTCTACCCACTTGCACTCGGCAATGTAGTAGTAGGTCTTGCCCCTGACCTTTTTCTTCACCAGGTAGGCCACAGGTATCACCCCCTGCGTTGTTATGCAGTAGGTATTCGCTGTGGCGGGGGGCAAATCCTGCTCGTACTCCGATAAATATGGGTATTATTTATCCCGTGACGCCCACTAAAATTAGGTAGTAGCAAGGAACGGCTCAACCATGCGGCTCGGAGTACGCTCGAGAGGCTAACTCGGAAACTTCCGCTAGGCTACCTCGTCTGCTGCTGCTCCAAAAAAGCCGGCGGTGACCGACAACTCGGGATCGGCCCGGCCCCGCCCAGACTTTGACCTTGTCCTGGAGCGACCCGGCCTCGTATGCGACAGGACGGGTCAGCTTGTGGTATAATTAGGCTGTGGTCCTCGGGCCAGCGGCGCACCGGGAGAGGGGGCGAGCGCGGTGGACGAAAAGTATGCGAGCTACCTGGAAGGCTGGCGGGAACGCCACCACCGCGCCGAGGTGGCGGCGGCCCGCAGAAGACGCCGGGGAAGGCTTTTGGCCCGGCGGTGTGCCGCTGTGTTGGCGGCTGAATACGGGGCGCGACGGGTGTGGCTGTTCGGCTCCCTGACCACGGGCCGGGTGGGGTCCCGCTCGGACATCGACTTGCTGGTGGAAGGAGCGCGGCCGGAGGACTTCTTGCGGGCCTTGGCCCGTTGTGATCAGGTGACGGGGGGGGTCCCGTTGGATCTGGTGGATGCGGCGGAGTGCCGCGAGGACTTCTTGCGGTTGGTGCGGGACAAGGGGGTGCTGCTGCTTGACGAAGGAAAACTACTGGGGTCTGGTCGCGGAACTGGCCAGCATCGACTCGGCTCTGGAAGAGATACAAGAAGAATTGGCGGCGGCGGCGAACCGGATTGATCCGCGGAACCCGGACATTGATCTGGTGAAATCCCTGGCCTTGACCCTGCATCACTTGTACACGGGGATCGAAGATGCCTTGCTTAGGATCGCGGAGGTAGTGGATGGGGGCAAGCCGAGCGGTGAGAATTGGCCCTTCAGCCTGCCGCGCCAGATGGCCGGGGGGATCGAAGGCTTGCGCCCGCCGGTATTGCGGCGGGAGACCCTGGAGTTTTTGGACCAGCTGCGCGGCTTCCGCCATCTGGTGCGCCACGCCTATCAACGGCACTACGAGTGGAGGAGGATAGCCGAGAATGTGCAGGCCGCCATGCAGGGCTGGCCACTGTTCCGGGAAGACCTGCGCGAATTTCAAGCCTTCCTGCAGCTGATGCTGCACGGCCTCAAGGGGGGACGGCGCAGAAGATCCCCTGAGGCTTGAAATGGGATGCCCCGTTACGGCGGGATGTTTCCGGGAGAAATCATGGGGCAACCGTCCGGGGCGTTGGGGACCTGCCGCCCGAAGGAACCAGGGAACGGTGCAGCATCCGACTGACCAAGGGCACACCGGAGCAGGAGGCTCTGTCCGTCCGACTTGGTCTGTCGCCGTCCGAACCGGCTAGCCGATAGGTACTACATCGATGCAGACGCCCAAGCCGCATGGTGGGGGGCTTTTCTCGCTGTTGACCAGCCTATCTGCGAAATTCCCGTCAGGGTGGGGAACCGAGTAGCCGTCGCCGGCCGATCACCGCCTGATCATGCCGAGGGCCACCGCGTCGCACCGCCGGAGTGGGGCCGGGCGGGCGACGCCCAGTCGGCGTGGGTCAGACGGCTTTGCGGGATCGCCGCCTTTCAGGCTATAATAGGGCGGTATCGCAAGGCCGAGAGGGGGGGTCTTTTGTCCAGCATCCGCCTGGCCCAGGCCGCCGGCATCGTGGGCGTCACCATGCTGCTATCCCGGATCCTGGGTTTTTTGCGCAACTCCATCATCGCCGCCCAGTTCGGTCAGACCCGGCTGGTGGACATGTACAACGCCGCCTACTTCCTGCCGGACGCCCTCTACCTGATCCTCATCGGGGGGGCGGTGAGCTCCGCCTTCATCCCCGTGCTGGCCGGCTACCTGGCCCGCGGCCAGCGCGAGGAGGTGTGGGAAGTATCCAGCATCGCCTTCAACCTGGTGCTGGTGGTCATGAGCGCCGTGGTGCTGGTGGGGCTGGTGGCCGCCCCCCTTCTCGTGCATCTCCTCACCCCCGGCTTCGACCCCGACGAGGCCGCCTTCACCGCTTTTCTGGTGCGGGTGATGCTGGTGGCCATGCTCTTCAACTCCCTGAACGGGGTGCTCTACGGCGTCGAATACGCCCACAACTACTTTTGGGCCACCGGCATCGGCCCCCTCTTCTACAACCTGGCCATCATCGGTCTGGGCTTGGGACTGGCCGGCGTATGGGGTATCGTCGGCTTCGCCTACGGCGTGCTGGCCGGCTCCTTCCTCAACTTCCTGGTCCAGCTTTGGGGCATCCGGCACCTGCACCCCCGCTTCAAATGGAGCCTGAACTGGCGCCATCCCGGAGTGCGGCGGGTGGGCACGCTGATGATACCCATCGTGCTCAGCGCCGCCGTGTGGCAAGTAAACCTTCTGGTGAACCAGCCGCTTTTGGGATCGTTCCTGGCCCGAGGCAGCATCAACGCCCTGTCCATCTCCAGCCGGATCATGCTGCTGCCCGTCAGCTTCGCCACCTCTTTGGCCATCCCCCTCCTGCCGGCCCTCTCCGGCCACCTGGCCCGGGATGACCGGCAGCGTTTCCGCGGCCACATCTCCAGCTCCCTGGGCGCGGTGATCTTCGTGACCCTGCCCGCCTCCGTGGGGCTGGTCGTCCTGGCGCGGCCCATCATCAGCCTTCTGTTCCAACACGGCCAATTCACCCCCCACGCCACCTACGTCACCTCCCAGGCGCTCTTGTTCTACGCCGTGGGGATCCTGGCCTACTCCTGCCTGGAGATCCTGTACCGCGCCTTCTACGCCCTCCAGGACACCGTGACCCCCCTCAAGATCGGCATCTGGTACGTGGCGGTGGGGATGGTCTTGAACCTGGTCCTGGTGCGCTACCTGAACTACCGGGGGCTGGCTCTGGCCTACTCCCTGGCCGGCTTCTTCAACCTGGCCCTGGTGTGGATGGCCCTGCGCCGCCGGCTGGGACCGGTGGGCGGCCGCAACCTTGCCTCCAACGCCGCCCGCACCCTGGTGGCCGCAGCGCTGATGGGCGTGGTGGTAGCCGGTTTCCGCACCTGGCTGGAGACCCTGCCCTGGCCGGCCGGCTTGGCGGGACAAGCCCTGGAGGTGGTCCTGGAGATCGGCCTGGGGGCGGCCAGCTTCACCCTCTACGCCTGGCTTTTGCGCACCCCGGAGCTCGTACTGGTGTTCTCCCGCCTGCGCCGATCGTAATCAATCTGCAATGAAACGGTGTTATGCTGACGGGAAAGGTCGGAGAAAGGTTGAGGTCCATGCGCATCCTGCTGGTGGAGGACGACCTCCGCATCGCCACCTTGGTGCAAAAAGGCCTGGAGGCGGAACACCTGGCGGTGGAGACGGCCAATAACGGTCCGGACGCCCTGCGGCTGTGTCGGGACACCCCTCCCGACCTGATGATCCTGGACGTGATGCTGCCCGGCATGAGCGGGCTGGAAGTCTGTCGCACCCTGCGGGAGGAGGGCATCGGCGTGCCGGTGCTCATGCTCACCGCCCGCGACGCCTTGGAGGACAAGCTGGCCGGTTTCCGCTGCGGCGCGGACGACTACCTGACCAAACCCTTCGCCTTCGCCGAGCTTTTGGCCCGGGTCCGGGCCCTGTTGCGCCGCGGCAGCGCCGCGCCGGCGGCGGATCGGCTGCAGGTGGACGACCTGGTCCTGGACCGCAACACCCTGGAGGTAAGCCGGGCCGGGCGCCCCATCGAGTTGACCCACAAGGAGTTCGTACTCCTGGAGTTCCTCATGCGCCACGTCAACCAGGCCCTGAGCCGGGCGGTGATCCTCGAACACGTCTGGGACTACAACTTCGACTCCTTCACCAACGTGGTGGACGTGACCATCCGCCGCCTGCGCCAGAAGATAGACGACCCCTTCCCCCACAAGTTGATCCAGACCATCCGAGGCATCGGCTACCGGATCCGGGCCTAGCCGGGCCGGGGCAGCCGGGAGCGCCCCCGTTGCGGCAGCGTTCAGTCGGCAAGCAAAGCCCCGGGAGACGTCGAATACCCTCCGGGAAGCGCTGGCCGGCCCGCGACGCCCCGGCGTCCTCCCGTGCCGGCACAGGAAGGTGAGGCCGTTGCAACTGGCAGATCACGGATGGGGACCGGCTGGCGCCACCGCAGAACCCTATGGCTGGGCGGCGGTCGGAAGGCCTGGCTTGGCTTGCCACGCAGCCCTCCTTCGTCGCGCCCCCGGGCAGGAGCTGCCGCCCGGCGGACGCCCCCGCGCATGAGGCTCTTGCGGCGCCCTACCCCCGCCGAGCCGGAGCGCCCCCTGCTCAACCGCATCCGCTGGGGGCTGACGGCCTGGTATCTGGCCCTTTTGCTTTGCATCCTGGCGGTGCTGGGCGCCGCCACCTACTTCTCCTTGCAGCGGCGTCTGTTGGCGGACCTGTCGGAACGCCTGGAGGTCAAGGCCCGCCAGGAGGCCGTCTCCCCCGGCGTGCAGCGGATGCTCCTGGAGGGAACCCACCAGCCGCCCCAGTACGAGCACGAGCTGCGGGAGAACCTGCTCACCTATGTGGTCAACCCCGCGGGCAAGACGGTGTCCAGCGATCTGCCGCTGCCCTACCTGCCCGTGCGCTCCGCCGTGCACGCGGCCCTGGCCGGGCGTAGCGATTTTCGCCTGATCACCCCGCCCGACGCCCAGGGTCACTATGCCGTCTTCACCCAACCGGTGCGCCGCGACGGCCGCATCATCGGCGCCGTACAGGTGGCCGGCAGCACCAACTCCGACGAGCACGCCCTGGGCGACCTGTTGGAGATATTTCTTTTGGTGGGCGCCACCAGCGTGATCCTGGCCATGCCGGCGGGCATGTTCCTGGCCGGTCGCGCGCTGTCCCCCATCCGCCAATCCCTGGCCCGGCAGCGGGATTTCGTGGCCGACGCCTCCCATGAGCTGCGCACCCCCCTGACCATCCTGCAGGCCGGCACCGAATTGGCCTTGCAGTCGCAAGATCCGGCGGAGTACCGCGAGACCCTGGAGCACAACCTGCGCCAGGCCCAGCACATGGCCCGCCTGGTGGCCGACCTGTCCACCCTGGCCCGCTCCGACTCGGGGCAGGTGATCCTGGAAGAAGCCCAACTGGATCTGGTGCCCCTGTTGCAGGAAACCTTGAACCAGGTGCGTCCCCTGGCGGACACCAAAGAAATCATCCTCAGCCACCGCTGGAGCGCCTCCCTGCCCGTGCACGGCGACCGGCAGCGGCTGGGCCAGCTCTTCCTGATCCTTTTGGACAATGCCATCAAGTACACCCCGGCGGGGGGCAAGGTGACGGTGTCCGCCGCGGCACTCCGCAAGAGCATCGCCCGCGTCACCGTGTCGGACACCGGCATCGGCATCCCCGCCCAGGACCTGCCACTGATCTTCGAGCGCTTCTACCGGGTGGACAAGGCCCGCTCCCGGGAAGAGGGGGGCACGGGGCTGGGTCTGTCCATCGCGCGGTGGATCGCCCGCGCCCACGGCGGGGAGATAACGGCGGTCAGCACCGAGGGCCAAGGCTCCACTTTCACCGTGCAGTTGCCCTTGACCAAATGACGCCGACCAAGCTCCCGCTGCGCAGCGCGGCTGGGCGCCCGCGGAGGTTTCCTAAGCAGCGCCGGCCCAAGGCCGTGGAAACCCGTGCTTCCGGGGCTTCGCCGGCATCGGAGCCCGCTGCCCAATCTTCGTTTGCTTCTCCACTGCCTGGAGGTCTCCCCATCCCAACGCAGCCGGCGCATCCGTCGGCTAAAACCGTATAGGGGCAGGTGGGAGGCTCCCCGAGAACCTGGAAGCCCCCGGGGCACGTTCTTGAAAGCGCATGGGAGGCATGATATCCTCGTGCCATAGGATAGGAACAGCACGCCGACCGGAACACCGCAGGCAAGAGCCGGCGCAACATCCCCTGCCCGCAAGTGGATCGGTCCCCGTTGCCCCGGGGCCGAAGCACCCGCTCAAAGAGAGGTGAGCCCCGTGCCATCGGAAGATGCCGGCATCGAACGCCTGGTGGCCGCCTGGAAGAGCAGGCGAGGCTACCGTGCCCAAGAGTTACGGGAAGAGGCACGCAGACTGGCCCGCGGCTTCTATGCCGCAGGGGCCTTGCAGGTCATCTTGTTCGGGTCGGTGGCCAAGGGCAACGTCGGTAGCAGCAGCGACCTGGATCTGGTGGTGGTGGCCCCGCTGGCTCGCTCAGAGCCTTTCAGCCGGCGCTTCCAAGACGTCTTGGAACAGTTGCATCCCACGGTGCCGGTGGATCTTTGGGTCTATACCCCCGGAGAATGGGAGGAAGTCAAGGACTCGCGTTGGTTCCTGCGGGAAGAGGTGCGCAAGAAGGGGGTAATCTTGGATGCCCGATGACCTGAACGACGGCTTGCGATGGGTGGAACAGGCTGCCTGCGACTTGGCTGAGGCCCAGGATCTACGGCACAAGTACCCGCGCACCGCCTGCTTCTACGCCCAGCAGGCCGCGGAAAAAGCCTCGCAAGGCGTCCTGTTGGGCCTGGGCTTGGCCGTGCCGAGAACTCATTCCGTGGAGGAGCTTTATGACCGCCTGCCCGAGCTGCACCAGGCTCTTGGTTCAAGAAACGAAGCCATGCGGCTAGACCGCTACTACGTGCAAACCAGGTATCCCGATTCGCTGCCCGGATCCGTACCCAGCAAGCACTTCACGTCCGAAGACGCCGCCCAGGCGTTGCCCATCGCCTCCCGCATCGTCGGCACCTGCGCCCGCACCCTGGATCGCCTGCAAAAGGCAAGCGACGAGGCAGGCGGGCCGGAGGGAGCATCTGGACCGTGACTCGCCGCCTGACGGACTTTGGCCTGCACGCACGATTTGGCGGCGACGCCGGCGCTGGGGTGGGCGGCCGGTCCCGGGCCCCAAAGCGCAAGACCCTGCGCAACTTGGTCCGGTCGGCCGCGGGCCATCCGTACGACTTTTCGACCCATCAAGATTGCGTGACTCTGGAGGCCATCGGCCACCACGATGAGGTGTTGCCATAAGACCCATTCCGCCTACAACAGCGCCTCCACCACGTCCCGGTCCATGCGCCGCTGAGCCTCGGCCAGCTTCTCCACCAGAGCCCGGTCCTCGGCCGCGGCTTTTTTCAATTGGCGGATCAGGTCCAGGGAGCGGCGGAAGGCGGAGACGATATCCCCCTCGTCCATGTTCGCGTGCCGGGTCAGCTCCTCGAAGGAGTCCCCCTGGCTCCACTTGCGGGCCAGCGGGGAGAGCAGGGGGTTGAAGATGACCCCCTCCACCTGCTCCAGTTCCCGGGCCACGGCCCTGGCCTCCTTCAGCTCCGGCAGGGCTTTCAGATGCACCAGGTCTCCCCGGCGCGGCTCGAAGTCCACGGCCACCAGCAGGCCGTTCAGGGTATCCGCGTCCAGGCGGTGCAGCACCCCCCGGAAGACGAACTCCGTCACCAGGATCTCCTGGATGTGGATCTGGGCCGCCACCTCCCCCCGGGGCAGCAGCCGCCCCTGGGCCACATAGCCCAGCTCCTCCAGGAAGGCCTTCTTGCGCTCGAACTCCGCCAGGAACTGATCCTCCTCCGGCAGGCGGCGCAGGGAGGCCCTAAGGACGCCGATCTGGTTGTCCAGGCGGTTCAGATCCCGGCGCACGGCCCGACAGCGCTCCAGTTCCTGGGGAGTGCACTGGCGCTGCGGCTCGGCCAGAGCGGTCTTCAATTGGTCGATCTCCCCGCGCAGCCGCTGACCGAAGAGGCTGCGGCGGCGTTTTTGCCCCATGTAGCGGTAGCGGCGCTCCTTGTCCTTTAGCTCCCGGCGCTTGCCCTCCCGGCTCAGGGGACACTCCCAGGTGCCCCAGGCCGAGCACACCCCCTGGCGCAGCTCGGCCTGCTCGTCTTGCACCCGGTCCAAAAGCGCGGTGGTCTCCTGGTGCTCCCGCCCGTGCAGGAAGGTGGCGAAACTGGCGGTCAGCACCCGGCGGATGTCCTCCGGGCCGTGGCTCTTGATCAGGTTCAAAACGGTGTTGTAGGAGAGGAAGAACTGGCTGCTCAGGGCCTCGGGTTCGCGGTCCCGGTATTCGGTGAGCTCCTGGGGGTAGCGGGGGTCGGCCAGCACCACGGCGTAGCCCACGGTGTCGATGCCCCGCCTCCCCGCCCTACCGGACATCTGGGAGAACTCGTGCACTTTAAGGGGCCGGAAACTCTTGCCGTCGAACTTGCGCAGGGAGTCGAAGCACACGGCCTTCACCGGGAAGTTCAGCCCCACGCTGAAGGTCTCGGTGCAGTAGAGCACCTTCACCAGCTTGCGCCCGTACAGGTCCTCCACCAGATCCTTGACCGCCGGCAAAAGGCCTGCGTGGTGCACCCCGATGCCCTTCTCCAAGAGGGAGGCCAGAAAGCGGAAGGAGCGGGTCTCGGCCAGATCCTCCCGCTCGGCCAAAAGGCGGCGCACCTCCTCGCGCTCCGCCTTGGTCAGGAAGCTGTGGCGGCGGGCCAGCTCCCGCGCCTTCTCCTCGGTCATGCGCCGGCTGAAGACGAAGTACAGGCAGGGCAGGTAGCTGTCCTTGATGGCGTCGATGAGGTCCAGGTGGGTGGAGCGCAGCCGGGTGGGCAGCCACTCCCCCTCCGCGGCGTCCGCCCCCGCCGCCAGGTGGTCCCAGTGGCGGCGCAGGGTGGGCAGGTCGCAAAGGCCGGTCTCTCGGCTGAAGAACAGTTGGCGCAGCGGCACGGCCCGCCGGTCCTCCCGAATCACCAGCGGCGCCGCGCCGCGCACCGCCGCCATCCAGGCGGCCAGCTGGTCCACGTTGGGGATGGTGGCCGAAAGGCCCAAAAGCTGCACCCGGGGCGGCAGGAAGATGATGCTCTCCTCCCAGGCCGCCCCCCGCTCCGACCCGATGAAGTGGATCTCGTCGTAGATCACGGAGTGGATGTCCCGCAAGGACTCGTCCCGCATGATGGCCATGTTGCGCAGGATCTCGGTGGTCATGATGACCACCTCCGCCGTGGCGTTTTGGACCACGTCCCCGGTGACTATGCCGATGCGTTCCCGCCCGAAGCGCTCGGAGAACTCCCGGAACTTCTGGTTGGACAGGGCCTTGATGGGGGCGGTGTAGATGGCCTTCATCCCCCGCTCCAAGGAACGCTCGATGAGGTAGTCGGCCACCACCGTCTTGCCGGTGCCCGTGGGGGCGGCCACCAAAACCGAACGCCCCGCATCCAGGGCGTCCAAGGCACGACACTGGAAAGGGTCCAGGACCAGGCCGTGAAAAACGCGCTCCGAGAGGGCCGTCTCCACCCGCTCACCTCCGTCTTTTCCCCAGGATACCCCGCGGGTGGACGCGTGTCAAGCAAAGGGGCCGATGATCGGCTTCCGCGGCGTTTTTGGACCTTTAGGGCCGATTGGAGCAGGATATCGGCCGCGATCCCCATGCCCCGCCGCCGCACGGGATTTCACGTAGCCGTCCATGCCGCAGGAATCGGTAGCGGATTCTCGATAAGGAATTCGAGAGCATGCGCAGGAGGAGGCATGGCCGTGCAGACCACCTTCGGAACGCTGCAAGTGGGCCTCAGCGGCTTGCAGGCCCAACAGACCGCCTTGAACGTCACCGGCGAGAACATCACCAACGCCAACACCCCCGGCTACGCCCAAGAGCAGGCGGTCATGGCCGCCTCCCCGCCCCTGACCAACTACCCGGCGGGGGAGGCCGGCACCGGGGTCACGGTGCAGGAGATCCAACGCATCACCAGCGCCTTCCTGGATCAGCAGGTGCGCTCCCAGCAGGGGCTCTTGTCCCAATGGCAAAGCACCCAGAACTCCCTGCAGGAGGTGCAGGCTATCTTCAACGAGCCCTCCTCCACCGGGATCCAAAGCTCCTTGAATGCCTTCTGGAGCTCCCTGCAGCAGTTGGCCGACAACCCCGCGGACCCCTCGGTGCGAACCGCCGTGGTGCAGCAGGGCAAGAGTCTGGCCACCTCCGTCAACACCGTATTTCAGCAACTGGTGTCGATGCAGCAGGACCTGAACAAGCAGGTGGTCTCCACCGTGGGCCAGATCAACTCTTACGCCCAGCAGATCGCCACCTTGAACGGCCAGATCGTGGCCGTGCAGGCCACGGGGCAGCAGCCCGGCGCCCTGGCGGACAACCGGGCCCAGATCTTAAACCAGCTGTCCAGCCTCATAAACGTCACTGTGCGGCAGGAGTCCTCGGGGGCGGATCAGGTGTTCATCGGCGGGGTGCCCCTGGTGGACAACACCCACGTCAACCAGCTCAGTGCCCAGGTCGCGCAAAACGGCGGGCCGGCCAACTCGGTCACCGTAGCCTTCAGCTCCGCCGGCACCGCCGCCTCCATCAACGCGGGAGAACTCTCCGCCCAACTGCAGATGACCAACCAGACCATCCCAAGCTATGAGCAGCAACTGAACACCTTCGCCGCCCAGTTGGCGGGACAGGTGAACGCCCTGCAGTTCACCGGCTACGACCTCACGGGGGCCCAGGCCAACTCCTACTCCCCGCCCCATCCCTTCTTCGACGCCGCGGGAGCGGAGGTGGACCAGGGCACCTCCACCAGCTACACCACCACGGCATCCGGCTCCTTCCAGATTGGCCTGGGGGCGGGAGCCGGATCCACCACCCCCGTAGGCACCCCCTACACGGTGAGCATCGCCTCAGGGGCCCCCCTCAGCCAGATCGCCCTGGACATCAACCAGCAGGCGGGCGCGGCGGTCTACGCCTCGGTGGCTGGCGGAGTGCTCCAGATCCAGGGGGTGGTCCCGGGGCAAGACATTTTGTATAACCCCACGAACACGGGCGGGCAGGCCGTGCTCACCGGCACGGGGGTGGACACGGCGGCCACGGTAGGCACCTGGTCGGGCGGCACCAATGTGGTCACCCAGCCCAGCACCACCCAGTCGGCGTCCACCTTGGCCGTGGACGCCTCGGTGGCCAACGACCCCGCCTACATCGCCGCCGCCCAGACCCCCAACGCCCCCGGCGATGGCTCCAATGCCCAGGCCATGGCCGGGCTGTCCACCACCGCCCTGCCCGTGCTGAATAGCGCCTCTCTCGGAGGCTATTACGACGGCATCATCTCCACCCTGGGTCTCCAAGGACAGCAGTCCAACCAGATGGTGCAAAACTTCGGCAATCTGGTGACCCAGCTGACCAACCAGCAGCAAAGCGTCTCCGGGGTCTCCCTGGATCAGGAGGCGACGAACATGATCCGCTACCAGCAGGCCTACGGGGCCGCGGCGGACTTCATCAATACCCTGAACACCGTTTTGAACACCCTCATCCAACAGGTGGGATAGGAGGATCGGCCATGCGCATCACCAACCAGACGCTCTCGGAGAACTTCCTGTACGGCTTGAACAACCTGCAGACCCAGATGAGCCAATACCTGCAGCAGTTGTCCACCGGCCAGCGCATCAGCACGCCGTCGCAGCACCCTCTGGGAGCGCGGCAGGTGCTGAACTATCAGAGCATCCTGGCCCGCCTCAAGTCCTTTCAGGCCAACGCCACGGACGGCAACACCTGGCTTGACACCACCCAGTCCGCCCTGCAAAGCGCCTCCAGCGTGCTGCAGTCGGCCTATCAGCTGGCGGTGCAGGCCACCGGCGGCACCGTGAACAGCACCGACCTGACCGCCATCTCCCAGCAGGTGAACTCGCTCATAAATCAGCTGGTGCAGGTGGCCAACGCCAACAACGGCAACGCCTACGTCTTCGCGGGCTACCAGATCACCCAGGCCCCCTTCACCGCCACCAAGGCGGCCAACGGCATGATCACCGGGGTCGCCTACAACGGCGACACCGGCACCATCCAGCGGGACGTGGGTCCCGCGGCCATGCTCACGGTCAACCTGCCCGGCAGCCAGGTCTTCGGCTCCGGCGCCATCTCCACCACCAACCCGGTCACCGTCTCCGGCAGCGGCGTGTTCCACGACCTGTTGGCCTTCTCCCAGGATCTGCAAAACGCCGCCACGCCGCCCGGCAGCACCACCGCGAGCACCTGGCTGTCCGACATCTCGAACACGGACTTGGCCAATCTGAGCGGCGACGTCGCCCAGATCTCCGCCTTCACCTCCCAGACCGGCGCCCGCATGCAGCGCCTGCAGACCACCCAAAACGGCCTGACCGCCTTCCAAAACAGCGTCACCGGTTTTTTGGGCCAGGTCCAGGACGTGAACATGGCCAAGGCCATGACCCAGTTCACCAGCATCCAGACCGCCTACCAGGCTTCCCTGGAGGCCGGCGCCAAGCTTATCCCTCCCACCCTCTTCAATTTCCTGGGTTGAGCTGCCCCTAAAGTTTCCTCGAATTTATCCGATAATGATAAGGGATGCATGGATGCATCCCGACCACGGGGGGACGCAAGAAGCGTCCCCGCAAACCCCCTCCCGGGGATCGGCGACAAGGAGGTGATGGATGGCGCACAAGACGGCATGCGCCCCACGCGACGGCACCGGAAAACAGGCGGACGGAGGGATACGGTTTGCAGGAACTATCCGTGCAGGCATGGATGCAGGCCAACGAGCAGGCGGCGGCGGAACTCTTGCCCCGCCTGGGGGGGGAGCAGGAGTTGACGCTCCTGCAGGGAGTGCTCACCCACTACCCCCGCCTATTGACCCTGTCCATGCTGCACCTCCAACCGGGCGACACGGTGCTGGACGTGGGCACGGGAACGGGAGCCCTGGCCCTGGACCTGGCTTGGGGGCTGGCCGGCGAAGGCCGGGTGATGGCGGTGGACATAGACGCCGCCGGACTGGAGGCGGCTCGCCTGATGGCCCAGCGCCTGCGGGTGCCGGTGGAGACGGTGCGCGGCGACGTGCATGACCTGCCCTTCCAGGCAGGAACCTTCGACCGCACGGTGGCCCGCTTCCTGCTCCAGCACCTGAAGGACCCGGCCAAGGCCCTGGCCGAGATGGTCCGGGTGACCCGGCCGGGCGGCACGGTGGCCGTGATCGACGTGGACGACGGCAGCCTGCTGGAGGATCCGCCCCCCCCGCCCAAAGTCGCCGCCCTCTACCGGGCGGTGGCGAAGCTGCAGGCGATGCGGGGCGGTGACCGGCACATCGGCCGCAAGCTGTACCGCCTGTTCCGCTCGGCGGGACTGGACAACGTGTCCGTGGTGGGCATCCCCCGCGTCCAGGCGGGAACCCCCGTCGACGTGCGGACCACGGCGGTCCAAGCCTACCACCGCCGGCGGCTGGAGTTGGAAAGGCAGGCCCTCGTGGAGGCCAAGCTGCTGACGGAGGCGACCTACCGGGCCGCGATGCGGGCGATGGACCGGCTGGCCTGCGAGGACCGGTTCGCCTACGAGGTGGAGTTCCTGACCACCGGCACCGTCCCGGACCCCGCGAAGGACGCAAACTGAGGGTCCCGAAACTCGATAAGGATGTCGAGCAAATGAAAGGTGGGAAACAAGGATGTATGTCAACAACAACGCGGCGGCCCTGAACGCCTGGTTCAACCTGAACAACACCACCACTTCCATGCAGAACACCCTGGCCCAGCTGTCCTCAGGCTACAAGATCAACACCGCCGCCGACAACCCGGCCGGATTGGCCATCGCCCAGAACATGCTGGCCCAGGCCAACGGCCTGTCCCAGGGCTCCCAGAACGCTCAGAACGGCGTGTCGCTTTTGCAAACGGGCGACGGTGCGCTGAACCAGATCCAGAACATCCTGCAGTCCATGTATCAGCTGGCTTCCCAAGGTGCCAGCGGCACCTTGAACGCCACCGACACGGCCGCCCTGCAGGCGGAGATGAACCAATACGCTCAGGAGATCACCCAGATCACCAACAACACCACTTTCAATAACGTGAACTTGCTCTCGGGCAAGGAGCTCAACAACACCCAGATCCAGATCGGGGCAAACTCCGGCCAGACCCTAGGCATTTCCATCAGCCCCGTCGACGCCGCCACTCTGGGCGTGACGGGAAACAAGGGAACCGTTACCGGTCCTAACGTCCATACCGCCTTCACCAACGGGGCCACGGCGACAGTGGGCACCGCCAGCACAGCCTACACCATCGGCAACAGCCTGTCCGCCAGCAGCACCTACTCCGTCACCGCCAGCTATACCGGTTGGGGCGCCAAGGCGTTCACGTCGGGTGGAAACATCACGGGAGCTTCCTTCGTTGCTACCTCCCAGTACACCGGCTCACTCTCCCACACCTATGCCGTCAAGATCCAAACCGGCACAGCCGGTGGGGGCCCCACCGGGAAGACCGTCACCAATGCCTCGGTGTCCGTGGACGGCGGCACCTACCAGAAGGTCAGCTTCGCCACCAGCGGCTCCACCAACGCCTCTATCACCTTGCCAAACACCGGGACCAAAGTGAAGCTTACCCTCACGGCCGCCTCCAACGCCACCGACTCCAACTCCATCACCCTGACCCCGGCCAACACCAAGTTCGCCCTTCGCAACGGTTCCGGTGCCAGCGGCGCCATCCAGGCGTCGACGACTTTGAACGGCGCTCAAAGCAGCGCCACGGTGAACTTGGCCAAAGGTTCAAACAGCTACTTCAACGACACCGCAGCCAACGTCACGGCGGATACGCTGACTGCGGCTAAGGCCCTGGGCGCCAGTTCCATCAGTACCGCAACCGGTGTTAACTGGTACAAGCTCGCAGTTAGCGCCGGCGGCACGGCGGCCACCACGGTCAACACCACGACCGGCGTAGCCAACGCTTCGGCCAGCAGAGGCTTGGATATCACCAACCAAACGGACGCCGAGGCAGCCCTCACCAAGATCATCAACGCCATCAACCAGGTGTCCACCACCCGCGGCAACGTGGGGGCCCTGATGAACCGCCTGCAGTTCGCCTACAACGACAACCAGATCACCTCCCAGAACATGACCAACGCCCGGGCGGGGATCATGGACGCCGACATGGCCATGGAGATGGCCACCCTAAGCCAGCAGCAGGTGCTGCAGCAGTCCGGCGTGGCCATGCTGGCCCAGGCCAACGCCCTGCCCCAGGCCCTGCTGCGGTTGTTGACCTAGCCCTATCGGTCCCGGCAGCCTGCCCGGGGAAAACCCCGGGCAGGCCCCTATGGGGCCTGAGAGGAGGGGAGAAAGATGAGCGTCGGACCATTGAACGGCAACAGCCTCTTCAACAACCCCACGCTTCTGGGCAGCATGCTGCAGGGGATAAACGTGCAGGGACTGCAGCAAGCGCTGCAGAGCGAACTGTATATGGCCGAGACCCCCTTGGCCCAGATCTCGGCCCAAATGCAAACCCTCACCTCGCAGGCCGGCGCCTGGTCCAAGGTCGCCTCCCAGGTGGGATCCGTCCTGAGCCAGGCCCAGGCCCTGCAGCTTGCCTCCACCTTCACCGACGCCACCACCGCCGCCGTGGCAGGCGGCACCACCGCCATCTCCGTCAGCGGCGGCACAGGGGCTCCGTTGGGCACGTACAACGTCGTGGTGAACACGTTGGAGCAGAATCAGCAGACCAATTCCAACTGGTTCTCCTCCGAAACCAACGCCCTGAACCTCTCGGGCAGCCTGACCCTCAGCTTCGGCTCCCAAAGCGAAACCGTGAACGTGGTGAGCACCGAGTCCCTGCAGAACATCGCCACCGCCGTCAACCAGGCGGCCGCCAAGCTGACCGGCGTCAGCGTTTCGGCCACCGTGGTCCCCAGCACCTCCGGCGGAAGCAGCGGCTATCAGATGGCCATCTCCGCCAACGGTACGCTCGGCGTGACCTCCGGCGTCAGCGGCCTCACCTTCACCAGCCCCACCGCTTACCAGAACGCCGCCTACACCCTGAACGGGGTGGCCAACACCGCCGATTCCAACAGCATCCAGAACGCCATTGCGGGCGTGACCTTGAACCTTGTGACCACCGGCTCGGGCAGCTTCAGCGTGGAGAACGACGTGAACGGCATGACCAGCAACATCCAGGGAGAGCTCAACGGCGTCATCTCGCTCATCAACCTGATCCAGACGGACACCGGCAAGGGAGCGGCGCTGGAGGGCAACCCGACCCTGCTGGGCCTTCAGAACGAGCTCATGAGCATCCTGCAAAAAGCCGTGCCGGGTCTGCCGGCGAACATGAACTCTTTGACCGATCTTGGTCTGTCCGTCAGCACCACCGTCACGCCCGCCTCCTCCCCCAACACCGCCCCGAGCGTCCAGCTGAATCTCAGTCTGAACAGCACCACCCTCTCCAACGCCCTGACCACCGATTGGAACGGGGTGCAGTCGTTGATCCAGGGCACGGGCGGCATCGCCGACCAGGTGGCCAACCTGCTCCAGCAGTACAACGGCACCACGGGGATCATCGGCACCGTCCAGTCCTCCCTGACCACCGAGGAGCAAAGCCTAACCCAGCAGCAAGACGCCGTGCAGCAGATGGTGCAGCAACAGCAGCAACTGCTGCAGCAGGAGTTCAACAACATGCTGGCCATCATGGAGCAAAGCAGCAACGAGAGTTCCTACCTCTCGTCCATCGTCAACAACCTCAACAATGGCGGCAGCGGCGGCAAGGCCACGGGCGGTTAGGATGATGCAGGCACGGTTGCGGCTGGCTCAGCCCGCCGATGCGGCGGGGATAGCCGGCCTGGTGCAGGCCGTGGCGCGCGCGGAGCCGTATTGCGGCCTGCGGGCGGACGACGTGGACGCAAAGGTCTTGGCCGACTTCCTGGCCGTCCGCCCCGAGGACAGCGGCAACGGCCTGTGCCTGGTGGCCGACGGTGCGGGATCCGTCATCGCCAATCTTCTAGCCACCCACTCGCCGCGGCCGGAAGAGCGCCATGTGCTCACCCTCTCCCTATGTGTGGATCCAGGCGCGCGACGGCAAGGCATAGCCAGGCAGATGCTGGAGGAGGGGCTGCATTTCGCCCGAGCGCACGGGTACCGCAGGGTGGAGGTGGCCGTGCTGGCGGAGAACACTCCCGCCTTGGCCCTGTACCGGCAAGCCGGCTTTATCGAAGAGGGACGGCGCCGGGAACGCTACCGCATCGGCGGAAACTACGTGGACGAGGTCTTCCTGGCATTCTCCTTGGAGGAGGAAAAACATTGACCGGCGCAGTCAAGGCCTACTGGGACACCTTGAACGAAACCCTGCCGAAAGAAAAGGCGGTGGTGGAGTTGTTTCGCCGGCTCGTGTGCACCCTGGAGCAGGCCGGTGCGGCTATCGAACGCCGGGACGTGCCGGTCGCCCATCGCAACCTGGTGGCCGCCCAGGAAGTCGTGGCCGGCCTTGCCGCCAGCCTGGATCCGCGGGCGGGCGAGCTGGCGGACAACCTGGCTCAACTTTACGCCTATATCGGCGATCTATTGGTCCAGGCAAATTTGCGCAAGGAGCGGGCGCCGGTGGAGGAAGCCGTGAACCTCCTGCAGGTGCTCCTGTCCGGTTGGGAAGGCGCCGCTCAAAAGGACACCTCGCGCTTGAAGCGAAGCAGCGCGTGAGCCGAAAGGGAAGGGTGTGGATGAGATGCACGATCTCCTGACGGTATGCGTCATCGCCCGCAACGAAGAAGCCTGGCTGAGCGATTGCCTCGCCTCCGTAGCGCCCTTAGGGGCATCTCTGGTGGTGGTGGACACCTCCTCTATGGACCGCACGGCCGAGATCGCCCGTGCGCATACCGACCGGGTGGTCACCGCGCCCTGGACAGAGGATTTCGCTGCCGCCCGCAACCGAGTCTTGGAGGAGGTGGAGACCCCTTGGGTCTTGATGTTGGACGCCGACGAGCGGCTGTCCAGCGCCGATCCACACCTCGTGGCGGAGGTTCTACGGGAGCTAGACCTGGACGGCGTGGCCTTACCGGTCCTCTTCTATGACGGCCCGGTACTGCTGCAACTCATGCGCCAGCCCCGGCTCTTCCGACGGGAGGGTGCCCGCTACGCCGGGCGGGTCGGTGAGAACTTGAAGCTACCCGGCTCCCGCTGGAGCTTCTTCCCTCGCCCGGAGCTTCTGGAGATCCACAATCACGGCCACTTCGGCCCCGGCCATGCCCAGCGCGGCAGCGCAAACCGCAACCTGTCCATGCTGGAGGATGAACTGAAGCGGGTGGAAGAACCGGAACATCGCACCCATATCCTCTGGCAGATAGCGGGAGAGTGGCTCCGAATAGATGACTATCCTCAAGCCGCTAACATATTCCACTTGATTGTGCGGAACCTGCCGGCTGACGCTGCTCTGCGCGCACCGTGTTTTCTGGGACTGCTGGATGCCTTGGTCGGCATGGCGCGATTTGCGGAACTGTTGGAACAAGCAGACCGGCTTTTATCCGACTACCCGGAACTGAAAGTGGCCTGGGGCCGCAAGGCTTACGCCCTCAACAAGCTTGGGCGACCTGCAGAGGCTAAAGAGGCTATCCTCAAGGGCCTCGCAGCCACCAGTCACCTGACTTGGATGAAGGGCGAGGATGCCGGCATCATTCCGGCTATGTGGTACGATCTGGGCATGACGCTGCAGCAGTTGGGCGAGTTCCCTGGAGCCATGTACGCGTTCATGAAGCTGAAGGAGGAAGCTTCCGACTGGCAAGGACCCATTCCCGTCGATCGGCTGGTGCTGCGCCTCCTCGTGGAGGCGGGAGCCATGGGAGAGGCCGAACTCCTCTTCCGGGAGATGTCGGCCCGCAACCCCCAAGCCGAACCGGCTCTGCTGGAAGACTTCGGCGAACTCGGACATCCCGACTTCGCCTTGGACCTCATGTACCCGGACAAATCCGCAAAGGTTGAGGTGCTGCAATGAAACCCGAGAAAAAGCCCCACGTGATCCTGTTGTCCGTGGACAGCCTGCGGGGCGACTTCCTGGAGGGCGGCCCCTTCTGGCAAAGCCGTGACCTGCGGCTCAAGATCCCCGAGCTCTACAGCTTCTCCCGGGGCATGAGCCGCTTCACCCAGGCCCGCTCCACCACCTCCTACACCACCACCGCTCATGCCGGCGTGCTCACCGGGCTGTACCCGCCCCAGCACGGACTGCGGGCCTTCTACCACCACAGCCTGGACCGGCGGGTCGCCACCTTGGCGGAGATGCTGCGCGCTCAGGGCTACGAGACCATCCTCTCCACGGACACCCCCGAGCTGTTCGTACCCAACGGGCTGTCCCGCGGCTTTGAGAAGGTCTTCTCCCGGGACGACCACAAGCTGTGGGGATACCTGCACCGGGTGTGTCAAGAAAAGCCGGTATTCCTCCTGGCCCACTTCTACGACGTGCACCAGCCCTACGGATATTCCGAGTACCCCATCGTCCCCGAAGCCAACGACTGGTTCTTCAACGCCATGGAGCAGCTGCACCAGGACCTGGGAACCTCCTACGGCGCCTTCAAGGAGAGCTCCCCCTACCACATGTTCTACTCCCTGCCCTACGACGTGGAGACCTCCATCCGCCTATACGCGCGAGGCATCGAGCAGTTCGACCGTTACCGCTTCGCCTGGTGGCGGGGGCAGATCGACCGCCGATTCCCGGCCGAGGACAGCTACGTCTTCCTCTTCGGCGACCACGGTCAGGCGATATATCCCAAGTTCTTCGGCCACGGCGCCGAACTTCTCGACGGCGTGCTGCACATCCCCCTCTGGGTGCGGGGGCCGGAGTTCTCCCCCGGCGAGCTGCATCACCCGGTGACCTCCGCCGACATCACCCCCACCTTGGTCCGGTTACTCGACATACCTTTGGACCATGCCGGAGGTTTCAACGGCCGCCACCTCCTGGAGGCGTCTCCCCGGCCCCTGTACTCCGAATACTGGAAGAGCCAGGTGCACACGGATACCCGGGACGGGCTGCCCCCCATCCGCCAGGACGATTCGGGGGAGTTCTTGGTGCCCTCCGACCTGGAGACCAAGAACTGCATCGGGCAGCGGCGGGTGGACGCGCCGGACGGCACCGCCCTGGTCGAGAACGAACCCGACCTGGCCGACCTCGCGCCCGAATCCCCGCGGGACGGCGTGGAGCGCATCATCCGCGGTCTGGATGGCACTTTCGAGGACGGGGAGTCCTTCCTGAAAACCGCCCAGCAGGTGGAGCATTTGGGCTGGCAGACGGTGGTGCTGGAGAAGCTGTCCCAGCACAAACCCCAGGACTACTACCGCTTCAACGACGAGCCCGCCGACGGCACCCACCCCCTCTTCGACCTAGCCCGGCAGCTCCATGCCGGTTCCTTCGCCCGCCAAACCCCGGTGCTCCCCCTGAGCGAGGAGCTGCAGGGCAAGCTCAGGCGGGCACGCCAGACCGTGGAGGCGGCCCTGAAGCGCTTCACCCCCCACTTGGCCGTGGCCTTCACCGGCGGCAAGGACTCCCTGGTGGTGCTGCACCTGTTCCATCAGGCGGGTTTTCGCGGCCCGGTGATCAACATCGACACCACCGTGGAATTCCCGGAGATCTACGCCTACCGGAACCACCTGGTGGAGCTATGGGGCATGGACCTGCACGTGTTCACCAACCACGAGGCCCTGAATGAGATCGTGGTCGCCCAAGACAAGGAGCATTGCTGCCATCTCCTGAAGACCCTCCCCCTGCAGCAGGCCATCCGGGAACTGGGGCTGCAGGCGGTGGCGACAGGGGTGCGCCGCGACGAGTCGCCCGCCCGGGCCCAGGAGACCTCCTTCTCGCCCCGCCCCGACCACATGCGGGTGCACCCCATCGTGGAGTTCACGGAGCAGGACGTCTGGACCTACATCGCCCACGAGGGCCTGCCCTACTGCCCCCTGTACGACAAGGGGTACCGCAGCCTGGGCTGCCTCCCCTGCACCCAGAAGGCCACCGGCCCTGCGGAGCGCAGCGGGCGCGCCCAGGATAAGGAGCAGATCATGCAGCGGCTGCGGGAACATGGCTACTTCTAGAGTTGGGAAGGGAGGCAACACGATGCAGTTGCAAGGTACGCGCTTCGGCGACCTGGAGTACACGCCAGACAAGGTGATCGATTTCCCTCGGGGTATTCTGGGATTTCCGGATCATCGCCACTTTCTGGCGATCCCGCATCCCGCCGGTGGCCCCTTCGCTTGGCTGCAGACCCTGGAAGATCCCGCCCTCGCTTTCCCGGTGATCGATCCCACCCTCTTTCGCCCCGACTACCGCCCGCAGGTTCGCCAAGAGGACATGGCTGCCCTGGAGTTGGCCTCCATCCGCGACGGGATCTTTCTGGCCCTGTGCGTGATCCCCGCGGACCCCAGCCAGATGCGGGCCAACCTCGTGGCACCCTTGGTCGTAAACCCCGTGGTCCGCCGGGGGATGCAGGTGGTGCTGGAGAACACCGACTACAAGCTGTGCCACTATATCCTGCAGGAGTTGGCAGAGCGTTTGCCGAAAGAGGAGGAGGTGCCGCAGGCAGCCGCTGCCGTAGGGGGGTAAGAAATTGCTGGTGTTGGCCCGCCGCCTGGAAGAGAGCATCATGATCGGCGACGACATCGAGATCAAGGTGGTGGGCATCCAGGGGGAGGGATCCCGGGCCCTGATCCGCCTGGGGATCACCGCCCCGCGTTCCCTGACGGTCCTGCGCCGGGAGATCTACCTGGAGGTCCAGGCGGAAAACCGGCTGGCCGCCCAGGCTGCCGCACCGCCTCCCGACTTCCTGCCGGAAAAGTCCCCTCCCGAGCTGCCTTTCACCAAAAAAAAGAAGGAATAGCCCCGGCGCTCGGACTGCTCCGGGTCCGCCAAGCACGGCCCGGAGCTTAATCGTGTCCTCCCCGCGCCCACCGGCCTATCTCGGCCCGAAACCTCGGAACATCCGGAGCCGCCCAGGAATCGCCCCCCTCCGTGTCGAAGCATAGGCTGTTCCGGTCGCATCCTGAAGGAGGCATGGCATGAAAGCCCTGGTCCTGTCCGGGGGCACCGGCTCCCGGCTGCGCCCCCTGACCTACACCTCCGCCAAGCAGCTCATCCCCGTGGCCAACAAGCCCATCCTCTTCTACGGCCTGGAGGCCATCCGGGATGCCGGGATCACCGAGGTGGGCATCATCGTGGGCGACACCCGCCGGGAGGTGATGGAGGCAGTGGGCGACGGCACGGCCTTCGGCCTGCGTGTCACCTACATCCCCCAGGACGCGCCGCGGGGCCTGGCCCACGCCGTGCTCACCGCCGAGGAGTTCATCAACGGCGAGCCTTTCCTGATGTACCTGGGCGACAACCTGCTGCGCGACGGGGTGGCCGCATTCGCCCAGCGCTTTCGCGAGGACTCCGCCGAGGCCCTGATCCTATTGTCCCGGGTGTCCGACCCGCAGCGCTTCGGGGTGGCGGAGCTGGAGGGCAGCCGGGTGGTGCGCCTGGTGGAAAAGCCCCGGGAGCCCAAGTCGGACCTGGCCCTGGTGGGGGTGTACCTCTTCGACCGGCACATCTTCGAGGCGGCCCGCAGCATAAGGCCGTCCGAGCGGGGGGAGCTGGAGATCACCGACGCCATCCAGCACCTGATCGATCGGGGCCGCCGGGTGGAGTCGGTGCACGTCAACGGCTGGTGGAAGGACACGGGCAAGCCCGAGGACGTGCTGGACGCCAACCGCCTGCTCCTGGAGCACCTGGAACCCGCGGTGCGGGGCAGCGTGGACCCCTCCTCCCGCCTGGTGGGCCGGGTGGTGGTGGAGGAGGGTGCCCGCGTCGTGGACAGCGAGGTGCGTGGCCCCAGCATCATCGGGGCCGGCGCCCGCGTCGAGAACTCCTACGTCGGTCCCTACACCGCCATCGGCCGGAACGTCACGGTGCGCGGCAGCGAGGTGGAATGCTCCGTGGTGATGGAGGACTCGCAGATCCTGGACCTCGGCACGCGCATCACCGACAGCCTGATCGGCCGGGGAGTCACCGTCTGCCGGTCCCCCGAACGGCCTCGGGCGGTGCGCCTGGTCCTGGGGGACCACTCCTGGGCGGGGATGCCCTGATGCTCAGCGGGTCCATCCCGCGAAATCGGCCAGTTCCACCACCATTCCCAAATGGGGCCCCGTGGCGCGGACCAGGGCGGCATCAGCCGTCACCAAACCGCACCGCTCCTGGAGGGCAAGGGCCAAATAGAGGCAGTCATATACCGGCACATGATAGCTCAGGGCCAATCGAAGGGCCTGCCCCGCCAGCGACGAGCTGCTCACCAGGCGCGGTACCGTCTGCAGCAGGAAATCCAGCCCCTGAAAGGCTTCCTCGGCCGTGATTTCCTGTCGCAGTCGGCACTTCTTCCAGATTGTGTTAGCCCCTTCGGCCAAGAAGACGTCCGGAGCCATGAGCGTCCACCTGCCGGCCGCCTGTCCTTCCAGAATCCTGCGCGCCGCCGGCGTGTCACGCTCCGGAAACACCCACTTCACCGCCACCGAGACATCGATCACCCAGCCCTCGGTCATCTCCACCGCTAGCGTTCCCGATCGGCCCGGATCAGCTCCACACTGTCATCCGTGATCACGCCACCCCGACGCTCCAAAACCGCTTGCTGAAACCGCTCCAGGCGTGGCAAGAGGCCGCGTACTGCAGTGCGGTGGCGCAACTCCCGGGCATATTCTTCCAGCGCGGCCACCACGGTCATGTTCAGGCTCCGGTGACGCCGCACCGCCTCCTCCCGCAACAACTGCACCACGTCCTCCGGTATCCCCCGCACGTTTATCTGGCTCATGCTGTCAACCTCCCCTGCGCATCTATTCTTCTATCACTGATGATAGCATTATGCATCCATCCGCGCAAGCTGAAGCTCTCCGCCCCGGCGCAATCCAGAAAGGATGGTGGCCCTTGATCGATGGCGTGCGCACGAAAAAGCTGAAGGTAATCCCCGACGAGCGGGGCCGGCTCATGGAGATGCTGCGCTCCGACGACGAGCTTTTCTGCGGCTTCGGCCAGGCCTATCTCACCACCGCCTACCCCGGCGTGGTCAAGGCCTGGCACTACCACCGGCTGCAGACGGACCACTTCGTGGTGGTGCGGGGCATGATGAAGGTGGTTCTCTACGACGACCGGGAGGACTCCCCCACCCGAGGCGAGGTCAACGAGTTCTTCCTGGGCGAGCACAACCCCACCTTGCTGCGGATCCCCCCGATGGTGCTGCACGGCTTCAAGTGCATCGGCACCGAGGAGGCCATGGTGATCAACCTGCCCGACCGGGTGTACAACTACCAGCACCCCGACGAGTACCGCACCGATCCCCACCAAAACGACATTCCCTACGACTGGGCCCGGAGGGACGGCTGATGCGCCTTTTGATCACCGGCGGGGCGGGCTTCATCGGGTCGGCCTTCGTGCGCCTCGTGCTCTCGGAGCGGCCGGACTGGCAGGTCGCCAACCTGGACCTTTTGACCTACGCCGGCAACCTGGAGAACCTGGAGACGGTGGAGGGCCATCCGCACCACCGCTTCGTCCGGGGGGACATCGCCAACCGCGCTCTGGTGGAGTCGCTCTTTCCCGTGGACGCCGTGGTGAACTTCGCCGCCGAGTCCCACGTGGACCGCAGCATCCAGGACCCGGAGCGCTTTTTGGCCACGAATGTCTTGGGCACCCACGCCCTGCTGGATGCGGCGCGTCAAAAGGGCCTCTCCCGCTTCGTGCAGGTATCCACCGACGAGGTGTACGGCTCCATCGAAAAAGGGCTCTTCACCGAGGACAGCCCTCTTGCCCCCCGCAGCCCCTACTCCGCCAGCAAGGCGGCCGCGGACCACCTTTGCCTGGCCTACCACCACACCTACGGCCTGCCGGTGCTCATCACCCGCTCCTCCAACAACTATGGGCCCTACCAGTTTCCCGAGAAGCTCATCCCCCTGCTCGTCACCAACGCCCTGGAGGGCAAGGACCTGCCGCTTTACGGCGACGGCGAGAACGTGCGGGATTGGCTCTTCGTCGAGGACAACTGCCGCGGCGTCCTGGCCGCCCTGGAGCGGGGCCGCCCGGGAGGGGTGTACAACCTGGGCGGCGGCGCCCAGCGCACCAACCGGGAGGTGGCCGAGGCGGTGCGCCGCCTGGTAGGCGGCCCCTCCCGGGTGGTGCTCATCCCCGACCGGCCCGGCCACGACCGCCGCTACGCCCTGGACTGCCGCCATGCCCGCCGGGAGCTTGGTTGGCGCCCGACCACGGACTTCGAAGCCGGGCTGGCCGCCACCGTGGCGTGGTACCGGGAGCACCGAGCTTGGTGGGAGCGCGTGAAGTCCGGGGAGTACCGCCGCTACTACGAGGCCCACTACGGACCGGCCCTGGCGGCCGGGAGCCCTGCTTGAGGATCCTCGTAACCGGGGCCGGAGGGCAGCTGGGGACACAGCTGGCCCGTCGCCTGGCGTCCGTCCACCAGGTGGCGCAGCGCTCCCACGCCCAGTTGGACGTGGCCGATCTGGCCGCGGTGCGGGACACCCTGCGCCGGGAGCGGCCCCAGGTGGTGCTGCACGCGGCGGCCATGACCAACGTGGACCGCTGCGAGGAGGACCCCGAGGCGGCCTTCCGGGTGAACGCCCTGGGCAGCCGCAACGTGGCCGCGGCCGCCCAGGAGTTGGGGGCCCTCCTGGTGTACGTCAGCACCGACTACGTGTTCAACGGGGAGAAGGGCGCCCCCTACACCGAGTTTGACCCCGTCGACCCCGTGAACGTGTACGGGCACTCCAAGCTGGCCGGGGAGGAGTTCGTGCGGGAGCTTTGTCCCCGCCACCTCATCGTGCGCACGGCCTGGCTGTACTCGGGACGGGGCAAAAGCGACTTCGTGCACACGGTGCGCTCCCTGTTGGAGCAGGGGCAGCCGATCCGCATGGTGGACGACCAGCGCGGTTCCCCCACCTGGGTGCCGGACCTGACGGCAGCCTTGGAGCAGCTATTGCAGCGGGAGGCCGCCGGCTTGTATCATCTGGCGGGCGGCGGTGCCTGCTCCCGCTTCGAGTTCGCCCGGACCATCGCCCGCCTGTCCGGTCATGATCCGGAAGGGATCCGGCCCGTACCCACCTCGGCCTTCCCCCGACCGGCCCGTCGGCCCCGCGACAGCTCCCTGGACGGTCTGGTCCTGCGGCTGGAGGGGCAATCGGGGCTGCGCCCCTGGCCCGAGGCGCTGGAGGAGTGCCTGACCTCCTAACTCAGCCGGGATCGGCCGCGGGGAGGAGGCCACCCGCCGGGTGGTCGCGGCCTGGCCGCGGGTCTTGGCCCCAGCCTTGGGGGTGCCCGGCAGCGCATGGCGACACGGCGGCGGCAGCATGCCCATTCATTCCTGCGGTGACGCCGCCGCAGCCGCCCTCCTTGCCTTTCGGGCCGGCGGCGCTATTGGTGCATCGGCCTGAGCTGCTGTTATTGACATGCATCCATCGAGGGCATATATTGATGCTCAGGGGGTATGCATACCATGCGCACCACGATAGACTTGGACCGGGATCTCCTTCGGGAGGCCATGCAGGTGTACCACGTCCGCAGCGCCAAGGCCGCCGTCAACGCAGCCCTCCAAGCTGCGGTGCGGCAGGAGCGAAGGCGTCGGCTGCGCAGCCTCTTGGGCCAGATCAATCTCGACCTGGATCTGGCGATTCTAGAGGAATGGCGCAATGGCCGATGAGCGCTACCTGGTGGACACTTCCACCTGGATCCTGGCTTTGCGGCCGGGCGAGGACGACACGGCGCGCCGATGGCTGGATCAAGCGCTAAGTGCCGATAGCGTGGTGACCCACCCGGTGGTGAAGGCGGAACTGCTTGCTGGCACCAAGACGGAGCAGGAGTTTGACGCTCTGGAACCATTGCTGCAGGCGCTTGCCGTGCTGAACCCAGAAGAACAGACCTGGCGGGAAGCCGCGAGACTGTGTTTTCGACTCCGGCGCAAAGGATTTAGTATTCCGCTATTGGATGCGGTTTTGGCAGCGGCAGCCGCCGCCGAAGGATGCGTCCTGGTGCACCACGACCGGCATTACGAAAAGCTGCGGGAAGTGGCGGGATGCCGCACGCAGGCCGTGCCATCCCTGCCTCCGGAAAACTGAAGGCGCCGATCGGGCCCCGCGCCAGGCGGCACTGATTTCCTCCAGCAGAAGCTCATGCCATCAGACTGAGAGAACGCGCAAGGGCATTTTGGAATCTCCTCGAGGGAGGTGGGCCATTCGTCCCATGGGATTGGCCTGCGACTCAAAGACTCCCCCTTGGAAAGGTTGCGCCGCTCTTTCGCCGCCCCCGCCCGACTCCTTCCGGCGGTGGAGCCCTTCCTCGTCAACACCGACGAAACTCCCGTTGGATGAACACATCGCTCCCACCGTCTCCGAGCCGCCAGCCGCGGAGGGCCCCGTGGTCGCAGCCCTGCGGGATTGGGAGCAGCAGGATACGTACTTGGAAGCCGGCAGCGCAGATATCTTGTCTGCGCCTACCAAGAAGGATAGATCCTGATCACCTATGACCTGAGAACCATCCCGCCGCTTTTTGAACTACGGGGAGAAGCCGGCATAGACTATGGTGGCATGGTTTTCATCGACCAGCATACCCTTCCGCCCAACGACTAATGGTCTCCTGATCCGTTGCCTGCGCCGACCGGCTGGGAAACTGGGCGAACTGCCCTGGACAAACCGCATCGTCTTTCTCTCCCACCAACGACCTGCGCACATCCTCCACTCCGTTCAAACCGAACACCTGTGCGGCCTGTGCGTCACCCGGCGCCCCGTCTTGCGCCGTCCGCAGCTGTTCTACTCTGTCGCCGCCTCACCTTCGAGGTAGCTGCGCACCTCCCGAATGAAAGTCCTCCAAATGGTTGCGGGCGATCTCCATCACCATAGCCTCGTCCCGTCGCAGATATCCACGAACCGCCAAATTGCGAAAGCGCGACATCCGCCTGGTCTTTTGCAGCATCTCCTCGCTGAGCAACCCGTGCTGCTGCAGCAGTTCGAAGGCGTGAGCCGCACCGTCGGGCGCAGTGGAGAAAGCGTGCGCGCACAACTGATAGGCAACGTCGATCATGGCCTGGATGGCCGTCTGCAGCCGGTACACCACACCGTCCATGGCCAAGGGATCCCGGCGAAGTTCCTCCGCTTCGGCATCGCTTTGCACCCGCTCGGCAACGCTGTCGACCTGCTCCGCGATGTACACCAGGTACTGTTCCAGCCGCTGATGATCAAGGGATGGCTGCAAGGCGGCGCCTCCTTTCGCGGTAGAAGGAGGCCAAGAAAGGAGCCAAGTCCTCGTGCTGCCGGGCCACCCGAAAAATGAAGTCCGCCACCCGGGCGTGATCCCGCTCATATATCAGCCAACCCGTCCGCAATACCCGGAAGGAAAACGGCACCTGCTCGGAACGCAGGGTGACCACGTGATACGGATGGTTGCCGTAGCGCCCCAGGGCCGCCTCCACCACCACGTCGGTGGTGTCGTCCAAGGGCCTTGACGGCTCTTGCTCCAAGATCAGCGCCACGTCGATGTCGGAGTCGGGGCGGCACACATCCAAAGCGGAGCCGTAGATGTAGGCACCCGCCACCTGAGGATGTCGCGGCAACACGCCTCGCAGCCGCTCCGCCACGTCCTCCAGGGCCAACCGCACCAGCCCGCCCGCGCCCGCAGGCGTCTCCCGCACCATTATGCCGCCGTCGCCTCCCTCGCGAGACTTGGTTCATTTTAACATGCCCGCACGCCCCGCACCATCGTTCGGTCTCCCCGCCTATTGACGGCCCCGACCCCTCCCCGTAAACTGCAGTTGAGAGGGGGGCGTCAGGTGGAGGTATTCGCCCTGGTGGGACCCAGCGGCACCGGCAAGAGCCACCGCGCCTATCTCTTGGCCACCCAGCTGCAGGTGGACCTGATCATCGACGACGGGCTGCTCATCCGGGACGGCAAGATCCTGGGCGGGCTTTCGGCCAAGCGGGAGGCCAGCAAGCTGGCCGCCATCCGGCGCGCCATCTTCACCTACCCCGAGCACGCCCACCAGGCCCGGGAGATCCTGCAACAGCTTTCTCCCCGGCGGGTGCTGATCCTGGGCACCTCCTCCGGCATGGCCTGCAAAATCGCCGCCACCTTGGAGCTGCCCCCGCCGACCCGGGTCATCCCCATCCAGGAGGTGGCCAGCGAGGCGGAGATCGACCGGGCGCTGCGCGTGCGCCACGAGGAGGGCACCCATGTGATCCCCGCCCCCACCCTGGAGGTGCGCAAGAGTTTCTCCGGCTACCTGGTCAATCCCTTGCGCCTGATCCTGCGGGGCCAGCCGGTGGCGGTGGAGAAGTCCCTGGTGCGGCCCACTTGGAGCAGCCTGGGGCGCTTCTTCATCTCCGACCGGGTGGTGCGGGACATCGCCCAGCATGCCGCCGCCGCCGTGCCGGGGGTCAGCCGGGTCCGCCGCGTGACCATGCAAAGCTGGCCCAACGGGGTGGTCCTGCACCTGGGCTTGGTGCTGGTCTACGGCAACGGCCTGCGCTCGGTGCTGGAGGAGGTGCAGCACTCGGTCAAGGACCGGGTGGAATATATGACCGCCCTCAACGTGCTGCAGGTCAATCTGGTGGCCCATCGCGTGGCCGCCGGCTGAAAGGATGGACAAAACGCCATGGATCCCTGGTCTTCACTGACCACCGCGGCCCTAGCCAGCACCCGCCCCTTCGTGGTGCACGTCAATTGCCTGGACCTGGCCGAGAGCCGGGCCTCGGTGGGCTCCGGCGTGCTGTTGGACCATTATCACGTGGTTTCCAACTCCCAGATCACGGGCAGCGGCGGGGAGATCACCGTGCACACCTGGGGCGACCGCAAGTACCGGGCCACGGTGGTGGGCGACGACCCCCTGTACTTTTTGAGCGTGCTGCGCCTGGAGACCAGGCTGGACCTGCCCCTGCCATCCCTGCAGGTCATCGAGCCCGGCATGCTGGCCTTGGCCGTGGGCAACCCCTTCGGCACGGAGTGGACCGCCACCCTGGGCATGATCAGCGCCGTGGAGCGCACCATCTACCGTCCGGAGCGTTTCCCCGTGGACGGGTTGATCATCACCGACACGGTCATCCACCCCGGCAACACCGGCGGCGCCCTGGTGGACCTGGAGGGGCACCTGACGGGGGTCAACGGCATCCCGTGGATCCACGGGCTCAGCCTGGCCGTGCAGGCGGACGTGGTGGGGCGCATCGCCAACCAGATCATCGAATACGGCTCGGCGACCCACGCCTGGCTGGGCTTCTCCGGCCAGCCGGAAGTGGTGGAGCCCACCCTGGCCAAGCTCCTGGGTCTGCCCGCCGACCGGGGGGTGTCCGTGGGCTACGTGGCCCCCGACGGTCCCGGCAGCCGCGCCGGGGTGCAGGTCATGGACCTGGTGGTGCAAGTGGACAATCAACAGGCCACCGCCCTGGGCGCCATCCGCAAGGCCCTCTCCCTGCACCGCCCGGGGGAGGAGGTGCCCCTGACCGTCCTGCGCAAGGGCGAGTTGGTGGAGCTATCCTTCCCGGTGGAGGAGATCCCCAACCTGCGGGAATGACCTCCACCGGTCGACACCCGGACCCGCCCCCTTAGACCTGGAACCTGGCCACCAGCGCCTGGAGCTCCTGGCCCATCTGGGCCAGGCTCTGAGCCGACTGGGCCATCTGGCCGATGGATGAGTTCAGCTCCTGGGTGGCGGCGGACACCTCCTCGGTGCTGGCGGCGTTTTGCTGCGACAGGGCCGCCAAATTGTCCAGGGTGGTGGACACCTCCCCCGTGCTGGCGGCCATCTGCTGGGTGGCCGCGGTGTTCTCCTGGGTCACGCTGGCCACCCCCTCGATCAGCGGCACCAGCTCTCCCGCGCTGCGGCTCATCTCCTGGGTGGCCGTGGTGATCTGCTGCACCAGCCGGTCCGTGCGCTCCACCTCGGCGATGATGGCCTTGAGGGCCTCCCCCGCCGCCGCCGAGAGCTTCTGGCCCTCCTCCCCCTGCCGGGTGGCCTCCCGCATGGCCGCCACCGCTTGCCCGGTTCCCTGGCGGATGGTCTCCACCAGTTGGGTGATCTCGCCGGTGGCCTGGCCGGAGCGCTCCGCCAGTTTGCGGACCTCGTCGGCCACCACGGCGAAGCCCTTGCCGTGCTCCCCCGCCCGGGCGGCCTCGATGTTGGCGTTCAGGGCCAGGAGATTGGTCTGGTCCGCGATCTCGCTGATGGTCTGCACGATGACCCCGATCTGCTGCGAGTGCTCCCCCAACTGCTCGATCTTCTCCGCCGTGGCCAAAAGGGTGTCCCGCAAGGACCGTACCCCCTCCACGGTGCCGTCCATCTTCTCGCTGCCCTCGGCGGCCACCCGCCGCATCCGCTGGGATGCCTCCGCCACCTCCTGCACGGCGACGGTGGCTCCCGTCACCTCCCGGGTGGCCGAGTTCACCGCCGCCGCGGCTTGGCTGGCGCCCCCCGCCTGCTCCTGCGCCCCCTGGGCCACCTGGTTCACCGCCTCGCGCAACTGGTCCATGGCCTGGGAGATGCGGCTGACCCCCTCGGTGTGCTGCACCGTTCCCTGGGCCACCTGCTGCACCGTCTCCGCTACCTGACCCGTGGTCTGGGCCGCCTCCTCCGCCGTGGCGGACAGCTCCTCGGCGTTGGCCGCCACCCGCTCGGCCGCCTTATGCACCTCCTGCACCAGGTAGCGCAGGTTGACCGTCATGGCCGCGAAGCTGGCCGACAGCTCCTCGATCTCGTCCCCCGAGGCCGATATGGGCACCTCATGGGTCAGGTCACCCTCCCCCACCCGCTGCGCCACCCTCGTCAGGCCGGTCACGGGCCGGGTAATGAGCCGCACCAGCACCGCCGCCAGCGTCGCCCCCAGCAGCACCGCCAGAGCCGACAGGACCAGCGTCTCCCAGAAGGACCAGGCGGCCGCCGCGGCGTTGGCCTTCTGGACGGCCATGGACCTGGCCTCGGCCGCGTCGCGCACGGTGCGCAGATACGCGTGCACCGCGTCCTTCTGGGTGGCCACGCGGTTGAAGGCCGAACGCACCGCCGCCGGGTTCCCCGACTGCACCGCCCGCAACGTCTGCCCCGCATCCGTCAGATAGACGGCGGTCGCCTGGCGCAGCGCCCCCCCGCTCTTGCCTGCCGCGGCGCTGGCCGCCAGAGGTTTGACTCCCGCCGCCAACTGCGCCTCCAACGCCTGGGTTTTCTTCAGGGTCTTCACGCTGGGCGCGATCTGGTAGTGGAAGACATGGGCCTGGATGTCGTTAAGCAGGGAGTTGTCCTCCGCCGCCGTGTAGGCCAGGTTCATGGCCTGTCCCATGCCCCGGAAGGCCTGGGAGCTTTGCACCTCGCCCCGAATGCCCACGCCGGCCACCAGAGCCGTCAGGAACAGGATCCCCGCGAAGGCGCCCGCCAGCTTCGTCCCCAGGCGTAATCGTCGCCGCCGTTCTGTGTTGCCGTTGGTAGCCATGTCCTTTCCCCCTTGCACCTTGTTTTCTGCCTTTGGTTCTTTGTCCCGGCATGGCCGTACGTCCCCTATATCGAAGATCTTTAATGATTAATTTGTTACATTTGTGTTACGCCTGCCCCATGGGAAAATCCCGGCTCCTCAGTCCACCGGGTTCGGCTTCGTGCGCCGCAGAAAGGTCTTCACCGCCCGCCCCCTCTTAAGGAAGCGCCCCGCCATTTCGGCGAGTTCCTCGCAGGGATGGGGGGCGGCTTTTCCCCTTCGCAGACCTGGTTCGGGGTCATGACGTCGCAGCCGTGCGCCACCGCCTCCCCGAGGCCCCGGGGGACGGTTTGCGCCAGTTGGGTGATCTCGTCGGACACCGCGGCGAAGCCCTTGCGGTGCTCCCCCCGGAGGACCTTCCTCGGCTTGGCAACCGGACGAGGTGGGGCCAAATGCGCCATGAAGGTCGGGCCGGGAACCGGGCCCTTCAATTACGGCCCATTGGTGGCGGTCACCTTTCGGTACAGCTCGTGCCGGTTGATGCATCCCGTTTTGCGGAGGATGTTTTTCAAATGGGTTTTCACCGTATTTTCCGAGATGAACATCTGCCGGGCGATGTCTTGGTTGGCCACCCCTGCGACGGCCAGTTTGCCGATCTCGATCTCGCGGCTGGTCAGCATGGTTCCGTATGCCGCTTCGAAACGGCTTTGGATGTCGGATCCGGCGGAGGCTTCCCGGCTCCTGGCCGCCAGCCGGTGCAAGGTGGAGAGGGGATCGGCCGCCCCATACAGGAGGAGGATGGCCAGCAAGACAAAAACGGCAGCCAGCAGTCCCAACCGTGTCGAAGAGAGGTGCCCCAAGGGGGTGGCGATGACCGAACCAATCAGGATCGGTACGATGTTGAGATTCAAGCCCCAGCCGAACCACCGACCGGCCGTGTCCTGGGTGCAGCTCGTGGCCAGCAGCAGCCAGGGAGCCGACTCCAAGAAACCGAAGGCGAGCCCGTTCAAACTGAGGCCGATCACGGCCGGGATCAACTCGTTGCTCCATGCCCCGATGAGGAAGGAAGCCGCCAACATGCCCGCCCCGGCCACCATGATCCAGGCCAAGCCTCTGCGGTCGGCGATTATCCCCGCCGCCACCACGGCGATGACATAGGGCATGAGCCGCAACGAGTCGTGAACGAAAGGCGAGATGGGAGTCAATACGAAAAACCGGTAGCTGAGGCCCGCCACCACGGAAAAGCAGCCGATGAACAATCCAAAACGCACGGCTGAGCGGATCCTTTTCAGCAGCGGGGTCGCCGTCGGGTAGATCTTTCGCACCGGCACCGGCCAGTCGCCGGAACGGGCTACGGAAAGCCAAGCCATGGCCAAGGGGAGCAAAGTCAGCAGCAACGCCGTGTCCGCCGGAAGATGAGCGGTGAGGGTGGTCAAACCCCTTCCCAACAGTGCTACCCCGGCGGCGGTCACGCCGAAAACCCGTCCGAGCCAGCGGTTCTCCACGGTAGTGGCATACCATCGTCCCCAGGCGGCCACGCCGAAGGACGATACAACCCCCATGCCCAAAAAGTCGTAAGGCCACATTTTCCCCGGCAACCACAGCAGGAGCACGGACAGCAAGCCGCACCCCCAGGGTACCCAGCCGGCCCAGCGCGACGCCTGCCGGGGATACCTATCGATCAGCATACCGCTGAAGACCATGGTGGTAGATGATAATAAATACCAATCAAAGAGGGTGGCAAGAGGAACCCCCCGGGCGGCCCCCAAGGAAGCAGTCACATATCCGTAGAGGGGAACCGAATCAATCCAACCAAAAAGACCAATAAGATACAACGCAAGACGCCAATGGCGCTGCACGACAGTTCGCCAACTTGGGCTTTCTATCGCGATCATGGTTTCATTTTAGCTTCCTCAATCATGATTTTCAAGGTGCCCCCCGAGGGACCGCCGCCATCGCCCGATGCCTCCTTGTCTCTTATATGGCATCTAATCTCTTGGAACACCAATTCCTTTCGTCGCGGATCGTAGGGATCACCCCCGGGGGTGATATTCATGTACCCTGGCCGCGGCTATATTATTAAGTAGTTCAGATCAGGATCAAGCCCTTTTGCCGTTTGGGATGCCTGCCTTTCGCCAGGGGTTCTTTTCCCGCTCACTCCCCGAGCACCAAGTGAGCCAAGAGGAAGGAGGTAGCCGGAACCGTGGATGAGCCATCGGAGTCGGCGTGCGGCTGTGCCGTCCGTGGAAAGGCATGGCCCATGGCAGATCGGGAGTGGCGCCTGCCGGCCCCTCAGCACCACCCGTGGCTGCGGTCACTGAGGTCCCCGCAGGTTCGCGTGCCACCGGGAGGTCGATGTCGGTTCCCGCAGGGTCGTCGAACCCGTGGGGTATCGCCTGGCGGTTGCACACAAACATCTTGAGGAGTGACCAAATCGTGGTGAAGAAACATTGGCTGGCTGTGGCGTCCGTAGCCCTGAGTTGCCTCCTCGGTCCCTTGACCGCCCTGCCGGCCTGGGCTCAAACTCAGTCCGGCACCAACCTTAACCTTACCGTGGGCAATTTGGTCGTCACCTTTCAGAATCAGAACATAAAAAGCGGCAGCATCGCCTCCTCGGCCAACGGCTACGACTACATCAACCCCGGCTTCAACTTCGAGACCGGCCAGGAAACCGGAGGCTTCAACGGCAGTGACCTGCAACTTTCCACCGACTCAAATGGACAGCCCACCCTGAGCGGTGACCTCGCCGTCTTGCCCTCGAGCGGCACGCTGTCCCCTCCGCCCGCGCAGGCCACCGTCCCGGCTGCGGTGAGCGAGAGTCTGCTGGTGCTGGACAGCGCCGGCAATTACGTGGTGGTGAGCTTAACCGCCGCCACTCCGAGCATGGTGTCCTTCCGGTACGCCATCGGCACGGTGGAGCCGCAACCATCTCAGCCGCAGGTGTCCCTGCCCACCAGCGTTACCGTGGGCAGTACCCAAGTCACCTTCTCGGGCAGCGCCCAGAGCGGCAGCATCGCCTCCGCGGCCAACGGGTACGACTACATCAACCCCGGCTTCAACTTCGAGACCGGCCAGGAAACCTCAGGTGTGGGCAGCACCAGCGACCTGCAGCTTTCCACCGACTCCAGCGGCCAGCCCACCCTGAGCGGCTACGTGGCCACCCTGACTTCCGGCGCTCTATCCGCACCGCCCGCCCAGAACACCGTTTCGGCCGGCGTAGGCGACATCCTGCTGGTGCTGGACAACGCCGGCCATTACGTGGCGGTGGAGATAACCGCAGCCACTCCGAGCATGGTGTCTTTCCAGTACAGCATCGGCGCGGCACAGGTGCAGGTATCCCTGCCCACCAGCGTGACCGTGGGCAACCTGCAAGTCACCTTCTCGGGCAGCGCCCAGAGCGGCAGCATCGCCTCCGCGGCCAACGGCTACGACTACATCAACCCCGGCTTCAACTTCGAGACCGGCCAGGAAACCTCAGGTGTGGGCAGCACCAGCGACCTGCAGCTTTCCACCGACTCCAGCGGCCAGCCCACCTTGAGCGGCTACGTGGCCACCCTGACTTCCGGTGCTCTATCCGCACCGCCCGCCCAGAACACCGTCTCGGCCGGCGTGGGCGACGTGTTGCTGGTCCTGGACAACACCGGCCATTACGTGGCGGTGGAGATAACCGCAGCCAGTCCGAACCTGGTGTCCTTCCAGTATGGCATCGGCACCGCGCAGTTGTTGCGGGTTTCCCTGCCCACCAGCGTCACCGTGGGCAACTCGAACCTCTCCTTCCAGGGCAGCCCACAGAGCGGCAGCGTCAGCGCATCCTCCGGTTTCGACTTCGAGGGCGGTCAGTCCTCCGGCAGCGACCTGCAGTTCTCCGTCGTCAACGGGCAACCCACGCTGAGCGGCGACTTGGCCGTGGTAACCTCGGCGGGCGCCCAGTTCGCCACGCCCAGCGAGAGCAGCGTGCCGGTCGCCGTGGGCGACCTGTTACTGGTGTTGGACGGCGCCGGCCATTACGTGGTGGGACAGATAACCGCGGTGACTTCGAACACGGCGTCTTTCCAATACAGCATCGCCAGCTCGGTGCAGCAGCCGCAGCAGCCGCAAGGATCGGTCACCATCGTCATGTACATCGGAAACCCGGATGTGTCGGTGAACGGACAGACAAATACCATCGACGTGCCGCCGCAGATCATCGGCAGCCGCACCATGGTGCCCCTGCGGTTCATGGGTGATGCGCTGGGGGCGACGGTCACCTGGAACGGCAGCACCCAGACCGTCACCTACACCTTGGGTTCCACCAACCTGGTGCTGCAGATCGGGCAGACTCAGGCTCAGCTGAACGGCCAGACGGTGGCCATGGACGTGCCGCCCACCATCGTGGACTCCCGCACCCTGGTTCCGGCGAGCTTCATCAGCCAGGAACTGGGCTATTCCGTCCAATGGGACGCCCAGGATCGCAAGGTGACCATCACCAACAATTCCGGGCAGTCCCCATCCAACCAAAGCCAGACCGGGCAGGGCGGCGTTGCGGGCTACTATTACTGCAAGGACGGCAGCCTGACGCTGTCTGACGGCACCCGGGAGGTAACAGACTGCCTCGACTTCCTGAAACTATTGCCGGACGGCACTTTCACCGAGTACGGTTCTACGACGGTCAACGGTACCGTCGAGGTGGGCGCGGTGGAAGACCAGGGAACCTGGACCTACAGCAATGGGCAGGTGAGCTTCTCCGACAACGGCGGGCAGTTGGGCGGCTGGGGTTCCGCCACCTTCTATCCGCAGTACAACCAAATCGAGTTCAAGTTCAACGCCAACGGGGGCCAGCAAACCTACCTCTACGCCCCTACCCACCCGTTCTAAGCGGTCTGCCTCCCGCCGCCAGGAGCCCAGTTGCACGGCGAGCGGCCCCAAACTCGGTGCGAGATCATCCGTCCAGCCGCGGCCGATGCACCGCGGACCAGGAACACCGATACCGCCCGAGACTTCGAACCTTTCCGGCTTCCGGAGGCCAATCGCAATGCGGCGAAGGGGTGGTGCAGATGTGGCCATTGCTCTCCTGGATCCTGCGATTGGTGGCTGTAGGGTCGTTCCTCATAGCGGTGGTGATGCTCACAAACAGAGATTGGTTCAATGGATTCTTCGCCTTCGGGTACGGCGCGATCATGTGGAGCGTGGCTTCCTCGGCCCTGAGAAAAGGGCAAAGCCGAAGGGCCGGATCCGGATGAGCCGCAGGCTGCCTTCGGGCACGGGTAGTTCACGGATGGGCGCAAGTCGTTCTGGGTGACTTTCGGCACGCCGGTGGACGCACGGGTGGAACAGCTGCCGTTCGGTACAGATGGGTAATGGGACCAAGGAGGAGCAACATATGAAGATTGCTCGTCGTGCCGTGAGGCGAATCGGGGGGCTCTTTCTGATCGGAGTCCTGTCCGCGAGCGCCGGCTGCGGGCTCGGCGCGCAGACGCCGCCGCTCAGTCAGAAGGTGACCATCACCAACAATTCCGGGCAGTCCCCATCCAGCCAAAACCAGACCGGGCAGGGCGGCGTCGCGGGCTACTATTACTGCAAGGACGGCAGCCTGACGCTGTCTGACGGCACCCGGGAGGTAACAGACTGCCTCGACTTCCTGAAACTATTGCCGGACGGCACTTTCACCGAGTACGGTTCTACGACGGTCAACGGCACCGTCGAGGTGGGTGCGGTGGAAGACCACGGAACCTGGACCTACAGCAATGGGCAGGTGAGTTTCTCCGACAACGGCGGGCAGTTGAGCGGCTGGGGCCCCGCCACCTTCTATCCGCAGTACAACCAAATCGAGTTCAAGTTCAACGCCAACGGGGGCCAGCAAACCTACCTCTACGCCCCTACCCACCCGTTCTAAGTCGGTGCCCCAATGACGCCTCGGCCTCCCGGGCCCCGATGGAGGGCGGATCGGAACAGGCCCGCCGCCGGGAAACCGATGGCGAGGCCCTGTCCGGGGCGGGGCAGGCGCCCTTGCCCGGTGGGTGGCCCTGGCTCGCCCGGAGGGGCTCACCGGGAGGGTCCGCCGATGGGTGCCCGGGTCCGGGGGAGCCGTGCATGAGGGGATGATGAGTGCTGGCTGAAGATGCCTTGGCGACCTTGGTGGAGCGGGTGCTGCCGGATCCGCAGTTCCTGTCCCGGGCCGTGGCGGATCCGGAGAGGGTCCTGGCGGAGGCGGGGGTGGAGGTGAGCCCTGCGGAGCGGGAGGCCACTCGGGAGTTCGCGGCGCGCTTCGCGGGGAAGAGGGCGTAGGAGATAGGCGAAGCTCTGGAGGGGACGACGGACTATCGCGCAGCGGGGGGGTTCCGATGAGCCGGCCCGCCGATTTCGCTACGGCCACAGGCCCTCAGCCGGTGAGGCGACGCTCACCCGGACGGCCCGCTGTCGGCAGCCGGGGCAGGTTCCGACCCCGGTCGGTCCGTCCGCTCAACGGCGGTGGGGAAGTCATGGCCCCTGAGGGGCGGCTTGCGGGGAGCGGCATTCAAGGATGCAAGGGGGGGGGGGTGATGATGCGCATTCTGGGTTGGATCCTGCGGCTGATGGCGGTAGCGGCGATGCTGATGGCGTTGCTGCTGGCCTTCGGCGGTGATTGGGGCGCAGTGGCGGTACTGGGTATCGGCGGCCTGGCCCTATGGGGCTGGAGCACGTCCCTGGTGAAGTCTGGCTCGCCCGGAAGCACGGGTCAGGCGGCCTCCTCCGAAAACGACTACTCACCGACGGACTTCACCCCGCCTGATTTCAGCACGGATGCACCCGACTCGGGCGGCCCCGATTTCTAGAACGGCGCGGGGCTACGGGTCCGGTCGGGTTCCCGGCGGCGGTTCCCGGAATCGTCCGGGCCGACATGACGAACCCGGTGCGGCCGGGCAGCCCCCCGGGGGAGGCCTGCGGTCCCCCGGCCCAGGGAGCGCCTGCGGTGGTGCATGCGGCTTGTACCGTCCGCCACGACGGGAGGCGGCGACGGCTGGAGCTCATCTTCGTGGCCGCCTCCCTGGTCCCTCAGACGGTCCAGGTATGGATGGACGCGGCGGCCTTGCCCACGGCTCCGGCCCCCGGCCCGTTGCCCGGCGTCTGGCCCGCTCGGACGATGTCCGGGCCGGATCCTGCTCCGGCATCCCGGCCGAGGACCTGGCTTGGACCCTCCATGCCCCGCCTGCCGCAGCCGAAAAGGGGCGTGGCTTTGGATCGGCGCCGCCGCCGGGAGCCTGCTCCCGGGCCTTGCCGCGGGGGCGTTCCCGGCGGGGATGCGGGTGCCGCCGCGGCTGAAAGTTCCCGCCCGGGAGCGATGAGACAAACAGCGAAGGCGATGGCAAAGAGGAGGACAAGCGTATGATGGGATCGTGGCGATCGGCGAGGAAGCTTTATGGGCTGCTCTTGACCGTGGTTTTGACCCTGGCCGCCGGCTGCGGTCTGAGCGCCCAGGGACCGGCCCTGGACCAGCACCAGATCTTCGAGGTGGCGAAGCTCGGCACGGTGATGGTGGTCTCGGACTTCAAGTCCCAGGTGAGCATCGCGAAGCCCACCATCCCGCAGGACAAGCTGAGCAGCCTGGAGCAGCAGGTCGTGAGCATGGTGCAGCAGGGTCAGGTCCAAGACAATCAGACGGCCATAGCGCAGGCGATGATGCAGCTGATCCTGGCCAACCCCCTGGAATATATTCAGCCGAGCAACACCGTGGACACGAAAAGCGTGGAGATGATGGCGGTGGGATCCGGGTTCTACGTGACCCCGGACGGGTATCTGGTGACCAACGCCCACGTGGTGGATCCAGGCCAAAAGGAACTTAAGCAGGGTCTGGCCCAGACGGCCCTGAAATCCTTCGTGGAGCACGCCATGGCCAGCTCCGGTGCGGCCTTCGGTCAGTTCTACGGGGGGCAGATCCCGCCGGACGTGCAAAAGCAGCTGGAAAACGCCATGGTGCAATATGCCGTGCAATACATGCAGCTTGGCAAGATCCACCAGAGTTACACCGTGGAGATGGGAGCGGCCGTTCCCGGCGTAGCCACGGGGCAGCATGGGATCACCGCCGACGTGGTCACCGCCGGACAGCCCACCCCCGGCAAGGACGTGGCGATCCTAAAGGTGGAGGGGCAACAGCATCTGCCCACCCTGGCCCTGGGGAACGACGCGCAGATGCGCACGACGGATCCCGTCCTGGTGGTGGGCTACCCGGGGGACGCCACCTTCCTGTCGATCCTGGCTAAGTCCAGCCGGGTCGAGCCCTCGGCCACCAAGGGGGTCATCAGCCGGCGGGCCCAGATGTCCGGTGGCTGGACGGCCCTGCAGACCGACGCGGCCATCAACCCGGGGAACTCGGGCGGGCCGGCCCTCAACAGCGCCGGACAGGTGATCGGTCTCGCCACCTTCACCGTCGTGAACACCCAGACCGGGGTGGCCGAGACGGGCACCAACTTCCTGGTGCCGGCCAGCTTGGTGCGGGAGTTCCTGCAGCAGGCCAACGTCAAACCGCGGGAGGGTCAGGTGACGAAGCTGTACCAGCAGGCCCTGGGGGAGTACGGGCAGGATCAGTATCGGTACGCGCTGCGGGACTTCACCGAAGTCAACTCGCTGTTCCCCGGCAATCCTTTTGTGCAGAAATACATGACCGATTCCCAGGCGGCAATCCTGGCGGGCAAGGACCGCTCGGGTCCGGGACCGGTGGTGTACGCCCTGGCGGTCGTTGTGCTCCTGGCCCTGGCGGCGGGCCTGTACTTCGGCGTCCTGCGGCGGCGGGGGGCGAAACCGACTCCCCCGGCGCAGGTGCGCACGGCACCCCCGGTGCCCGCGGAGCCCGGGGTGGTGGAGGCGGCAGCCACTCGGGAGGCGGCGGCCGGGGCCGGCGGGTTCTGCGCCGGTTGCGGAGCGGCTTTGGCCGAGGGACAGAAGTTCTGCCCGGGATGCGGGACCGCGGTGGGGGTGGGGGACAAGAAGTTCTGCGCCCACTGCGGGGCGCCCCTGGGCGAAGGCCAGAAGTTCTGCGGGCAATGCGGCGTCGAGGAGTGACGATCCCGGATCTCCCCTGAGGTTCACGGCTGGCAACCTTTGCGGCGCCTTTTTCCCCTCTGCGTAATCCGCCTCCACGCGTCCGCCGAGGACACCCGCAGCCCTCGCAAAAACATCCCGGCCTCGGGGCCCCAAATCCCCCCGGGTGTTGCGGGCGCTTGGCTCAGTCCACCGGGTTCAGCTCCAGGCGGCGCAGGAAGACGGCTACCTCTTCCTCCTCCAGGATCCCCACCACCACCGTGGCGGGAGCGGCGTTGGCCATGACCTCCGGCCACGCCCCCGCCGGCAGGGCCTCCCCCGCCGGATCCGCCAGCACCCGCACCAGGGGATAAAGGGGCCCCTGCTCCGTCTGGCGCAGCACCAGGCCGGTGCCGCCGTCGGCCAGGCGCAGGAAGGTGCCCTCAGGATACACCGCCACGTGGGCCAAAAAGGTCTCCACCACCCGCCCTTCATAGGAGCGCCCCGCCATCCCGGCGAGTTCCTCGCAGGCCTGGTGGGGCAGCTTTTTCCCTTGGTACACCCGATCCGAGGTCATGGCGTCGTAGCTGTCCGCCACCGCCACGATGCGTCCGATCTCGGCGATCTCCTCCCCGCGCAGGCCCCGGGGGTAGCCGGACCCGTCCATGCGCTCGTGGTGCTGATAGGCGGCCTGGGCCGCCTCCTCCCCCAGGCTGGATACCTCCCGCAGGGCCTCGTAGCCCCAGTCGGGATGCAGCCTGGCCTGCAACAGCTCCGCCTCGGTGAGTCCGCCTGGCTTGCGCAGGATCTCGGCCGGCACGGACACCTTGCCCAGGTCGTGGAGCAACGCCCCCACCCCCACCTCCCGCAGCCGGCGACCGCGGATGCCCAGACCCATGGAGATGAGCAGGGAGAGGGCGCACACGTTGACCGAGTGGATGAAGGTGTACCCGTCCAGGTCCTTTAGCATGGTCAGCCCGGCCACGATGTCCCGGTTCAGTTCCACCTCGCGCAAGACCGCCTCCACCGCCCGGCTCACCTCCTCCACGGGGAAGCGGCTGCCGCGGGTGCGGCTCTTCATCGCCGCCTCGATGGCCAGCACTGCCTCCCGCCGGGTGGCCTCGTGCAGCAGGGAGCGTTCCGCCACGTCCTCGGCCGGGGCATACTCCACATACACCTCGTGGAAGCCCAGCTCCGACAGGCGTAGGATGAAATTTCGGGTCAGACGGACGCCGGCTGCCAGCAGTATCCTTCCCTGGATATCGCTTACTGGTTTGGCCAAAAACATGTTCTCCAAGGAGGGACCCAGCGGCAGCCTGAGCATGATCCGCCCCCCCGCGCCCTGCTGCGGAAACTGTCGAAATCAGTATAGGGCAAGGCGGTGGCAGGTGCAAGTCAATATGTGGATTTTCCCAGCGCCAGCACATCTTCTCTAAAAAGTTGCGGGGGGGCCGTCGATGGCCCCCCCGGGATTAGAAAGTGCAGCGATTGGATTCAGTCGGCGTGAACCGGTTTGCCCAGCGGCGCCTCGCCCTGCTCCAACAGGTGCTCGGAGGAGGCGTCCCGCAGGCTCTTGCCCTTGGGCTCCCCCAGCACGGCCCAGGTCAGAAGCAGCCCCAGCAGGGAGATCACCGCCAGGATGCCCATGGTGCCGGGCAGTTTAAGGGAAACGAGCATCAGGGGGAACAGGAAGGCGGCCACGGCGGCCCCCGCCTTGCCCGTGGAGGCGGAGATGCCGAAACCCCAGCCGCGCACCGTCACCGGGAAGACCTCCGCCGGGAAGACGAAGGTGGTGCTGTTGGGGCCGAATTCAATGAAGAAGTAGCTGACGGCATAGACCAGCAGGAAGGCCACCGGTATGGCCGTGAGTCCCGGGAAGAGGAAGATGGCCGCATAGGCCAGGGCCATCACCGCGAACCCCAGCATCTGGATGAAACGGCGCCCCAGCCGGTCGATGGTGAGGGCGGATACCCAGTAGCCCGGCACCGCCGCCACCAAGAAGATCAGGCCGGCGACCAGGATGCCGGAGAGCATGGTGGCGTGGGGCAGCAGGGCCTTCATCACCAGCCCCGAGGAGACGCCGTTGCCGTAGAAGGCCATGTCCAGGAACATCCAACTGAAGGCCGTGCCCACCAGGGTCAGCAGGTACTTGGGGTTGGTGAACAGCACGGTCCAGGAGCCGTTCAGCTTGGCCACCCGGCCCTCGGCCGGCACGCTGGTGCCGGTGAGCTTGCCCACCAGCCGCGCGGTGCCCGCCACGTCGCCCCGCACGCCCAGGGAGAAATGCGGGGTCTCGGCGATCTTGCGCCGCAGGTAGATCACCGCCGCCGCCGGGATCGCGCCCAGGCCCAGCATCAGCCGCCAAGCCAGGTCGTGGGACACGCCGAAGCCCAGCAGGATGGCCGCCACCGCCGGACCGGCTAAAAGACCGAAGCCCTGCATGGCGAAGACCGAGTTGACCAGAAAACCGCGCTTTTTCCGGTTGGAGTATTCGCTCATGATGACGCCGCTCATGGGGTAGTCGCCGCCCACCCCCAGACCCACGATGAACCGGAAGACGATCAGCATCCAGATGCTGGTGGAGAAGGCCGAGAGCACGGCCCCGACGGTGAGCAGCACCGCCTCCACGCCGTAGATGGCCTTGCGGCCGAAACGATCCATGAGCCGCCCGAAGAAGAGCGCCCCCAAGACGGCGGCCGCCAGCGCCGTGCTGTTCACCAACATCAGGTCCAAGGTGGTCAGGTGCCAAATCGGCACCAGCAGGGTGGTCACCACACCGATGATGAACAGATCATAGGCGTCGGTGAAGAAGCCCATGCCCGCCGTGAGCCAGGTGCGGAAATGGAAACCCTTGAGACCCGTTTCCTCCAGAGGCTGCAGCACGCGGTCACGCAGATCGCCCGAAGCAGCTTCTGCGCCCAACCCGATCCCTCCTTCCGAATGTCGCGTCACGATCCGAGGCCCTCCAGCCGCAGCGTAGCACCCCCCCGTTAAGGCCCGGTTAAGAGGAGTTTAAGCTGCGGTTAAGCTCCGCCGGCATCACCTCCCCCTTCAGCAGCAGGGCACCCCCATCCTCGCCCAAAGCCAGCTCCAAGGCCCAACTGCCCTCGCCGCCGGCCACGGAGCGGATCCGGTGCCCGTCCAGGTGGGCCACCACCTCGCCGCCCCGGGCGAAGAGGATCCGGCTGCCCTCCAGCCAGAACTCGCTGAAGAACACCTTGCCGGCAAATCCCGAGCGGGGGTCTCCCAGGTGAAACTCCATGCATCCCCGGCCCATGCCGGCGCGGGACAGCCAGCACCGCAGCTGTCGGGAGTCCACCGCCCGCCCTCCTTCCCCGCGCCCCGTCACAGGACGGGCGCAGCCAAGAGCTCCAGAGCCGCCGCACCCAGCAGGGCCAGGCTCAGCGGTCGCCAGCCGGTCCATCGCGCGGGAAGCAGGATCCAGACGAACGCAGCCGCCAAGCTCCCCGCCGCCCCCCACTCCCAGGGCCGCCCGGCCAGGCAGGCCATGGTCACCACCGCACCTACCTCCCAGGGGCTGCCCGAGGGAGCAAGCCGGTCCAGCAACCCCAAGACGGCCACCAGCACCAGGAAGCCGGCGGCCAGGACCTGGGCGAACTGCCGCAGTTCCGAAGTGAAAAGCCAGGACAAAAGCCAGGCCGTCGCGATGCCCGCCGGCACCCCCAAGCTCCCCCGCCCGAGCCTCGGTTCGGACCACACCGCCAGGAAACCCGCCGCTGCGCCCAAGGCCCTCCCCCTCCTTCCCGATCCAGGCTAGCACCCTTTTGTTGCGCTGGCGTTATGGACGTCTTAAGGCCGCTTTAATTCTCGGTTAATGACCCCCCGGCTCCGTCCAGGCGCCCCGCAAGCCAGGAGAGCGGCGGTCAGGCCGGCCCGAAGACGGGATGGGTAAAGGCCAGGAGGCGCTCGCCGACGGCCACCTCACCCCGGCACCACTCCCCGGGAGCAGCGCACCAGCGGTGCTCCAACAGTCCCCGCCCGCGCACCCGGCGGCCGGCCCACGGCCCCTGCGGCCCCACCAGGCGCAACTCCACCGTGCCCGGCCAGCCGCCCAGGTAGGCCAGGCGCAGCGCCACCTCCCCCGCCGCCTCGTCTCCCGGCAGCAGGTCGCCCTCCCCGGTCAACACCAGCCGCGGCCCCACGGAGACGAACACCCGTCCCCGGCGCAGGGCCTCCACCACGTCGCTCAGCGCCGCGCCCGCCGCGTATACCCAGGTGCTGGCCCACTCCTCCCCCGCCTCGCCGCCGCCGTGCCAGTCGCGCACCCCCAGGGGCACCGGGCGCTCCCCCGCCGTCAAAAGCTCCTCCCAGCGGCGCAAGGCCGCCCGGTTGTGGGGACGTTCCTGGGGATCGGGCCCGTGCCAGACCTCCACGGCGTCCGCCCCCTCCCAGTCGGCAAAGTCCCAGGCGCAGCCGGCGCAGACGCTCCCTCCCACGAAAAAGGGATGGGCCACCGCGGCCAAGCCACCCGCCGCGCGGATACGCCCGAATAGGCGGGGGGCGTCCCCCCGCCCCAGATCCCGCCACTCCACCGGACCCCAGGTTCCCAAGGCCAGGGCATGGCCGTGGAAGGTGGTCACCTCCACTCCCGGCATCAAGGTCAGGCCCGACACCTGGGCCGCCTCCCGCCAAGCCGCTCCCGTGTCGTGGTCGGTCACCGCCAGGAAATCGTAGCCTTGGGCGCGGCAGCGCCGGGCCGCCTCCGCCACCGACTCCGCCCCGTCGGAGTGGTGGGTGTGGTGATGCAGGTCACCCCGCAAAAGCCGCATCATCGCTCCCCCCAGACGGCCAGTTCGAAGCAGCATCCCCGGCTGACCATGCTGCGCACCGCCACCGCCACCCGCCAGCGGCCGGGCACCAGCGGCCGCACCTCGTAGCCCGGCGTGGCCGCCTCGGAATCCAACTCCACCACCTGACGTCCCTCCAGCCGGTGCCGGGTACCCCGGTAGCCCAAGGGATCGTAGACCGCCAGGCTGAGGAAGTTCTTGGGCCGGTGCAGGCCCGGGTAGTCGCTCGCCTCCACCGGCCGTCCCACCCGCCGGGCATTGTCCGCCAAAGCGTCGCGCAAAGCCGCCGCCTCCTCCCACTCCTTGGCCCACGGTTCCCAGTGCAGGACCAGTCCCAGGCGCGCCACCCCCGGCGGCACCCGGAAGGGGAAGCTGCGGCAGCCGGGCGCATCCGAACGCACCAGCCGGCCCGCCACCCGCAAGAGCTCCCGACGGGCGAGGGTCGGGGCCGCCGAACCCCATGTGGTGTTCATGCCTCGACCTCTGCCGCCGCCCCGGCAGGAAGGGGCCGCGTCGTCATCTGCTCCAGGGAGTGCGCCTTGCCCTGCACCCCGTAGAGCGACCAAAGGGTCATGCCCGCCAGGCCGACCCCGGCCAAGGCGGCCATCCCGGCGAAAACGCCTGCCGTACCGTAAACGGCGTAGAGTCCGGCGAAGGCGGTGGCGAAGGTACTCAGGCCGTAGAGCAGAATGGTGGTCAGGAAGAGGCGTTTGCGCCCCAGCCGGTCCACCAGGGTCGAGAAGATCAGCGCCCCACCCAGGGCTCCCAGGAGGAAGATGCTGCCCACCCAGGCTCCCTGCACCACGTTCAGATGAAAGACGCGGGAGAGATAGGCCAGCATGGGGCCCACCACCGTGACCTCGAAACCGTCCAGGGCCCAGCCGGCTCCCAGGGTCAGGAGCACCGTGGTGTGGAAGCGGTTCCAGCCCAGCCGGTCCAGCCGCCCCGGCAGGTCGCTATACAGGTACCCCGCCATGCGCCGCCACCCCTTTCGCGCAGGTTTTCCGCCCCAAAAGCCGGGACATCCCCGACCACCCATCGGCCCCTCCCGCGGCAAGCGCCGCTCCCGACCGGCGGTCCTATCCCGACACTTGGTCGGCGGCGCCCTCCCCCTGAGCGTCGTCCGGCGTTTCGACCCAGGGCCGCAGCACTCGCCACGCCCGTTCCGCCATCGGATACCCCGGCTCGTGGGCCGGGAGCAGGCGAACCGGGAAGAGGTCGGGGATGCTCCCCGCCAGCCGCTCGCGGATCACCGGGTCGTCCGTCAGGATCTCCAGCACCTGACCCCCTGGCAGGTGCTCCACCGCCCGGCGCACGGCCTTCAGGTTGCGCGCCACCCCCGGTTCGCCGCGAAGATCCAACCGCAAGGGCCGCTCCGCCTGGCCGTCCGTCCTCCCGAGGGTGCGGACCGGGGCCACCTCTACCGTCACTGGGCCATCCCTCCCCCGCCGTTCTTCGGGCACCAAATAAAGGATAGGGGATGAGCTTTAAGGGGCGCTTAAGTCTGCCTTAAACCCAGGTTAACCAACGGTTAAGCCGCCCCGCCAAGGCGCGATAGGCTTCCCGGAACACCGAGCCGCCGACGCTTCCCGCCCTGCCGCTGGGCCAGGCGGCGCCTTCAGTCGCTGGGGGTTTCCGTGATCAGGGTCGCTTGGAAGGCCCGGCGGAAGGCGACCTCCCAACCGGCCGCCTCCCGGCGCTCCCATACCCCGTCCTCCGGAGCCGCCACCGTGAGGTGCCACGCCGCCGGGCTGCCGCGTCCCCCCAGCACCCGCACGGCGGCAGGCGCATAGCGGCCCAGGCTCCAGGCCAGGCTCGCCATCACCCCCAGGCGGCGGATGCGTCTTCGATCCCCGTCCGCCAACAGCCGGGCGTACGGCGCCAGCAGGGCCTTCAGCTCCGCCGGGTCCCCCCGGTAGGCCGCGGCGGCGGCCATGAGCAGGGTCTCCCGTTGGGAAAGCCCCCGCACCGTCCCATCGACCAGCAGTTGGAAGGTGTGCCGCCCCTCTTTGTACGGCCCGACCGCCATGCCGGCCTCCCGCAGGGCGGCGGCGGCCGTCAAAACGCGCCGCCATTCGTCCTCCAGGCCATGCAGCGGCTTCAAGGCGTCCCACAGCTCCCCCGCCAGGCGGACCGCCTGCTGCGAGCGCCTCCGGTCCAGGCCATGGAGGATCAGGAAGCTCTCCACCCCGGCCTCCAGCACGTCGCCCAGCACCGGCGGGCGCCGTCCGGCCAACAGCCGCTGGTAGATCAACCCCTCGCGCAGCCCCGCCCCGCTGACCCAAAGTTCCGACGCCCCCGCCCGCCGGAAGGCGGCGCGGACCAGGGCGCCTCCCGCAGCGATGAGGCCGGCCCGCTGGGGGATGAGCCCCGGCAAACCTTCCCTCTCCCCCGTGGTCAGCCTCCCGACCACCTCTTCCAACGCCCCGGCGGACATGCGGTAGTTGTGCAAAGGCAACAGTTCCAGCCGCCTGACCTTGCGGTCGATCTTGGCCAGGGTGCGCACCGTGCCCCCCACCCCGACCAGGGGCAGTCCGAAAGGAACGCCCCGCAGCGCGGGCAAGGCGTCGAAGGCCTCCGCCAGGCAGCCTTCCAGGTCCGCGGCCGGGATGGCGCCGTCCGCCAGGCGCTCGGTGAGGTTCAGCGCCCCGAGCGGCAAGCTGCCCGACCCGGTCAAGCGCCGTCCCGCGAAGCGCACCACCTCGGTGCTCGCGCCCCCCACGTCCAGCAGCACGCCCTCCGTGGCGGGCAGGGTGTTCAGGGCGCCCAGAAGGCTCAGCTCCGCCTCCTCCGCCGCCGAGATGACCCGCAGGGGCACGCCGGCGGCGGCCCGGGCCGCCGCGCAAAACTCCTCGCCGTCGGACGCCTGCCGCACCGCGGCGGTGGCCACGGCCATCAGATGCTCCACCCCGCGCTCCTCGCAGATGCGCGCGAAGCCGCGCAGGGCCTCCAAGCCCCGCCGCCGGGCCGTCGGAACCAAGGCGCCGTCCGGAACCAACCCCTCCGCCAAACGCACCCACGCCTTGGCCTGGTCCACCACCCGCCAAGCCGGCGCGGGTCCCAGGCGGACCACGCACAGCCGAAAGGAGTTGGACCCGGCGTCGATGATCCCCAGGACCTCACCCATGCCGGATCTCCCCCCGCGCCGCCCCAGCCCCCGTCCCCACCACCTGCAGGACGCAGCCGAAGGCCGGCTGCACCAGGCAGGCCTTGCGCCGCACCCAATCCCCCGGAATCCTTTCCAGACCGTATATGAACAACCATGCCGCACGCCCCCCCGCATGGAAGTCCACCAGACGCACCGCGGGATCCCGGCTCCCGTCCAACCCGTCGGCCAGGCGCAACAGGGCGCACAGCTGCAGCACCCGCCGCGCCAGGTCGGTTCCCCACGCTGCCGGTGCGAGCCGGGGGGACTTGCGGTGGTTGCGCACCAGCAATCCCAAGGCGCTGCGCGCCGGCTCCGGATAGCCGGCCAGCAGTTCGTCGTGGCGGATCAGATATTGCCCATGGCGCTGGTGGCGGCCCTCGGCCACATAGCGGCCCAAGTCATGCACCCGGGCGGCGTGACGCAACAACGCCGCCTCGCCGCCGCCCAGCCGGTGGAAAGGCCGCAGCAACGCCCAAAGCTCGAGCGCGAAGGACTCCACCCGGCGATGGTGCGTCTCCTCGCAGCGATATTTGACCGCCAGCGCGGCCACGGCGGGATCGTAGCGGGTCAGGAGCCTCTCCTGCATGACCTCACCCCTTCACCAGCAGCTCTTCCGCCCACCGACGCAGCTGCTCTTGGACCACCTGCCCCGGCTCCCCGGCGTCCACGGTACGAAAGCCGTGCTTGCCGGCGGCCTCGTCCAATACCCGCTGCAGGCGCTCCCAACGGTGCAGGAACTGGGCCGCGCCGCCCGGTCCGGGACGGTCCAGCTTCCCGTCCCGGGCCAGCACCCGCCGCAGCCCTTCCGCCGGAGCCGTCCTCAAGTACGCCGTGTGGGCCGCCGGGGCGAAGCGGAAAACCCGTTCCACCCAGGACCGGCGCGCCCCCGCCGTTCGGCAGACCGCCGCCAGGGTATGCACGTAGGGATGGACCAGCACCACGAAACCCGCCTCAAGCGCCGGGCGGATCCGGTGCTCCACCGCCTCGGCCAGACCGGCCGCCCGCCAGAGGCTGCCGGCCAACGGGTAGCCGTCCTCCCCCGCCGCGGCCCACCCCGGCTCTTCCCCGGTCGGGACCGTTTCCAGCACCGGCCAGCCTTGGACTTCCAGCCAGTCCCGCAGCATCGCCGCCTGGGCGGCACCGCCGGCCCCGGGGCACCCCTCCAAGGCCAGCAGCCGACCCGAAACCGACTCTTCAGTCGCCAGCCTCAAAGCGACGCGTCCAGGCACGCCGCCGCCCGGCCCTCCCCCGCCCCGGGCAAACCCAAAAGCTCCCCCACCACCGCGCGGACCCGCTCCTGCTGACGCACCGCCGCGGTATCGGCGTCGATCACCACCGTGCGCTCTCCCCGCAGCAGGCGGTCGTAGCGCTCCCGCACCCGTCCCTGATAGAGGCGGAAGCTCTCCGAGGGGTCCTCCGACAGGCCCAGATCCATCCCCGCCTCATAGAAGCGGGGAGCGCTTCGGCGCGCCAGCACCCGTTGCAATCCGGTTTCGGGCGACGCCCTAAAGTACAGGACCAGATCGGGCCTGGCCGCAAAGCCGTACAGGCCGCGCACCCAGGCCGCCTTGCAGCTCCGCGCCCCGTCCCGGGCGTAGGCGGTGAACACGTAGCGGTCGGCCAGCACCACCCAGCCGGCCTGGAGGTGCGGCAATATGCCCTCCTCGTAGCGCGCCGCGAAATCGCAGGCGTGCAAAAGGCTGTAGGTGAGGGGCGTCAGGCGCCGCCGCCGCTTGGCCTCCCGGATCCGCGGGTGCACCGCTTCCGAGGAGTTCCACGCCGTCCAATAGACCGCGGCTCCCTGCTCGATCAGCCACCGGCGCAGCAGCTGCAACTGGGTCGTCTTTCCGGAACCGTCGCAGCCCTCCCCCACGATCAGCCGTCCCGGGATCAGCCCCCACACCCCGCCGCGGCGTCCCGTCACCCGCGTCCCCTCCCCCTCTTTCCAGCCGCCGGCCCCCTATGACCCGGACCACCCTCCGACCTCGCCTCCCGCGCTCTCCTCAGCCCACGCCGCCAGCTCGTAGCGGCACTGCGGGCTGGCCATCGCCCACACCGTGACGGTGGCCCGCCACAGGCCGCCGGCCAGCGCTCGCAGCTCGTAGCCGGGCGTGGCCTGGACGTCGTCCAGCACCACCCGATGGCAGCCCGCGAGGCGATAGCGGGTTCCCCGGTACCCCAGCGGATCCTCCAGGGACAAGGTGGCGAAATTCCCGGGCAGCCTCTCGCCGGGAAAATCCGCCGCGGACACCGGCCGCCCCAGGCGGCGGGAGGCCAGGGCCATGGCCCGCTGCCGCTGGATCCGCTCCTCCGGCCGCTCCGCCGTCAACGGCTCGTACCAGAAGACCACCCGCAGCCGCCGCGCGCGCTCGCTCACCTCGAAGGGAAAGCTGCGGCAGTTGCCCGCGTCGTCCGGGGTCCACCGCCCGGTGACGGCCAGCAGCTCCCTCACGCCACATACTTCTCCAGGATCAGGGCCACGCCGTCCTCGTCGTTGCTGGCGGTGACCTCCCGGGCCAGGGCCTTCAGCTCGGGCACGGCGTTGCCCACGGCCACGCCCCAGCCCGCGTAGCGCAGCAGTTCCCGGTCATTGTGGTCGTTGCCCACCGCCAGCACCTGCCGGGGGTCCAATTCCAAGAGCCCCAGGAGGAAGGACAGCCCCCGGGCCTTGGAGACGCCCGGCGCGGTCAGCTCCAGGCCGGCCACGCCCCGGAAGGCCGCTCCCGCCGCGGCGCTGCCCAAGACCGAGGCCATGTCGGCCTCCACCCGGGAAAGCACCCGCACCGCCAGGGGCAGCTTTGCCAGCCGCCGGGCCGCCTCCCGCAGCCGCTCCGGCGAACCCCAGGTGAACAGCCGCAGCGGCGCGGGCACCTCGGCGGCCAGATCCGCCACCCGCACCCAGCCGGAGCAGCCCCGCTGGAGGACCCCCGTCCAGACCCGTTCCGGCAGCAATTCCTCGCAGTACACGTCCGCCGCCGCGTCGGCCCCGCTCAAGGCCAGGCGCGGCAGTCCCAGGCGGCGCAGCAGTGCCACCGCCCGGCCAAAGGGTCCCTCGGGCACCTCCTGCCGATGCAGAACCTCCCCCGCCGGGCGCAGCACCAGGGCCCCGCCGCACAACACCAAGGGCGTATCGAGGGCCAACTCCCGCGCCAGGGGCAAACTCAGGCTGGGCCAGCGACCCGTGGTCAAGGTCACCCGCACCCCCGCCGCCGTGGCCCGTCCCACGGCCTGGCGCACCCGGGCGGAGAGCCGCCCCCGGCTGTCCAGGAGGGTGCCGTCCACATCCAGGGCCACCAAGCGCACCTCGCCTCGCATCCGGACCGCCTCCTCTCCTGAGGATACCTTAGCGGCCCGGGTTTAAGCCGGTGTTAACCGGCGGTTAAGGTCCCGTTAAAGCCCACGGCGACCACGAGACTTAAACGAGGCTTAAACCCATCCCAACCCCGTCTTCGCACCGGAAGGTTAGACTGTCCCCCAGGTGACGGGAAAGGGGGTGAAGAGCTTGCCGTACCTGCCGGCCGCCGCGCTGGCCGCGGCGATTCTGGCCTGGTTCGGCGCCTGGGTGGCCTTCCACACGCCGCTCCTGGCGGTCTGGCGCCTGCCCCTGGTGACCGCCGGGACCGTCGCGCTCCTGGTGCTGGCCGGTGTGCATCCCGACGGCGGCGACCCGCCCCTGGGGGAATGACCCGGCGTCTTCCCGGGAACTTAATCGCGGCCTAAAGGCTTCTTAACTCCCCTTTAAACCGCATCGGACAGGCTGGAGGCAACTCGCGAGAGGAGGAGTGATCGTGGTGAAGCTCCCGCTGCGTCCCGTCCTGCCCCTGGCCCTCGGTCTGGCGCTTTTGACCCCGGCGGCCCTCTCGGCCCTCGCCCAGGCCCCGCCCCCGCTCCACGCGCCCGTCACCCACGTCATCGAGGTCATGCTGGAGAACCACACCTTCGACAACCTCTTCGGCAACTTCCCCGGGGCCGACGGCGTCCCCGCGAACGCCGCGCTGCCCAATCCGGACACCAACTACACCGCCGCGCCCGTCACCCCCGCCGGGGCGCCGCCCAACGAGGGGGACACGGTGGACATCAACCACAACCGGTCGGCGGAGGTCATGATGATGGACTACCGGCCCGCGCCGCTCGGGGGAGGCGCCGGCTACTACACCGGGCCCAACTTGAGCAACGCCTTCGATCCCGGCCCGCCCGGCTGGAAGATGAACTACTACACCACGGACCCGCAGAACAGCCTGGCCAGCATCACCCTCTTCGGCCAGGACAACCTCCCCAACGAGTGGTTCCTGGCCCGCCACTTCGTCCTGGCGGACCACAACTTCCAGCCCGCCATCGGCCCCACCCAGCCCAACCGGATCTACGCCGTGGCGGCCACGACCGACGGGTGGATCTCCGACAGCCCGCCCCCCAATACCCTGCCGATAAAGACGATCTTCGACGAGCTCGGCCAAAAGGGCCTTTCCTGGCGCATCTACCAGGGAGACTACAACGGCCCGCCTCCGACCCAGGAGGGCACCGGCTTCGTCACCCATTGGAACCCCGCCTGGTACACCCCCATCCTGCAAAACAAGCACCTGTGGAACGACGTCGCCAACACGTCCCAGTTCTTCACCGACGTCCAGCACGGCAACCTGCCCAACTTCTCCTTCGTGGTGCCCACCTGGCTGTACAGCGAGCACCCGCCCACGGACATCCAGCAGGGTGACGCCTGGCTGGGCCAACTGGTCCAGGCGGTGATGGACAGCCCCTACTGGAACTCCACCGCCATCTTCGTCACCTACGACGAGGGCGGCGGCTATTGGGACCATGTCTCGCCGCCGGTGGCCTTCCGCTTCGGCTACGGCACCCGCACCCCCATGGTGATCGTCTCCCCCTACGTGCGTCCCGGGGTCTTCACCCAAACCACCAGCAACATCTCCGTCCTGTCCTTCATGCAGCAGCTGTGGGGGATGCCTCCTCTCAACAGCCTCAACGCCCGATCCAATGACCTCTTGGCGGCCTTCGACTTCCAACAAAAGCCCCTGCCGCCCCTGAACCTGCCCGACGTTCCAGCGGACAGCCTGCAGCTGGCCGACCCGCCGGAGAACCTCGCCGCGACGCCCAGTGTCCCCCTGACCGTGTACGTGCAGGCCAAGACGCCGGGGCTGACCCTGGACACCGGCCTGTCCGGCCCCGTGACGCTGCAGGCGGTGGAGCCGACAGGAGTGAGCGCCCCGGTGGGGATGCCCTCCACGGTGCAGTTGTCTGGGGGAACCGCCGCCTTCCAGGTAACCTTCCCCGCCATCGGCTACTATCGGCTGCTGGCCCAGGGTCCCGACGGATCCCAAGGTTGGGTCACCTTCGACGTCGGGGTGAGCGCCGCCACGGCACCCTGATCCCATCGGGATCCGCGGCGATCGTCCCCTGCAGGGTAGCGGCACCGGCCGCTACCCTTTTTTCGCCTGGCTTCCAGGCCCATAGCCCAAGCCGAGGAAGGCCCGGACCACCCCCGACGCTGAGGATGCGCAGGCGGACGGTTGCTGCCTCCGAAGGCTGGCGGCCCATTGGCGGCCGCCCGGCAAAGTCCGGACGCGGGACGCAGTCTTTCTTGATGCAAGCCTTGCTGATCTTCCACCCGCCTACATGCATCCCTGGCTCTTCACCCAAACCGCCAGTAACATCTCCGTCCGGTCCTTCACGCAGCATCTGTGGGGGATGCCATCTCTGCGCCGACGCCTTTCGGACCCTCAAACGGAATACCCGCCTACCTTCCCGGACAGCTCGGCCCGAGTCCCCGCGCAGAGGTGCTCCTCGGCGGCATGCAAAAGACCAAAGGCGCCACCGGCCGCTCCACTCCATTCGTCGGGACAGCAGGAACCGCCTTTGTGCCTTGACGGGACATAGGTGACTGACTATATTGGTCATGGAGGTGAAGGAGTATGCCCACCGTCGCTGCTGTCGCTAAGCTGAAGGCGCACCTGAGTAAGTTCTTGGATTTCGTCAAGGCCGGCGATGAGATCGTGGTTACCGAGCGGGGAAATCCCATCGCGCGAATCGTTCCCTTTACCGACACCGCTTCCGGGGACGAACGTATCCGGGCCCTGGCGCGAGCCGGTCTGATCCGGCTAGGAATGAAGGCAATTCCTGACAGCTGCTGGACCACCGAAGGACCTGCGGACCCGGAGGGGAGAAGTTTGGCCCACCTATTGGCAGAACGGGCCGAGGGCCGATGAGATTCTGGGACGCCTCCGCTCTGGTGCCCCTTTGTTTGGCCCAACCCGCATCGGCCGCCGTCCGTTCCCTCCTTCCCAACGACCCGGCCCTCATAGTCTGGTGGGCGAGTCCCATGGAGTGCTGGTCGGCCTTTGCACGCCTGAAACGGGAAGGGGTGCTCACCAGCACGCAGGAAAAGGCGGTCCTGCACCGGCTGGAACTGCTGCGAAACGCCTGGGCGGAGGTGCTGCCGGGAGAGGCGGTGCGCAGCCACGCCGCCCGCCTGCTGAGGCTCCATCCGCTGCGTGCGGCAGATGCACTGCAGCTGGCAGCCGCCCTGGTTTGGGCCGGCACCCCGCCCGGCGGGGCGTCCTTCGTGACCCTTGACGAGCGCCTAGGCCAGGCGGCGCAGTTGGAGGGATTTGAGGTCCTGCCCTAGCGGAGGGACGGAAAGCATTCCGGCCATGGATGTTGTCAGTTGCCGGTCGCCTTCGCTGCCGGCGCCATCACGGCGATGATGCTTGATGGCACGCGGGAGAGTTGTTCATCTTTTGTACCTGCCAAGGTTTTTGGCACCGCCATTTCCGAGTGACAATGCCCTCGGCCGTCCACCTTGGCCGGTGGCAATATCATCGGCCATCTACACCCCCCAGCCAAGACTCTCCACCGCAAGGTTTTTGAGTTGCCGGGGACCGTCCTTCTCACCCAGACCAAGATCATCGTGACCCCGAACAAACGTGCTCCCAATCCGCTGCCGGCCACCGCCGGCTCCATGGACCGGCCCGTAGCCGTGCCGTGGCTGGGCGGCAAGGAACTCATGGTTAGGCTATCATAAAGGCAATAAGCTGGTAGGAGTGTTAGCTGAATTCGTTACCGTGGAAATCGAGGCCAGGCACAACACCAGCCTTTGTTGAGGCCCATGAAAACCGGCGCCACGGCAGCCCATGCCGCTTCGCACCGCCGCGGGCCGGTGCCGCCCTGGGACCCGCGGCTGGCATCTCGGCCATCCTCCCCGCTTCCCGTGCGGTATTAACCTAACCTTAATTGCAGGTTAAGCCCTCCTTAACGGCAGCTTAAACCCCCGCCGATAGCCTTCTATTCGACGACACTGCCGTGAAGAAGGAGTTGATCGCATGCCTTACCGCAAGACCCTGGTCGTGGCGGTGGCCGCCACCGTAGTGTTGGCGGGAGCGGGTTGCGGCATCCGGAGCGCCGCCGCTCCGGCCAAACAGCAGCTCGTCTTCTACTCCGCCCAGGGTTATGACAAGGCGGAGGCCGCCGCGTTCCAAAAGGCGACGGGGATCCAGGTGAAGCTGGACGACACCAGCACCGGCCCCCTGATCGCCAAGGTGGAGGCGGAGCGCTCCAACCCCCGCTGGGACGTGATCTGGTTCGACGGCAACGGTCCCATATACGCCTTGGACCAGCAGCACCTTCTGCTGCAGCACTGGCTCCCCGCCGCCGCCAAGAACTACACCTCGCTCGGCCGGTCGCTCTTGCCTCCCGGCGACGGCTACTATCCCACCGGGGTGACCGCCGCGGCCGCCATCGCCTACAACACCAAGCTGGTGCCCGCTTCCCAGGCCCCCGCCACCTGGCACGATTTGCTGAAGCCCTTTTTCCGCGGCGCGGTGGCCATGAACAACCCGGCCATCTCCGGACCCACCTATCCCTTCGTGGCCGGCATCCTCCACCGCATGGGCGCCAAGAAAGGAGATGCCTTCTTCCAGGACCTCAAGGCCAACGGGCTCAAGATCTATCCCACCAATGGCCACACCCTCAAGGCCCTGGTCACCGGGGCGGTCAAGGTCGCGATGTTCCAAGACTCCGCCGAGACCAAGGCCATGGTGACCGGAGACCCCGTCAGGATCGTCTACCCCCCCGCCGGCGTGACCATGCTGCCCAGCGACATGGCCATCAACGCCCACGCCCCGGATCTGGCGGCAGCCAAGCAGTTCGTGCAGTTCGTACTCTCCCCGGCGGGACAGCGGATCATGCTCACCGAGGGCGGCGGCGACTCCTATTTCAATCCCCTCATCAAGGGGGAAAAGCCCAATCCGGCGCGCCCGCAGCAAGGCATTACCTGGCAGAACGTTCCCGTTGCTTGGCAGGCCGCCAAGATGAACGGCATTCAGAAGTGGTTCTTGGACCACATCACCCGGTGAGCACCGTGCGGGCGGAACGTTGGGCGGCGGCCGGCGCCGTCGCCCTCCTGCTGCTCCTGGTGGCCTACCCCATGGCCACCGTGGCGGGCCAGGCCTTCTTCCCGCACGCCTTTGCCCGCCACCCCTCTTGGGCCTTCGACCCCCTCCCCCTGCTCCACGTCTTCACCCGCCCCTGGGACTACCGGATGCTGGCGGACTCCTGTCTGCTGAGCGCCGCCGCGGCGCTCCTCGCCACCTGCTGCGGCACCGCCCTGGCCATCTTGACCCGACGCACCGACGTTCCCGCTCGCGCCCTGTGGGCAGGCCTGGTGTGGGTGGTGCTGCTCACCCCGTCCTTCCTCCTGGCGCAGGGCTGGGAACTGCTGCTGCAGCGCGGCGGTCTCTTGGACTCCCTGCTGGCGGTGCCGCCGCTGGTGCGCCATCTGTTCTTCTCCCCCTGGGGCCTGGCCCTGGTGCTGGCCGGCAAGTTCTTCCCCTTCGCCTATCTGGCCGTGGGCGCCGCCCTGCCCTGGCTGGGCGGGGAGCAGGAAGCCGCGGCGCGGGTGCTGGGGGCCGGTCGGGGGCAGGCCTGGCGGCGGATCTACCTGCCCTTGCTGCTGCCTTTCCTGGCCAGCGGAGCCACCCTGGTTTTCGCCGACGTCCTGAGCGATTTCGGCATCGCGGCCACCGTGGCCCAAAGCGCCCATTTCCCCCTCCTCACCTACCAGATCTACGCGGCCTTGTACACCGTGCCCACCGACTATCCCGGGGCCGGTGCCCTGGCCCTCCTGCTCACGGCCGCCGTGGGCGGCGCCCTCTTGGTTCAGCTGGCGCTCTTGCGCCGCTACCGCTACGCCACCGTGCACGGGGGCTTTCGCCCTCCCCCTCCGATCCCCTTGGGCCGCGCCCGCCCCTTGGCCGCCGCCGCCCTGGGCCTTTTCTTCGCCGCGGCGCTGGGAGCGCCCCTGGCCGCCAGCCTGCTGGTGTCCTTCCTCACCCATCTGGGCGCCCCCCTGGCCCTGGGAAGCCTGACCCTGGCCCACTACGCCGCCGTCCTGCGAGGCGGCTCCCAGTCCTTGGGCGCCCTTTTCTTCTCCCTGCGCCTCGCCGCCGTGGCGGCCACCGCGGCGGTGCTCCTGGGCAGCTTCCTGGCCTGGGCGGGAATCCAAGGGTCCGGCGCCTTCCGCGCGGCTTTGCAGGGCATCTCCCTTTGGATCATCAGCCTGCCGGGCATCGTCCTGGCCGCGGGATACATCTTCGCCTGGAACCAGCGCTGGCTCGCCGCCGCGCACCTGTTGCTGTACGGCACGGCCTGGGCCCTGGTCCTGGCCTACCTGGCCGGCGGCCTACCCTACGTCCTGCGCCTGCAACTGGGTGCCATGACCCAGCTGGATCAAAGGCTGGTGGCCGCGGCCAGGGTGCAGGGGGCCGGCGTGGCGGCGCTTCTCCGGCGGGTGATCCTGCCCCTCCTGGCCGACGGCTCCCTGTCCCTGTGGCTCTTCGTCCTGGCGGGAACCGCCTTCGAACTGCCCGCCTCGGAGCTCTTGTACCCGCCGGGACAGCCCACCTTGGCGGTGGAGATCCTGCACCGGTTCGACGGCTTTGCCTACGGACGCGGCACGGCCCTCACCGCCTTGGCCGCCGCGGCGGTGCTGGGTCTGGTGCTGGTGGCGCATCTCGGATTGCGGCGACGGATCACCGGCGCCCCCCGGGCGGAAAGGCAGGGATGATCCCATGGCTGGCTGCTTGACGGTGGAAGGACTGCACCGGCGGTTCGGCAACCTGGCGGTGGCCGATGACCTCACCTTTCGGGTCGACGGCGGGAGTTACGGTGTCCTCCTGGGCCCCTCCGGCAGCGGCAAGACCTCCCTCTTGCACATGATCGCCGGCCTGTTGCGTCCCGACCGGGGCTCCATCCGCCTGGGAGACCGGGTGCTGGACGGCCCTGGGACACACCTGGCCCCGGAGCTGCGGCGCATGGGGTTGGTGTTCCAGGACTATGCCCTTTGGCCCCACCTGCCGGTCTTCGAGCAGGTGGCCTTCAGCCTCCGCCTGCGGCGCGCGCCGCGGCGGGAGCTGACCCAGGCGGTGCGCCGCTGGCTCGCCACCTTGCGGCTGGAGGGCTTGGAACGCCATTTCCCCCACCAACTGTCGGGAGGACAAAAGCAGCGGGTGGCCATCGCCCGCGCCCTGGCGGCCGAGCCCGCACTGCTGCTCCTGGACGAGCCCTTCTCCAATCTGGACCTGCCCTTGCGGGAATCGCTGCGGGAGGAGCTGGCAAAGCTCCATTCCCGCTTGGGCCTCACGGTGCTGCACGTCACCCATGATCGGCAGGACGCCCTGGAGGTGGCCGACCGGGTGCTGGTGCTGTCCCGAGGCCGGCTGCGTCAGGAGGGCAGCCCCCGCCAGCTGTACCAGGAACCGCACGACCCCTTCGTGGCCCGCCTGCTGGGGGCGGCCAACCTGATCCCCGGTCCTTTGGAGCGCGGGAACGGTACACTGGCCGTGGCGGAAGCTGACCGCCGCTGGGTGGGCCTCCCGACCGGGACGCTCAACGGTCACGGGGTGGCCTGCTTTCGCCCCGAGGCGGTACGTCTTATGGCGGAGGCGCCAGCCGCCCCGCCTCCCAACTGCTTCCCCGCCACCCTCCTGCGCAGCGCCTGCCAGGGACTTCATTGGCGGCACCGCCTGCAGCTGGGCGACCGGGAACTGGCCGCGCTGGGACCGCAAGTATTGCCGGTCGGCTCAAGGGTGTGGATCCACGTGCCGCCGGAGTCCTGCCGCATCCTGCCTCCGGAAGATGCGATCTGAACCGCCAAGGAAAGGCAGGTGATAGCTACGCCAAGATGAGTGGGCCCCTTCCAACCGACGACTCCCCCAGCTTGCGCCCGGGGTCACCCGGGCACTTTTTTGTGCGGGGTCTGGCGACCCTGAAGCCTTATCCCGGTCCTGCCGCCAACGGCCTGAGCGCCTCGCCGGCAGGACACTTTTGACGTCCGTGAGGTGGGAGATAGAACTGGCCATCCGGTGGCCGAAGAAAGGCGGCAGGCGATGAGCGACCGCGAGTCTCGGACGCAGGCTGCGGCTTATTCCTCGACGACATGGACCACTGGAACTGCGAGCGCAAAGGCGCGCCCGTGGTCGGGTCCACCCAGGCGCCGCCGCCTCGGGAACGGTGCGTAGGCTTGCCTCCGGGTGCACGGTGCGACTCCCCGCGGGTTGCCCATCCAAACTGGCGCAACGGAGGATTGGCCCGGAAACGGTCCCCGCGCCGGGGCGGCGCGAACGACTGTCGGTCAGCTTTCAGGCCTTCCCGGCCTGAGGAATGGCAACAGTTGACACCACTATTTGAGGGTTCCGGTCCAGGAGGTCGAGGCCCCGGTCGCGGAATTGGTCACCTGGACGGTAACGGAGTCGCCGCCGCCCAACGCGTGGTTGCCGTGGAAGGAACCCAGCACGATCCGGGTGTCGGTCCAACTCCGAAAGGAGGGAATGACCGCGGAGGTGCCCTGGCCGCCGGTCTGCCAGTTCGACGTGTTGTCTTTGAACGAGAAGCCGACGACGTTGCCGACGATGGACCGGTCGGAGGACAGTCTGGCGAAGGGGGACGGCCCGAAGCCCGAGCCGTCGATGGTGATCCGGGGATTCATCTGGGAGTTGAAGTTGAAGCTAACCGACCGGATCACGGGCCCGCCGGCGGCCGTCCCGGAAGCCGCGCCCGAGAGAGCAAGGTCGCCGTTCCAAAGGGTGGACCGCCCGTTCTGCGCGTTGCGCACCGCGACAGTCAGGGAGTCCCCCTCCGCCAGGATCCAGCTGCCGCCGTAGGCGTGGCCGAAGCCTTGGATCACGATCCGCCGGTCGGACCAGGACCGGTAATGCAGCGTCACCGCGTTGCCCGAGCCGACACCGCAGGGTCCCGGGCTGCCCCGCCAGGTGCCGTCGCACCCCGCCTGCCAACCGCCCTGGGTGTTGTCCATGACCGAGAAGTCGGCGATGTTGCCGGCATAGGGCATGGCGACCGGGGCGGAGCCGAAGCCGGAACCCTCCACGGTTATGGTCAGGTTCTGCAGGTTTCCCGGCTGGCCGCTGAAGGAGACCGAGCGGACTGCCGGCCCCTCGGCCTTCGTGGCCTGGCCCGCGTGGTTTGGGGAGCCGTTGGCCGGCTTGCCGACCACGGAGGACCCCTTCCCGCCGAGGCTGATCTCACAGCCGGCCGAGGCGGCCAACAAGGCGCTCAGCCCTAAAACCAGCCACATTCTCGTCCCGTTCATCGCCGCTCATCCCCTTCCCCATTAGGAAGCCGTGGCCGCCGGCAGCCTGGCCGGCGGGGCCCCAGGAGAGACCGCATCCCGCGCATCTTGAACATCGCCATCCCTCCTTGTCAGCCGGTACACTCTCCGGCTTCGCCTCCGCTGGCGCCCTCCCCGCCCGCGGCCTGTCGTCGCCCTCCTGTTCAGGGCGCCGCGACCCTCGGGTCGCCCCGGCCTGCCCGTGCACTCCCCCGGCGCCGCGCCCTCTCGCAGATCACCCCGGGATCGGGTCTGGGCGCTTCCCCGCGATCCCAGGCGAGGGGCTCCCCGTTTCCTCGCCGCCCCCCCGCTTCCCGTGGGACGGTGCCACTCCTACGCCCCGCCCGTGGGCCTGGCGCGGCCGGTGGGTCCCCCCGCACCTTGCGGCGGGGGAAGCGAGCCGTCCGTGACGCCCATGGAGAGGGCGTCGCCCCCCATGGCGCCAAAGCCTGCGTGGCTGGACCGTCGGGCCGCAAACCCCCTCGGCTCCGATCCGCGCCTCTGGTCTCTTGCTCCACCTCTTGCACCAAGAGGCCATGTCCTCCGCCGCTTGGCGGGGGGAGCCTCCCGACCGCCTGCGCCGGCCTCGACCCCGCCCCTACCGGGATTGGCGAAGCTGCCGGCGCACCGGCCAGTCTACGAAGGCGAAGACGAAGAACATGATCAGGTTGATGACGGGCACGAACCCGACCAGGACCCACCATCCGGAGTAGCCGGCCTTGTTCAAGATCCGCACCCACGCGATGATGTTCAGCACCGTCAGGACCAGCATCACCACCACCACGCCGCCGATGGCCAGGACGCCGGTGGCGCCGTTCAAACCTGGCACTGCGTTCACTTTCCACACCTCCCCCCTCTGGTCATCGCAGCAGGCTCCACAGGATCCACAACAAGGCCAGACCGCCCAAGAACCACCAGGTGATTCGCCCAGCTTGGAAGTTGACCCGGTCCACCAAGAGTTGCCCCGTGGAGCGGTTGCGGCACAGCATCACCGCTTCCCCCGCCGGGCTGCGGGCCACTTTGGCCTCCAGCACGTCCCCCGGGGCAAGGCGCAGATCCCGCCGGGTGACCGTGAAGCGCAACACCCGCCGAGCACCGCCTGCGACGTCCAAGGCCACCGTGTACACGGCGGAGACGTCCCCCAGGCACTCCAACTCCTCCACCCTGCCGCGCACGGTCTCCACGGTTCACCCACCCTTTCGCGCTGCCGTGATCAGGGCTAGACGCTCCCGCCATACCGCTCGGCCATGGCCCCGATGACCGGCAGGGACACCTGCTGCCCCTGGAAGGCGCGGATCATGACCCACAGCCACAGGGCAAACAGGGCCTGGCGGACCAGGGCGCTCAGAGCATAGACCAGGAACCACAGGTGGACCGCGAACCGGAGCCCCACCAGCGCCCCCAGGACCATGGCGATCAGGATGTACGCCACCGACCAAAGGATCGACTGCATGGCCGCGAAGCGCACCACGGGTTGCCGTCCCTCGATGATCAGGAAGATGATGCCGGTGATGAAGCCCAACCGGTAGCTGAGTCCCGCCGCCGTGTTGGGAGCCAGGCCGCTGCACCCCGCAGCCCCGGGTCCGGGATAATTGCCGCCCCTGTCGCCCACTCCTTTTATGGTGGATGGCCTTCAACCGCGCTGACTGCGGTGGAGGAACGGGGGCCGCCGGGACCCCGTTTCCCGCCGTCCGCACCTGGAGCCCCGGGCCCCCGCGGCGGCCAGGCAGATTCCCCAGCCGCCATCGGGCCCCGGGTCATCTGGGGCGGAAGCCCTTACGGGTTGTAAGTGAAGTTGGGGGCTCGCGCGGAGCAGGTGCCGGCACCGCACACTTGGACGTCGACCGATCCGGCGTAGCCCGTCGCGGGCATGGTCGCCGTGATCTCAGTGGCAGACACCACCTGGACATTCGTAGCCGGTACGGGGCTGCTGAGGTTGGCATAGGTGACCGTCACGGAGTCCCCTGCGGCGAACCCGCTGCCGGTGATGGTCACCGGCGTGCCGCCATAGTACGAGCCGCTGTCCGGGCTGATGGAGGTCACCACCGGCCCCTGGCTGGTTCCCGACCCGCCGCTGGTGCCGTTGTAAGTGAAGTTGGGGATTCGCTCGGAGCAGGTGCCGGCGGCGCACACTTGGACGTCGACCGGTCCGGCGTAGCCCGTCGCGGGCATGGTCGCCGTGATCTCAGTGGCAGACACCACCTGGACATTCGCAGCCGGTATGGTGCTGCTGACGTTGGCATAGTTGACCGTCACGGAGTCCCCCGCGGCGAACCCGCTGCCGAAGATGGTCACCACCGTGCCGCCATAGTACGAGCCGCTGTCCGGCCTGATGGATGTCACCCACGGTCCCTGGCTGCTTCCCGACCCGCCGCTGGTGCCACTCCCACCGCTGCCCACCACCACGAAGTAGTTCTGCAATTTCAGGAGCACCGCCGCCACCTGGGCCCGGTTCAGGATCGTCTGAGGCTGGAAGCTGCCGTCAGGGAAGCCCGCCATGATCCCGGCCTGGACGGCCGTGGCCACGTAGGGCTGAAGGGCCGGCGCGATGCCCGAGGCGTCGGTGAATTTCCCCAGGATCGCCTGGGTCTGAGCCGCCGAGGCGAGCTGCAGCTTGCCGGACTGGACCAGGATGCGCACGATGACCGTGGCCACGTCCTGCCGGTCGAAGCCCTGGTCGGGATGGAAGGCAAAGCCGCCCCCGGGAAGCTGGTAGTAGTCGTAGTAGGGTGCGGCCGCCTCCACGCACGGGTACGCCCAGGCTTGCGAACCGCTGGCGGACACATCGGCGAAGGCGACGGGGCTGGCCGGCTGGGGCAGGGCGAAGGCGTGCTGCATCAGGCAGGCGAACTGCGCCCGGGTGACGTTGCCCGCAGGATCGTACTGAGCGTTGCCCACCCCGTGGATGATTCCCTCCTTGGCCAGGGTGTCGATGGCGTTCTTAGCCCAGGCGTAGCCGCCCAGATCGGTGAAGCCGGTCGTACCGGTGCCGCCGGAAGCCTGGTAGGTGAACTGATCCGCGGCGACCGCGGCGCTCTCACCGCCCGGGGTCAGCACCCGCACGTCCACCGTGCCCGAGCCGGGGGGTGACGTGGCGGTGATTTGGGTGTCCGAAACCACCTGGAAGGAGGCCGCCGCTCCACCGGAGCCGGCGTTGCCCAGGGCCGTGGAGCCGGCGAAGACGACCGCCGTCGCCCCGGTGAAGCCCGAGCCGTTGACGGTGATCTGGGTGCCTCCGGCCGCGGGGCCGCCGGTCGGACTCACCGAGGTTACCACCGGCCCGGCGCTCGTGCCGCAGGTGGCCGTGGCGGCATATAGCTCCGGAGAGGAACCGTCGTTATTCACGTATAGGACATCCATGCCCCCCGGAGCCGCGGCCACCGACACGAACTGCAGCGGGTCACCGCTGGTGGAAGGCGCTCCCACCGCCACGGGGCTCCATTTGCCGCCCGCGAAGGTGGCCACGTAGGGGGTATCGCCGACTGGATTGCCGCTGGCATTGGGACTGGAGTTGTAGGCCACGACGGGACCGCAGGCCGCACTCACCGCCGCCGATGGGCTGTCAGTATTGTCTGTGACGACTCCAGGGCTGGGACCCATCTGGGTATCCGCCCAACTGCCGCCGGCATCGGTGGCCACGTAGGCGGTGCCAATGGTGCCCCCGGAGAAAACCGCGGCGACATGCACCGGGTTGCCGTTTACCAGGCCCACGGCTATCTGCCGCATGGAGCCGAAGTCGTTCGGAGGGGTGAACACGGTCTGCGCCTGGCCAGCAGCAACATCGCTCATGAACTGCAGAGTTCCATAGTTAAGGTCCCAGGCCAAGCTGACGGTTTGGCCGTCGGAGGCCAAGACGGGCATTCCCGCATTGCCTGCGGCGGCGGCCACGTTCTGGATATTCCAGGCGGCGGTGCCGCCGGCCTGCGGCAGGGAGGCCAAAGAGACCGAGGCCAGATAAACCGAGCCGGCGCCGGAAACCGTACAGGGACTTCCGTCCTGGAAGGCCACATACAGGGTATTCCCGGCGATGGCCGCCGACGGATCGTTGGTTTCAGTACCCAAGCCGCACGAGGCGCTGCTGTTGGGCGTCACGATGCTCGCCTGGACCCAGGGTCCGCCGGGATTCCCCGACGGGTTGTAGTCCAGGTTGAGGCTGCCGTCGGAGGCGATGTAGGGGACGTAAACCGTACCGTTCTGCACGGCGATGGTCTCGGTGGGGGCGAACCCTCCGCCGGTCTTGAGCCCCGATACCCCCAGGTTATAGCTCTTCCAGGTGCCCCCGGCGTTGGTGGCCAACCAGAGGGCGGGGTTCACGTATACCCAGTACTGGTTGCTGCCGCTGACCACCAGATTGCTGGCCCAGTCCACTCCCGCCGTGCCCTGCAGGGTCAACACCGGTTGGCTCTGGGACCAGGTCACTCCGCCCCCGCCGGCCAAGGCCGGTAACGGGGTCACGCCCAGCGCGGCCGTGGCCGCCAGCACCAGGGCGGTCCCGCCGGCCCCCAAGGAACGCCACAATCTGCCTAAACGCATCATTCTCTCTCTCCTTTCCGCTAAAAGAAGCCGCCGACCAAGACAAGGGGCGACAAGCTACCCGCCGCGCCGCTTGGCGTAATCGCCTTCCGGGGCCGCGACCAGCTCCGGCCGCCCCCGCCCCCCTCCCGCCAGTGCCGACGCCGGAGCAATGCCGGCGACCCGGCTGCCTGCCGGGAATAGGGCGGTCAAGGTTCACCGGAAGGAACGCATCCTGCGGATCTCTTGCATCGCAGTCTCTCCTTTCGTCCGGCGCCGCCTCGCGCGCCGGGTCCTCCCACCGGCTCCACCTCCTCCCCTGTTCCTGGCCTACCGCCGGAGGATAATCATCCCTGCCGACACACTCACTAGTATTATCGACAAAATCTCTGCCTACATAGTATATCGGGATGATCATCCCCGCCGTCACCCTCCCCCCGGCGTATCGTAAACCCATCGTTGCTCGGCAGGATCCAGCACCCGCGGCGGGTCCAGGACGGTATGCATCCGGCCTTGGTTTGCGCCCGCGCCCAGGTGGGTCACCGCCCCGGACGTATCGGCTTCCCGGAAATGACTGCCCGGAAGCGGCCCATCCGTCCCCGCGGGGGAACCCGCCCAAGGGGCCGTGCCCGCCAGTTTCCGGGCCGATCCACGAGGGCCGCCACCAGGCACGGCGGAATGCCCAAAGCTAGGAAGGCGAATCTTCGGCCACCATCTTTTCCAGCCACCTCTCGCGGTCGGTCCGGGAGCTTTCCCCAAGGGAAGCGCCTGCCTGCCAAATGTTGACCTGCAAGTCCGCGGGCGCCCTTCACCTACGTCTCAAACCCCGCCGCCACCGGCCCCATACCCGGGCCCCAGGGGAAGGGGAAGAAACCCCGCCCCGGTTATCCCTGCACCATCACCTCGGCCTGGGAGCCCGGGGCCGACTGGCCGGTCTGCTTGACGGCGGCGCCCACGGCCCAGACCTCCATGACGTCGGTGCCGTGGTGGATCACCTGGAAGTCGACCCCCACCACTCCGTCGGCCCCCAGTTCGTCGGCCTCCCGCTTCATGCGGGACAGGGCCAGCTGGCGCGCGTCGTACATGAGCTCCGTGTACTCCGTGAGCCCCCCCCGCACCAGGCCTCTCAGCGCCGTGGTCAGCCCGCCGGTAACCCCATGGAGAACACGCTGTTGCTCATGACCGACCTCGCCGGGATGTACCCTTGGCTCTGGAAAAGCCCCAACTCCTGGACCGTCAGGTCCGGGGTGAAGGCCCCCCGGCTCCGGTCCACGCCCTTCATCTCCTGCTCCACTTCCTGCAGGGAGCGGCTTCGCCCCCCGCCGCCGCCAAACAGCGGCATGCGATCCCCTCCTCTCGACCTGCGCTTCCGCAGCCGCCCGCCCGCCCCTCGGCCCTGACCCCGCCCCTACCGGTGCTGCCTAAGCTGTCGGCACACCGGCCAGTCTACGAAGGCGAAGACGAAGAACATGATCAGGTTGATGACGGGCACGAAACTGACGAGGATCCACCATCCGGAATAGCCGGCCTTGTTCAGGATCCGCACCCACGCGATGATGCTCAGCACCGTCAGGACCAGCATCACCACCACCGTGCCGCCAATGGCCAGGACGCCGGTGGTGCCGTTGAAACCTGAAACTCCGTTCATTTTCCATGCCTCCTCCCTTTTATCAGTGCAGCAGGCTCCACAGGATCCACAGCAAGAGCAGGCCGCCCAGGAACCACCAGGTGATTCGCCCGGCCTGGAAGTTGACCCGGTCCACCAGGAGTTGCCCCGTGGAGCGGTTGCGGCACAGCATCACCTCTTCCCCCGCCGGGCTGCGGGCCACTTTGGCCTCCAGCACGTCCCCCGGAGCGAGGCGCAGGTCCCGCCGGGTGGCCGTGAAGCGTAGCACCCGGCGGCCGCCACCTCCGACGTCCAGGGCCACCGTGTACACGGCGGAGACGTCCCCCAGGCGCTCCAGCTCCTCCACCCTGCCGCGCACGGTCTCCATGGTTCACCCACCCTTTCGCGCCGCGCTGGTCTGGCCTAAACGCTCCGACTGTACCGCTCGGCCATGGCCCCGATGACCGGCAGGGACACCGGCTGCCCCTGGAAGGCGCGGATCATCACCCACAGCCACAGGGCGAGGAAAGCCAGGCGGATCAGCAGACTCAGGTAATAGACGAGGATGTAAAGGCCGGAAGCGATCAGGATGCCGAAGAACACCCCCAGGACGATGGAGATCAGGATGTACGCCACCGACAAGAGGATCGACTGCCACGCCGCGTAGCGCACGATAGGATCGCGCTTCTCGATGACCAGGAATATGATGCCGGTGATGAAACCGAGCAAGTAGCTGAGTCCCGCCGCCACGTTGGGAGCCAGTCCGCTGCCGGCCGGAACGCCGGGTCCGGGAGCATTGCCGCCCATCGTTCGTCACTCCTTTGAGATCTCGGTCCGGTCTTCGCCGTGGCCGCCAAGGCGGTGGGGCGGGGGCCCCGCGGGGCCCCCCCTCCCGCCGTGCGCCCCTGGAGCTCTTACTTGCTGTAAGTGAATTGGGGGGTGCTGTTTGCGCAAACAGAGCCGGTGGCGTTGCATATGTCGATCCAGTACACGCTACCCACGCCCAAGCCCGCCGGGGTGGTCGCCGTAATCTCGCTGGAGGACACCACCTGGACGTTGGTGGCCTGTTGGATGACGGTACCACTTTGGTAGGGGATGAAGGTCACGGAATCCCCCTGGGCGAAACCGCTGCCGGTGATGGTTATGGCCGTGCCACCGCTCACCGGGCCGCTGTCAGGAGTGATGGATGTCACCGCCGGGCCCTGGGTGGTCCCCGACCCGCCTCCGGTACCGCTCCCACCGCCGGTACCACTCCCGCTACCGGCCCCGCTACCGCCGCCTCCCACCACTACGAAGTAGTTCTGCAATTTCAGGAGCACGGCCGCCACCTGGGCCCGGTTCAGGATCGTCTGGGGCTGGAAGCTGCCGTCAGGGAAGCCCGCCATGATCCCGGCCTGGACGGCCGTGGCCACGTAGGGCTCGAGGGCCGGAGCGATGTCCGAGGCGTCGGTGAATTTCGCCAGGATCGCCTGGGTCTGAGCCGCCGAGGCGAGCTGCAGCTTGCCGGACTTGACCAGGATGCGCACGATAACCGTGGCCACGTCCTGCCGGTCGAAGCCCTGGTCCGGATGGAAGGCAAAGCCGCCTCCGGGAAGCTGGTAGTAGTCGTAGTAGGGGGAAGCAGCCTCCACCGGCTGGTACTCCCAGGCTTCCGGACCGCTGGCGGACACATCGGCGAAGGCGATGGGGCTGGCCGGCTGGGGCAGGGCGAAGGCGTGCATCATCAAGGAGGCGAACTGCGCCCGGGTGACGTTGCCCGCAGGATCATATTGCCCGTTGCCCACCCCGTGGATGATCCCCTCCTTGGCCAGGGTGTCGATGGCATTTTGGGCCCAGGCGTAGCCGCCCAGATCGGTGAAGGTGGGCGTACCGGTGCCGCCGGACGACTGGTAGGTGAAGGCGTCGGCCCCGGCCTCGCTGACGGCGCTCTGGCCCGCCGGGGTGGTCACCACGATGTAGACCGTCCCGCCGCCCGGAGGAGATACCGCCGTCAACTGGGTGTCGGACACCACTTGGAAGCTGGCCGCCGGTCCGCCCGTTCCCGAGGCGCCGTTAGCCTGGCCCGAGGCGTTCTGCCCCTGGAAGGTCACCGCCGTGGCCCCGGTGAAGCCCGAGCCGGTGACGGTGATCTGGGTGCCCCCGGCCGCGGGGCCGCTGTTGGGACTGACCGCGGTCACCACGGGCGCCGCCGCGGATGAGCAAGTCTCGCTGGATGCGTAGAGCACCGGTGAGCCGCTGTCGTCGTTGAGCCATACCAGGTCGAAACCGTTGGCCGTTGCCGCGATGCCGGGGCTCATGGGGTCTAGGCTCTGTTCAGGGGCGCCGACGTTCTGGGGCGTCCACTGGCCGCCCGAAAGGGTGCTCACCACCACTTGGGCCGCCGTTGCGTTTTGGCTGGGCAGATGGGTATACGCCATCGCTTGGCCGCAGGCCCCCACCGCCGCAGTTGGCCGCTCGTTACCCGTCACGTTGCTCTGCTGGAGTTCCGAGGACTGCCAGCTGCCGCCGGCGTTGCTCGAAACCCAGATGTCCACGACATTGCCGCCGGCACCCAGGGCCGCCAGGTCGACCCCGCCCGAGGCGGCCAGGGTCATCTTCGACCGGTCCATGCCCTGACCCGACACCGTGGCCGCAACCTGGGGGGAGGCCGGCCAAGTGAAGCCGTTCGCTCCGCCCGGCGTGCCTTTCACGAAGCCGATGACGCCGCCGTAGCCGCCTAGCTGATATGCCAGGTCGAGGCTGCCGCCGTCCGCAGCGAGGGCTGGGTAATAGCCGCCGTTGGCATAGCCGCCGGTCGCCGCCGAGAACTGCCAGGCCGGCGAGCCGCCCGCCGTCAGCGCACTGATGGGCGCGGCGGCCACGTACACGTCGTTGGTCGCGGTGCCGCCGGCGCGGTTGCACGCTGAAGCGTCATCGAAAGCCACCGCCAGGACGCCGCCCACCACGGCCGCCTGGGGATCCGCCGCCTCGAGGCCCATCCCGCAAAAGCCGGAATTGCCTTTCGGCAACACCGTCACGTCCGCCCAGGTACCGGAGGGTCCCGCAGGATCAAAGGCCAGTTTCACGTCGCCATTGGTGTCCATGTAGGGGATGTAGGCGACCCCGCCGGATACGGCCAGTCCGTAGGGCCCCTCGCTGTTGGTAGCAGTGGCGTCGGCGACACCCGTCTGATACTGCCGCCAGCTGCCGCCCGCGTTGGTCAAAAGGGCATAGGTGCCGCCGAACTGCGCCACCAGGTACTGGCTGGTGCCATCCACCACCAACGGGGACACGGTGGTCGGCGTGCCTTGCAAGGTCAATGCCTGCTGGGGCGCCGACCAGCCGGAACCTCCCCCGCCCGCCAGGGCTGGCGGGGGGACCGCTCCCAGGGCAGCCATGGCTGCCAACAGCCAGGCCAGCGTCACCCCTAAAAGAGACCGCATCTCGCGCATCTTAAACATCACCCTGCCTCCTTCTCATTCGGTACCTTCGCCACCCGTGCCGTCCCTGGCGCCCCGCCGGCGCCGCGTCTCGCCGGCCTTTTCCACCGGCTCCACCTCCCCTCTTGGTCTTCGCCTTCCGAGCGGGTTCGCCACCCTCCCCGCCCGCTCAGTCACACCGTCCCGCCGAACAGTCGCCGTTGCTCGGCGGGATCCAGCATCCGCAGCACGTCCAGGATGCTGTGCATCGCGCCCGGGTTTCCCCCCGCATCCAGGTGGGGCGCCGCGCACGGCGCATTGGCTTCCCGGAAGTGGATGCTCAGAAGCGGCACCTGGGTCCCCGCGTGGGAGCCCGCCCGGGAGCGGCTGCCGAAGACCTCCGCCATGGCGTAGCCCCAGAAGCCGCACTTGTGGGCATGGCGGGCATAGATCTGCCACCGCTCGAACTCGGCGAACCGGGAGACGTCCATCAGGCGTACCGCCTCCGGATGATCCTTCGCCGCCCGCTCCAACAGGGCCAAGGCCTTGGAGAACCCCGCGTTGGCCGGGACCTCCCGCGCCTGCCCCGGGGCGTACCAAAGGTCCAAGGCCACCACATGCCACCCGCCGATATCCTTGCGCACTTGCCCACCTCCGCCGCTGGAACCTTTTCCGGATCGTGCCGCTTCCCCGGTCGGCTTCCCGGGGTCCGGGATCACCCCTCTCACCTCTTCCTCGTACTCGGAGCGCCGCGCAAGGGCCGCACCGGCCCCGGAGGAGGCTGGACCGGGGCGTCACCCTCTCCCCCGGCACCGGCCGTCGGCTCAGTGGGTGACGGTCACCTGCTTGGCGGCGCCGTTCCACTTCACATGGTAGCCGAGGGCTTCGCTGGCGAAGCGCACCGGCACCATGGTGTAGCCGGCACCCGCCACATAGGGGGCGACGTCCATGGTCCGGGCACCGCCGTTCACGGCGTACCCCGTCTGCCCCTCGGTCATCACCACCGTCTGCCCGTTCTGGCTGATGGTCACCTCCCGCGTGACCGCGTCCCAGGACACCTTCGCCCCCAGGGCCTCGCTGACGAAGCGCAACGGCACGAAGGTGCGGCCGTCGACGATCTGGGCGGGCATCGGAAGGGTCTCCTGCCGACCGCCCACCTGGGCATTGGTTGAACCGATGGTCAGCACCACGGCGAAACCGCAGCTTTCGCTGGCCAGGTACAACACCGCGGCGCCGCTGTCGTCGTTGACGTAGGTTAGGTCGAAGCCGCCCGGGATCGCCGCGATGCCAGGCCACATGGAGTGGAGGCTCTGCTCGGGGGCGCCCACGCTCTGGGGGGTCCACTGCCCGCCCGCCAGGGTGGCCACCGTCACCTGATTCGCAGATGCGCCGCTGGGCAGCAAAGTGTAGGCCACCGCCTGGCCGCAACTCGCTACCGCCGTGGTGGGCCGCTCGGATCCGGTGCCGTTGTCCTTGGCCAAGGTCGAGGAACTCCAGGTGCCGCCCGCATTGCTCAGCGCCCAGGTGTCCACCACGTTGCCGCCGGCGCCCAGGGCCGCCAGGTCGATGCCGCCCGAAGCCGCCAGGGTCATCTTCGGCCGATCCATGCCCTGGTTGGACACCTTGCCTGCCGCCTGGGGGGAGGCTGGCCAGGTGAAGCCGTTGGCCCCGCCCGGCGTGCCCTGCACGAAGCCTATGGCTCCGGCGTAGCCGCCCATCTCGTAGGTCAGGTCGAGGTGGCCGCCGTCCGCGGCCACGGCCGGGTAAGCGCCGCCGTTGGCGTAGTCCGCGGTCACCGTCGATTTCTGCCAGGTAGGCGAACCGCCCGCCGTCAGCGCGCTTATGGGTGCGGCGAACACGTACACGTCGTTGGTCGCGGTGCCGCCGGCGCGGTTGCACGCTGAAGCGTCATCGAAGGCCACCGCCAGGACGCCGCCCACCACGGCCGCCTGGGGTGCCTCAGGCTCCGTGCCCAGCCCGCACGCGGCACCGCTGCTACGCGGCTCCACCGTCACGTCCGCCCAGGTGCCGGACGGCCCCGCGGGATCAAAGGCCAGCTTCACGTCGCCCTTCGTGTTCAAGTAGGGGATGTAGGCGATCCCGCGGGACACGGTCAGCCAGTACCTTCCCTCCTCGTTGGTGGCCTCCGCGTCGCTGACGCCCGTCTTGTACTGGTGCCAGCTGCCGCCCGCATTGGTCAGCAGGGCATAGGTGCCGCCGAACTGCGCCACCAGGTACTGGCTACCGCCATCCAGCACCAGGGGGGACATGGTCTGCGGTTGGGCGCTCAGGGTCAGCACCGCCCGGGGGGACCACGCTGGTTGGCCGGCGCTCGGAGCCGGGGTGGCGACAGGCGGAGCCGCGGTGGTGCCGGACGACGGCTTGGAAGCCGCCGGGGTGGTTGTTTTGCCGCAACCGGCCACCGCCAGGATCAGGACCAGTCCCAGGAGCCACTTCCTGCGTTTCATGCGTCTGTCCTCCTTGCAAGCGACCGCAGCCGACTGGGCCGTGCGCCCAGTTCCCCCGCGAGACCGGAACCGCCCCCGGGCTTCCTGCGAAACCCCGGGGGATCGCCTGGCCTCACCGATACGTGAACTGGTCGGCGCCGCCGGTGGGGCTGGTACCGCCGGGGGTGGTCACCGTGACGTCCACCGCGCCGCTGCCGGGCGGCGCCACCGCCGTGATCTCCCCGTCCGACACCACCTGGAAGCTCGTCGCCGCGGCGCCGCCGAAGGACACCGCCGTGGCGCCCGTGAAGCCGATGCCGCCGATGGTCACCTGGGTGCCGGTCGGACCCGTAGCCGGGCTCACCGACGAGACTGCGGGCTGGGTCACGATCTGCCCCTGCCCCGCATTGGCCGGGAACAGCTTGGCCGCGCCGTCGAGCAGCACCGCCGCCTGGGCCCGGTTGAGGATCGCCTGGGGCTGGAAGCTGCCGTCCGGGAAGCCCTTCATGATCCCGGCCTGGATGGCCGTGGCCACATAGGGCTCGAGGGACGGGTCCACGGCGCCGGCATCGCTGAGCCGGGCCAGGACCGTCTGGGCTTGCTCCGGACTCAGCAACGTCAGCTTGCCCTGCCGGACCAGCACGCGCACCATGGCCGCCGCCACCTCCTGCCGCTGCATGCCCTGGTCGGGCTCAAAGGCGTAGCCGCCCCCCGGCAGCGGATAGTTGTCGAAGTAGGGCGACGCCGCCCCCACCGCCTGGTACTCCCAGGAACCTGCCCCCACGTCCTGAAAGGCGGGCGGCTGGGACGATGGGGGCAGTTGGAAGGCGTGCATCATCAGGGAGGCGAACTGGGCTCGGGTTACCTGTCCGCCCGGATCGAAGCGCCCGTCCCCCACCCCGTGGATGACGCCCTCCTGCGCCAGGGAGTCGATGGCGGGCGCGGCCCAGGCGTAGCTGGACAGGTCTTGGAACGAGTTGGTGGAACCGCCGGCGCCCCCACTGGCTCCGCTGCCTTGGGATGGGCAGATCGGCGGACACCCGAGGTGTTCGCGTTGCAGCTCCTGCAGCCGGAGGATCTCCGGCAGTATCTGCTGCAGTGTCACGGGCAATGGCTGGTTCAGTTGGGGATTTAAGAAATGGCGAGGAGCGTTGGGATCGACGAACATGAAGCTGCCGAACAGGTTGTCCAGATAGACACTTACCTCACCCTGCTTGGGATCGTTGATCGTGTACGACAGCTGGGTGACCGTGCCGTTGGAGACGGCGTTGGAATCCGACTCGGTCACGGTGGTCGCCTGCGCGTTGGTCTGACTCTGCCCGCTGGTGCTGCCGGCGCCGACGATGCCGAAGGGCTCCGTCCCCCCTGCTCCCTGGGTGCTGCCTTGGGTGGCGCTGACCCCGGAGATGCTGGCCCCGCTGCCGCCGGTTTGGACCGTTTGGATCTGGGTGTTCGTCACCGTACGGGGAATGCCGCTACCCGGCACACATTTCCCATCCTGGGTGTAACTTTGGCAGCCGCCGTAGCTTACCTCCAGCGGGTTGCCCTCATTATCCGAGGCCGGAGTAGCCCTCAGGGGGTCGAGGGTGATGTTTTGGCTCAAGGCGACGTAGAAGGGATCCAGTTGGAGCAGCGACTGGGCCTCCTGGGACGAGAGGACCAAAGAAACGCCCGATACCCCATGGATGGTTTGGCAGGGCGACGACCCGTCGGGATTGGTCAGCCCCGTGGCGCAGGCCGCCAGTGCGGCCACGCTGATCTCGGCGGTGTGGTCCACGCCGCCTGAGTCCATCAGCACCGTGCGGGCCTTGCCGCCTTGGTCGAAGACGGCGAACTGCGGATCGACCAGCAGCTCAAATCTGTCGAACCAGAAGGGCTGTTGGGCCAAGGTTCCGCCCCCGGGAACCAGGCTGCTAATGGCCGTCGCCGCATTGCCGCTCATGTTCTGCCACTGGTTTGAGTCGGTAGCCGATGCGCTGGCGGTGACATCCGTGCCGGTCGTGGTGCCGTTCTGCCACGATCCCGTGTTGGTATAGCCAAATCCCATTCCCTTGTATTTGAGCCCGATGGTCCACGAGTTGCTTAAGGAATGGGTGTTGGTGATCAGGTTGCTCTGGGCGACGCTGTTGCCGGCGGTGACGGCCGTGGCGAAGGTGTTGCCCACCTCGAAGCTTGCCGTGCTCAGGCTGCCCGGGGGCTGGTAGACGATGGTGAAGGGGATCTGATCCAGCTGGAAGCCGCCGATGGGCGCCACCTGCACCTCCCAGGCCCCGTACGTCCCGGTGAATTGGGTATTCCAACTCCCATCCGTGGTCTCCAATTGGTCTATGGACAGCTGCACCTGGAGGTAGTTGGGGCTGACGGCATGCTCAAGCTGCACGGGCACCTGCAGCGTTTGGGACACGGTGGCGTTGTTGGCCGCCTGGTTGTTGGCGTTGGCGCCGTCCTGGGCGGTGGCCTGTGGACCGAAAAGGTCGGTGGTGGCGCTGCCGCCAGGAAGGTTCACCCAACTTCCCACGTTGCCGTCAGGGGAGCGATCGTTTATGGCGTTGGTGTCGGGGGAGGCGGGGTTTCCGTCCTGCCATTCCTGCACCGTGGCCACCAGGTGGATGTGGTTGCCCTCGGACAAGTAGTTGTACGGCTCGCCCTGGTACGTGAAGATATTCGGCGTGAAGGATACCGTGAGGGGCAGGAAGGTGTCGGTGTTGGCCGTGACCAGTAGTTGCGAGGCGTCGACGTAGGTGGTGTACCAGTTGTAGTTGAGGTTCTGGGGAACGATTCCGGGACCCGAACCCTCCCCCCATTGGGGAGCCCCGCCGGAGGGGAGCGCGTTCAAGGCGTTCACCTGGACGAAGTTGTTGTACGGAATGTTTGGGCACAGATTATCTGATGAATGTGGTGGTTGAGTACAGCCTGATGGTGAGTTGGGGAGATTGTTCTCGGAGCTGTAGGTGTCTACGGAAAGCCCGGTATAAGGGCTCTGGCTCAAGTTCTCGACCGCTTGGGCGGCGGTGTCGGCGACCAGCAGGGGGGCGGAGGTGGGCAGTGGCGCCGCGGCCCAGCTGCCGGATGTACCGGGACGATAGACGTAGAACAGCACCTGGGGGGTGGCGGCCCCGGATCCGGTGACCACCTGCAGGGCGTACTGTCCGGGATTGAGGTCCCCAGGCAGTTGGAAGGAGATGTCGGTGGCCGTCCAAGACGTCACCTGGGCGACTCGGACATTCGCCAGCTGCTGGGAGCCGTTGCTTTGCGTGACCAAGGTGCCGAGCGGCGTGAGCAGAATGTACCCCTGGCCTTGGCTGGGGCCGAATCCCTGGCCGTCCACCGCGTAAGGAGAGCCGGGGGTCGCGGGAACCGGAGTGCCTCCTGCGTTGTAGTACCCCCAGGAGGTGATCACCGGGCCGGCGATGGTCAAGGAGAGTTGGTTGCTGCTCAAATTGCCTGCCTGCCAGAGGATGGTGTAGGAACCGGGCGCCAAGGGTGCGCCGGTACTGGTGCCGTCCGCGGTGAGATAGAAGCTCCTGATCAGCGGCGGCACCGACACGGGGATGGTGGCCGAGGGTGTGGTTTGGCCCACCGGAGTGATCTCCAAATTACCGCTCACGCCGCCCACGCCGCCGCTGGTCCCAAAGGTTACCTCCATCTGGTCAGCCGGGAAAACCGGATTGCCATGCTGCCCCCCGGGGCCCACGTCGCTAAGCCCCACGAGCCTCAACGAGGCGGGTGGTAGCTGGATCTGCGGCGTGACGGTGAAGGAAACCGCTGCGCTCTTCCCCCCGTTGCCGTTGATCACGGTCAGGGTGTAGGCTCCCGCGGCCAGAGTGGAGGGCAAAGTGAAGTCGATGCCGCCCGCGCCCCAAAACCACCCCGCCCCGCCGCTGATGGTCTCCGTCGCCCCGCCGGCCTCGGTCAGCGTCACATTTCCCGAGCCCTGGTTCGCGCCGAAGCCGCAGCCGTTGACGGTGATCTGGTCCCCCGCCGCCGGAGTGGGCCAGGAGTTGGCGCTCAAGTCGACGATGCCGTTGACCGCCGGGAACAGACAAGCTTGCTCCGGTGTAATGATCTGGGGCGGTATGTATACCGCCAACGCCGCAGCCGCCGGCGCCCCCGCCAACACCGCCGCCATGCCCACCGCCAGGACCCAGCGCCTGAACATCCCGCCTCGCATCTTCCCCGCCTCCTCTTCTCTTCTCCATCCTTTCACGCCGATCCGCGGCAAGGCCGTCCGCCGTTGCAGGCTTCGCTTTGAGCGTCGGCGGTGCCCCCGGGCACCTTCCCGGAGCTTTTCCCCCGGCCACCGTCCCGAGGGGGGTGCCGGGGTCTCAATATCCCATGGGCGAAGGGCGGTGCCCCCGGGCGCCGGCCGGGGCCGCAATTGGGGGAACGTTCCCGATGCCGGTGATGCGGAAGGTGTCTTCATAGCCGCTCCCCTGGAGGTCTCCGGTGAGGAGGGCTCCCGTGGCCGCATCCGCGCAGACGGTGGCCCGGACGCCGCTCAGGCGGAAGGAGTACCCCGCCCGCCCGGCCGCCCGGCAGGCCCCGGCGTAGCCGGCGCCGTTCTTCAAGACGCCCTGCCAAAGGGAGGCGGCCGTCTGCAAACCGCCGGCGGCGGAACCCGGAGCCGTGGGGCCGTAGTCCACCGGACTACGCCGTTCCAAGCGGGGTCCTCCGGGGCCGCACTGCTTGATCTTGAGCGATCGGCAAGGCGCGATCCCTCCACCGGCCCAGGTCGGTCCAGGCGGCACCCTGCTCCCGGCAGGGCGGGCGAATCCCCGCCCCCTCTTATCCCTGCACCATCACCTGGGCCTGGGAGCCCTGGGCCGACTGGCCGGTCTGCTTGACGGCGGTGCCCACCGCCCACACCTCCATCACGTCGGTGCCGTGGTGGATCACCTCGAAGTCGACCCCCACCACCCCGTCGGCCCCCAGTTCGTCGGCCTCCCGCTTCATGCGGGACAGCGCCAACTGGCGGGCATCGTACATGAGCTCGGTGTACTCGGTGAGCTCTCCCCGGGCCAAGCCCCGCAGCGCGGTGGCAATGCCTCCGGTGATGCCCATAGAGAACACGCTGTTGCCCATCACCAGCCCCACGGGGGTGTAGCCCTGGTTGCGCAAGAGCCAGAACTCCTGGGCCGTCAGGTCCGAGGTGAAGGCACCCCGGCTCCGATCCACCCCTCTTATCTCCTGCTCCACGTCCTGCAGGGAGCGGCTTTGCCCCCCGCCGCCGAAAAGCGGCATGTCCATCTCCTCCTTACTCTCACTTGTTGGTCAGGTCGTCCAGCATGTTGAGCATCGTTGCCAGGTCTCCGCCCGCCTTGGACATCGGCCGCGCGTTGGCCACGGCAGCCTCCATGGGCAAAGGCTCCACCCGGGCTGTGGTCCGGCCGCCGGAGTCGGTGGAGATCACCACCTTGACCCCCTCCGCTTCCATCTGCTGGCCGGTCTGCTTGACGGCGGTGCCCACGGCCCACACCTCCATCACGTCGGTGCCGTGGTGGATCACCTCGAAGTCCACGCCCACCACCCCGTCGGCCCCCAGTTCGTCGGCCTCCCGCTTCATGCGGGACAAAGCCAACTGGCGGGCATCGTACATGAGCTCGGTGTACTCGGTGAGCTCTCCCCGGGCCAAGCCCCGCAGCGCGGTGGCGATACCTCCGGTGATGCCCATGGAGAACACGCTGTTGCCCATGACCAGCCCCACGGGGGTGTAGCCTTGGCTGCGCAAGAGCCAAAACTCCTGGGCCGTCAGGTCCGAGGTGAAGGCACCCCGGCTCCGATCCACCCCTCTTATCTCCTGCTCCACGTCCTGCAGCGGGCGGCTTTGCCTCCCGCCGCCGAAAAGCGGCATGTCGTCTCCCTCCTGCTCGGGACACCGCGACCCTCGGGTCGCCCCAGCCTGCCCGGACGCTCCCCCGGCACCGCCCCCTCTCGCGGATCGCACCAGGGTGCCGTCTAGGCGCTTCGGCTGAACCGCTCGGCCATGGCCCCGATGACCGGCAGGGACACCTGCTGCCCCTGGAAGGCGCGGATCATCACCCACAGCCACAGGGCGAACAGGGCCAGGCGGACCACGGCGCTTAACGGATAGACCAGGAACCACAAGTGGACCGCGAACAGGATCCCCACCAGCACCCCCAGGACGATGGAGATCAGAATGTACGCCACCGACAAGAGGATCGACTGCATGGCCGCGAAACGCACCACGGGTTGCCGTCCCTCGATGATCAGGAAGACGATGCCGGTGATGAAGCCCAACAGGTAGCTGAGTCCCGCCGCCACGTTGGGAGCCAGGCCGCTGGACCCCGCAGCCCCCGGTCCGGGATAATTGCCGCCCATGTCGCCCACTCCTTTCAGGATCTCGGTTACGTCTGGGCCGGTGTGGCGGGGCGGGAGCCCCGCGGGGCCCCCGCCTCTCACCGCCCGGGTCAGGAACCCGTGACCACGAAGTAGTTCTGTAGCTTCAGAAGCACCGCCGCCACCTGGGCCCGGTTGAGGACCGTCTGGGGCTGGAAGCTGCCGTCGGGGAAGCCCGCCATGATCCCGGCTTGGACGGCCGTGGCCACGTAGGGCTGCAGGCTCGGCGCGATGTCCGAGGCGTCGGTGAATTTCGCCAGGATCGCCTGGGTCTGAGCCGACGAGGCCAGCTGCAGCTTGCCGGACTTGACCAGGATGCGCACGATGACCGTGGCCACGTCCTGCCGGTCGAAGCCCTGGTCCGGATGGAAGGCAAAGCCGCCCCCGGGAAGCTGGTAGTAGTCGTAGTAGGGTGACGCCGCCTCCACCGGCTGGTACTCCCAGGAGCCCCGGGACACGTCGGCGAAGGCGATGGGGCTGGCCGGCTGGGGCAGGGCGAAGGCGTGCATCATCAAGGAGGCGAACTGCGCCCGGGTGACGTTGCCCGCAGGATCATATTGCCCGTTGCCCACCCCGTGGATGATCCCCTCCTTGGCCAGGGTGTCGATGGCATTTTGGGCCCAGGCGTAGCCGCCCAGGTCGGTGAAGCCGGGCGTGCCGGTGCCACCGGACGCCTGGTAGGTGAACTGGTCGACGGCGACGGCGGCGCTCTCACCGCCCGGGGTCAGCACCCGCACGTCCACCGTGGCACTGCCCGGCGGGCTGACGGCGATGATTTGGGTGTCCGAAACCACCTGGAAAGAGGCCGCGGGACCGCCGGAGCCAGAGTTGCCCAGGGCCGTGGAGCCGGCAAAGACGACCGCCGTCGCGCCGGTGAAGCCGGAGCCGTTGACGGTGATCTGGGTGCCCCCGGCTGCGGGACCGCTGGTCGGGCTGATCGAGGTGACCACCGGTCCGCCGGAGCAGGTCAGGCTGGTGGCGAAGAGGTCGGAAGACCCGCTATTGTCGTTGAGGTAGGTCAGGTCCAGGCCGTTTGACGTTGCCGCCAGCCCCGGCCACATGGGATTGTCGGGGTTCTCGACCGGGCTCACGTTCTGCGAATTCCAGGCACCGGAGGCGAAGGTGGCTACGGCCACCTGGTCTCCCGTGGAGGTGGTGGTGTTCTCCTCAAAGGCCACGGCCGGGCCGCACGGGCCCAACGCCACGGTGGGCCGCAGGTGTTCGACGATGTCTTGGCTGAAAAGCTGTTGCGTGCTCCAGGTACCGCCGAGATTCGTGGCCGCCACCACGTTCGCCGTGCCGCTCGTGTACAGCGCCAGCACATCAACCCCGCCCTGGGCGGCCAGGGTCAGCTTCGCCTCGTCCATGCGGTCGTTGGTGCCCAGGCTCGTGACCACCTGGGGCTGGGTGGGCCAGGTGAAGCCGTCGGTGCCGGCCTCCCCCCGGACGAACAGGATGTCCCCAGGGCTGTCCTGGTACGCCAGGTCGGCGAAGCTTCCGTCGCCGGCCAAGGCCGGATAATAGCCGCCGTGGGTATAGCCCGCCGTCACCACGCCGACCTGCCACTGGGGCGTCGCGCCGGCGGACAGCGCGGTCATCGGCACGGTGGCCACGTACACGTCCTGGCCGTGGGTGCTGCCGTTGGCGTTGCACGCCGGAGCGGCTTCAAAGGCTACCGCCAGCGTCCCGCCGATCACCGCCGCCGACGGTGCGGTGGGGTCGACGCCGGGTCCGCAGGTCTGGCCGGGCGTGGCGGCCACGATGGTCGCCGTGCTCCAGGCGCCCGCCGGCCCCGCGGGGGCGAAGGCCAGCTTCAGGTCGTTGCCCGTGTCCACATAGGCGATGTATGCTATGGCACCGGAGACGGCCAAGGCGTAATGCCCCTCTCCCGCACCCGCGTTGTAGTCGGTGATGCCGGTGTTGTACGCCTGCCAGGCGCCGCCCGCGTTGGTCAATAGTTCCGGCGCGCCGTTGATGGTCGCCACCAGGTAGTCTAGGCCGCCGCTGGAGACCAGGGGCGAGAGGGTGCCCGGCGCGGCGCTCAGGGTGAGCACCTGCTGCGCCGGGGACCAGCCGGAACCGCCACCCCCCGCCAAGACCGGCGCCGGAGTGACCCCCAGAGCGACCGCGGCCGCGAGCCAAAGGCTCAGCCCGCCGGAGCGCAACGGGCGTCCGAGTTTGCCTAAGCGCATCATCCTAACTCCCTCCTGGTATTTCTCAAGGTGCTACCCGCCGAACCCCGGCATGGGTTTGGCTCCCGCCGGCGGCGCGATGGGCGGAACGTTGCCCACCCCGGTCACCTGCAGGCTGTCCTTGTCGGTCACGCTGCCTTTGCTGGTGCTGACGGTGAATTCGAAGGTCGAGCTAAGCGGCGCCCCCGTGGCCGAATCTACGCAGGCGCTGCCGCGCTCGCTCTCGCTGACTCCCGAGATGCCGACGGCCGCTGATGCCAGCTGGAACGAGTTGCCCGACCGGCCCGCCACCGAGCACGGCCCGGTGTAGGTCCCCTTGGCTCCCGACCAAAGACTGCCCCAGCCGCCGATCCCCTCCGCGGCCATGCTCTCGAAGGAGTTGGGCTTCTTGGTCCCCATGTCGTAGTTCACGCCGGTCGCCTGGTAGTAGTAGTGCCCGTCGTCGGCGGCGATCAACGTCACCTGGGCCGGAGTCCCCGGACTGACCACCAGCTTGTATTGCGTGGGGCTGTGGTAGTAGCCCTCCACGATCATGGCGGTGCCCTGCTTCCCCTGCACACCCAAGCTGATGTTGCTGCGATAGGAGTAGTTGCCCAGTTTGCTCAACCGCTGGGAGGTGCCGTTTCCATTCCAACTGGGGCTGTTGGCTACTGATCCGCCGCCGGAACTGTTGGCGGCGGGTGGAGCGGCCGCCGGCTTGGACGGACCGCATCCTGCAGCCGCCAGCACCAGGGCCAAACCCGCTACCGCCACCGCACCGATCCTTTTCATCCCCGCCACTCCTCTCCAAATTGAACCCTTAAAGCCCGCATCCGATCTGCCCGCGCTCCACCTCCTCAGGTAACCTCGCCTAAGAGTCGCCCGACTGCCCGCGATCCGACCGCCGCCGGAAACCTCACCCGCCCAGCGTTCCGGGCCTTAAACCGGGGTTCCCCGCCGTCCACGCTAGACATAAACCTCCAGTCGTATAAAGTCTAAAGCTGTCGAGACCCAAAAAAAATCGGGGGGGTACCCCCGTCCCACCCGGATCTTAAGTTAATACCCCCCCCTAGATTAAGGGGCATTCTGGGAGCGTGCCGCGAAGTAGTCCCGAAGCGCCTCCCGCGAACTCCCCACCGGCTGCTCGCACAGATGGTGCAGTTGGGTCTCCACAGTCTTGGGGCTGATCAGGAGCAGGCGCGATCTGGCGGTTGGAGCAACCCTGGCTGACCAGCTCGGCGATCCGGTATTCCTGCGAAATCAACCGTCCCAGCTGCACCCGCCACCCGCCGCTTACCGGTGCACGACAGATTTGTAAGGTGAAATTAGGAACCGCCGTGTGCAACCCTTCGATCCGTTACCAGGCTTCATCAGGAGCGGTTGCCGAGGAGGATGCCGCATCCCAGTGCTGCCAAGGTGTTTGCCCCCCGCTCGCTCCAGAACATCCCGGAGCACTGGAAGCGTTGGACGATCACGGCACTGCAACCGGCTTCCACCACGCCCGGGCCTGCGCAAAAGCCCTTCGACCAACCCACTGACGCTCTCCCACGGCTGAAGCCGTGGGGTTCTGCCTGAGGACCGCACCACGCCTTTCCCAGGCTCTCCTGGCCCCGTGGCCCCCGTACAACATCCTGGACCTCAGCACGGTGGCTTCCACGATTTCCGACCGTGGCTCAGGCTTTCGCCGCGACGGACTCCGACCCCTCGCAGGGTGTCCCGGTTTAGCCGGGATCTCGTCCGTTGTTGCCGCCCATGCGCCGCGTGCGGGAGGGCGTCCCCACCATCATTTCTTCGCGCATGGGCCGCCTGTTCACCTCGCTTTCGGTTTTCTTTATGCCAATTATATCTCTTAACATCAAAAAACACAAGGGGCGGGCGCTTCATCCCACCCCTGAAGGAGTGGGCTTTCGCGCTGGGTTTCTGTAACCGTGCGACTCATCCCCCAGGGCTTTGGAACGTGAACTGCAGGTATTTGTCGATCACCTCCGCCGCCTCAGCACGGGTGGCCGTCCCCAGAGGCCGGAAACTGCCGTCGGGGAAGCCAGCGAGCAGTCCTGTCGCAGCAGTCGCCGCCACGCTGCCTTGCGCCCAGGAAGCAATCCTGGAGGCATCGGCGAAGTTGGTGGCGCCGCCCGGCGCCCCTGGTGGGGGCAGGAGGCGGGCCAACATGACCGCCATCTGCTCCCGCGTGACCGGGGCGTCCGGAGCGAACGAGGTGTCGCTGACGCCGCGCACCATCCCGGCGTAAAAGGCGGCAGCCACGTAAGGCCCGTACCAGGCGCCGGGGTCCACGTCCGCGAAGGGGGTGGCGGCTGGAACTGGCGCCGGGGTCAGCCCGGCCGCCTTAACCAGCAAGGTGGCGAATTGGGCCCTGGTCAGGGTTCCTTGGGGGGCGAACACTCCCGGCGCCAGACCGCTGACTATGTTCTCCCGCAGCAGGGCGCCGACGGCCTTCTCGGCCCAGGACGCCTGGGACAGGTCCGGGAAGGCGGTGAGCGGCGAGGTGCCCCAAACTCCAGCCTTGCCCACGGCCCAACAGGCGGCGGAACCAGGGACACAGGTGGCTCCAAACAGGTCGCTTTGGGTTCCGACGTTCTGGGATTTCCAGATGCGCCCGCCGTCCAGGGTGAACAGGACGGTGCCGGCTCCGCCTACCGCCCAACCATCCCACCGATCGGAGAAGGTCACCCCGCTGAGGAAGGCACCGGTACCGGAGGCTTGGGTCTTCCAGGTCTTGCCGCCGTCAGTCGTGGTCAGGATGACGCCGTCCACCCCCACCGCCCAGCCGTGGGCTGGGTCGGCGAAGAAGATACCCGTAAGGGGATGGGGCACGCTGGTTGTCTGCACCGACCATGTCCCGCCGGCATCGGACAGGATTACGCCGTGGGCCGACGATTGATCGTAACCCACGGCCCAGCAGGTTCCGGTTCCCAGGCAGAAGGCCCCGAACAACTGAGGCAAGGGTTGACCGTCGGCAGCCGAAGACCAAGTGGCGCCGCCATTGTTCGTGAACAGCAGGGTGCCTTGCCCGGAAGCCGGATCGTATCCGACAATCACGCACCGCCGCAGGTCCGAACAGGCCACGCCGCTCAGGTCACCTTGGCTTCCCGAGACCTGGGGGAGCCAGGTTTTGCCGCCGTCGGTCGTCGACAGGACGGTTCCGTTTGCGCCGACGACCCAGCCGTGTTGGGCGTCGGGGAAGGAAACGCCGGTCCAGGAGGCATCCGGCCCCGGCTGGGTGACGGACCAGCTTTGGCCGCCGTTGACCGTACTCAAGACCTCTCCCCGCCCGGTGGAGGAATCCTGGCCCACGGCCCAGCAGTGGGCCGGGTCGGGGCAGGAAATGCCGCGCAGGACCGGCACCGGACCGGGAGGCAGGGTGACCCAGGCGGCGTCGGTCGGCGCCGCCGATGCCGCCTGAACCAGGGCGAACAGGGAGAGCAGGGAAGCCGCCAGGGCGATGGTCCATTTAGTCCAGGTCATGGCCCTCAACTCCCTTCGTTGGCGGCGTTGAAGTAGGCTTCACCCGCCAGGACCGCCGGCCAGTAGGTATTCGTGAAGGGATCCGTTCCGTTGGCCGCATCCTCCTGGGCCTGGAGCAGTTCGGCGGCGTCGACCGCCTGGGCCTGGGTGGCCGCGGCGGCGGAGCAAACCCCGCCTGCCTGCTGTTCGTATTGGTTACCGTAGGCTTGCCAGGCGGTTTGATAAGTCTGGTTTGCCGCCGCCAACTCCCCTTCCTCGTCCTGGATGTCGGCATTTATTTCGTTTTGGATTTGGGTCAGGGTCTCCTTCCATAAGGTTGAATTGGATTTTAGGGCGTTCCCCTCTTCGGTGGCGTACATTTCATACCGGAAAATGGCCGCGCACTGTTGGCTCAGAGCCTTGTTGCCGTTGGTTTTCTTGCACTGGGAGTAGAGGCTGGCGATATAGTCCGTAATCTGGTTGTATTGATATTCCCAGACGAAGGGGTCAGTGGTAATGCCCGCGTCTTTAAGGGCCGCATCCACTTGTGGCCCGAATGATTTGGAAATGGAAGCCGCTGCCTTGGAATACAGGTTGTCTTTGGCCGACTCTTCGGCATACAGGGCCGCAAACTCGGCCTGGTACTTTTGGGTGATGCTTTGGACTTGCTGCTGGTAGGCTTGTTGGATGGCTTGACCTTGGGAGTGGTACGCATCTTGCGCCTGTTGGCATTTTTTCTCCAGGGCCGCCGCCAAGGCGGCGCTGTCCTGGGCGAAGGACTGGTAGCCGGCCAGGTTGTCCGGATAGTGCTTGGAGATGGTCGTCGCTCCTCCGCCTCCGCCGGTTGGCACCAAAGTTACGGTGAAGCTCGCACTGGTCCCCGAGGTCAGGCCGGTGGCGGCGGCGGTGAGGGTGTAGCCCGTCCCCGCCTCGTTGATCCCGCAGCCGCTGAAGGCCGCGGTGCCAGCCGAGGTACTCAGGGGATCGGTGGCGCAGGTCAGGGTGGCAGCGGCGCTGCCGGTGCCGGAGGTGATGGACAGGGCCACGGAGTAAACGACCGAGGTCACGGTGTTGCCGTAGGCGTCCTCCACGGCCACCTCCGGTTGGGTTGCCCAGGCGGACCCAGCGGTTCCGCCGCCGGGTTGGAGCAGGAAAACCAGCTTGGTGGGAACCGAGACCACCACGTTGAAGGAGGAACTGACGGCCGAGGCAAGGCCGGTGGCCGCGGCGGTGAGGGTGTAGCCGCTGCCCGCCTGGTTGATCCCGCAGCCGCTGAAGGACGCCAATCCCGACGAGGTGCTCAGGGGATCGGTGGCGCAGGTCAGGGCGGCTCCGGCCGCCCCGGTGCCGGAGGTGATGGACAGGGAGACGGCGTAGACGGCGGAGGTCACGGTGTTGCCGTAGGCGTCCTGGACGATCACCGCCGGCTGGGCCGACCAGGCGCTGCCCACGGGGCCGCCCCCGGGCTGGGCGGTGAAGGCCAACTGGCTGGCCGCCCCCGGGACGATGTTGTAGGCTGGCGACTGGACCACGGTGGAGTCGGCGGCGGTGTAAACCCCCAGGCTGTAGCTGCTGCCGGCCGTTTGGGGATTGGTGACGGTATGTCCCGCGCCGTCATTGTAGACCTCCGCGGTCACGGTCCCGCCGCTCGAAACGGACACCGGGCTGGCGAAGGAAAGGTCGGTGCCCGAGACGTTCACCGTCCCGGTCACCGCCGTTCCGTCCACGGCGATGTCGCTCCCGGCCAGGGTGGCCGGGAGGCTGCTTCCGAAAGGAAACTGCAGGTAAATGTTGGAGCCTGCGGTCATGCCGCTGGTGGCGGTGAAGCCAACGCTGTAGGATGACGACCCGCCGGCGACCGGATTGCCCAGGCTGGGGGCGATGACGTTGCCCACGGCGGAGCCGCCGATGGTGTAGTTGGTCGTGGCCAGCGTCGTGTCCTGGGAGGTGGAGACCGTCAGGACTTCGGAATAGGGCGGGGAAGGGCCGCCGCAGGTGTACGAATCCGGGTTGGTCACCGATGAGACGGCGACGGATAGGGCATCACCGGCCATGACGTTGTTTGGGACGGTGAAGGTCACGGGGTCGCCGCCGCTGTTGCTCACCGGTTGGGTGACCGTGCCGCTGCCGGAGTGGGTGGTCTGATCGGTGACGACGTAGTCGCTTCGGGCGTAAGGGAAGTTGGAACTACAATAACCGGCTACGTTCGGTGGCTCGGTGGACTTGAGGGTGATGGTGTCCGTTCCGCCAACCAGGGCGCTCGCCACCTTGAAGTCAACGGTGTAGGTGGCCGTCGCCCCCGCCGTGGTCGGGTTGACCGTCAGCGTCAGATTGGTGACGGAGGTGGCGGCCAGGGCCGGCGGGGGCGCAACAGCCAGGACTGCCACCGCCAGCAAGTTGAACGCAATGAGGGACGCGATCCAAGTTCTCGTCTTGCGCACAGCCGATTCCCCTTTCAACTGAGATTTTGTGATCAGTCAATGCGCAGCCCGGCGGTGACTCGGAAGGTGGACAGTCGTTCCATAGATTGCCGTCATTCCCATGACCGTCAGCCAGGCGGTGAGGAAGACCAGGCCAAGATCAACCGGGCGAGGGTGGCCAAAACCGTGGCGTCAGGGCGGCAAAGGACGCGGTAAGGGGCGAAAACACCTTTCCGGCTAAAACGCCCCCTACACTCCGCGAGGCGTCTTCAATGCCGGCGAGACGCAGGATAAAGGAGCGTCGGCGGAGGAAGACGGTGACGACCACCGCGAGGGCAAGGCCCAGGAAGCAAAGAGTCAGGCCGGGAAGTCCCCCCGGCAAACGGCGATGACGGTCTCCCATGCTTTCCGAATCTGTCCCGCAAGGCGACGTCGCGCCGGTGGTCGGGGACCGGTCCGGTCGCCGCCGGATCAACCCGGCCAGGGCCGCGCTTAGGCCCATAGTCTGGATGAAATTCTTATCTCATGGCATTTTATCCCTACTTTCCTATAAAACCTTGTTCTTTGGCGGCTGCTTAGCAGCCTTCGCGACCAGCCTTGCGCCGCCTGCCGCCCGGCGCCGAGCCTATTTGAGCACTCCCGTCCAGGAGGTCGAGGCACCGGTGGCGGAATTGGTCACCTGGACGATGATGGAGTCGCCGGAACCCAACTCGTGGTTACCGTGGAAGGAGCCCATCACGATCCGTCCCTCGGTCCGGGTCCGAAAAGATGGGACAGCCGCGACCGAGTCCTGGCCGCCGATCTGCCAGTTCGACGTGTTGTCTTTGAACGATAAGCCGACAACGTTGCCGATGATGGACTTGTCGGAAGACAGGCCGGCGACAGGGGAGGGGCCGAAGCCCGAGCCGTCGATGCTGACGCGGGAATTCATATTCGGGGTGAAGCTAAAGGTCACCGGCCGGATGACCGGGCCACCGGCGGCCGTGCCGGAAGCCGCGCCCGAGAGAGCCAGCTTGCCGTTCCATAAGGGTGGACTGCCCGTTATTCGCGTTGCGTACCGCGACGGTCAGGGAAGCCCGCGCCGCCTGGATCCACCTACCGCCGTAGCCATTGCCAAAGCCTTGGATCACGATCCGCTGGTCGGACCAGGACCGGTAATTCAGCGTCACCACATTTTGAAAGCCGGTACCGCAAGGTCCCGGGCTGCCCCGCCAAGTGCCGTCGCACCCCGCCTGCCAACCGCCCCGGGTGTTATCCATGAGTGAGCAGTCGGCGGTGTTACCGGTATAGGGCAGGGCGACCGAGGCGGATCCGAAGCCGGAACCCTCCACGGTTAGGGTCAGGTTCTGCAGCTTTCCCGCCTGGCCGCTGAAGGAGACCGATCTGATTACCGTTCCCCCGGCCTTCGCGGCCATGCCTGCGGCGTTCGGGGAACCCTTGGCCGGGGTACCGACGACGGAGGAGCCCTTCCCGGAAAGGCTCACGGTGCAGCCGGCAGCCGAGGCGGCCAACAGAACACTCAACCCGAAAACCAGCCATTCTGGTCCGCCTCATCGCCTTCATCCCCTTTTCCGGTGCTCCCGCTGTGCCGCCCGACCGGGTCCTGGCGGACCGGAGCGCTCCATCAAGGTTCTCCGGCAGGGGCCTTTTGCCCCCGCCGGCGCGGCGATGGTCGGCACGTTTCCCCTTCGGGTAACCTCCCTGCTGTCCCGGTAGGTCACGGTACCGCTGCTAGTTTTCATGGCGGATTGGAGTTCCGGGCCCAAGGGCGCTCCCGTGGCCTCATCCGCCCCGTGTTCCGAGCCTTAAATAGGGGCTCCCCGCCGCCCATGCTCGACCCAAACTTCCATTCATATAAAGTCTAAGGCCGCCGAGACCCAAAAAAAATCGGGGGAATACCCCCGTTCCACCCGGATCTTAAGCTGATACCCCCCTTAGATTAGGGGGGCATTCTGGGCCGGCGTTGCGGCCGGCTGCGGCGCGTGGGCCGCAAAGTAGTCCCGAAGCGCCTCCCGCGAGGTCACCTCCAGCTTCTCGTACAGATGGTGCAGGTGGGTCTCCAAAGTCTTGGGGCTGATCAGGAGCAGGCAGGCGATCTGGCGGTTGGAGCTACCCTGGCTGACCAGCTCGGCGATCCGGTATTCCTGCGGGGTCAATCGTCCCAGGAGCACTCCCTCCCGGGGTCGAGCCCGCCGCCGTCCCCCCGCCGCCCGGCGTTCACCCTCCGCCAGCCGCTGCCAGTAGGCGGCACCGCAGGCCTCGCAGACTACCACGGCCTCGTCCAAAACCCCGCGGGCACGCCGCAGATCCCCCTCTTGACGCAGAAAGGTCCCGTAGGCCAAGAGGGTGCGCGCCCGCTCCAGGGACTCGTCAACCGTCCGGTGGAGCGCCAGCGCGGTGCGGAAGCGCTCCTCCGCCCCCTCGCGCCGTCCCCGGACCGCCTCCAGCATGCCCTGCCCCCGCAGGGCCGCCGCTTCCATCCCCCCCCGCCCGAAGCTGACCGCCGCCTCGTGCAGCCCGGTTATCATGCGCTGCGCCTGGGCCAACTCCCCCGCCCTGATCCAGGCCTCGGCCGCCTCCTGCTGCCAGCGGAAGCTGTTCGGGTCGGCGATGCCCATGACGCCGGCCGCCGCCCCCTCCCGCCGGAACAGCTCCGCCGCCCGCGCCGCGTCGCCGCGCCGCGCGGCCAGCGCCGCCCGACCCCAACCACACCACAGCAGCGCCAGGCCCAAGGCCGCCTGGCGGCACTCCGCCTCCGAGCGCACGAAGCTGGCCTCGGCCCCCTCCAGATCTCCCATCTCGAGCAGGATCCGCCCCCGGACGCTGTAGGCCAGGGCGGTGACCCAAGGAACCCCCAGGGGATACAAGGCAGCGTCGCCGCTGTACCGGAAAGCGTCCCGCAGCCGTCCCCGCCGCCATTCCAGTTCGGCCAGGAAAGTGGAGGCCCAGGCGAAGGCATATCTGGCCCGCCTGCTCCGGGCGGCCTCCTGGGCCGCCCGGAGCAACTCCTCGGCCTCGCCGTAACGCTCCGAGCGCATGGCGATCATGCCCAAGGCCACCCGGGGCGACCAGCCCCACAGCAGTTCCACGTCGTCGGGCGGAACCTCCGGCAGGTCCCGGAGGGCTTTTTGGGCCACCGCGTGAGCCTGGCGGTCCCCCAGCTGGAAGGCCACGTTGGCCCATACCGCTGAGGCCTTGGCGTGGTCGGCGGCGCTGCCTGATTCTGCCAAACGCATGGCTTCCTGCGCCGCCTCCCGGGCCCGCAACATCCCGCCGGTGGTCATCTCCAGCACCACCCGCGCCACGGCGGCCTCCACCGCCAGGGAGCGCTCCTCCCCGGCGGCGGCCACGGCGCGGTCCAGGTGCTCCCGCGCCCCGGCAGTGTCGCCGGCCAGGGTGAGGGAAAAACCCCAGCAGCAATGCACCCGGCACGCCGGCGCTCCTCCCCAGCCCTCGCCGCCCTCGGCGGCGGCAAAGGCGGCACAGGCCTCGCCGTGCTCCCCCGCCCGCTGGCAGGCCCGCCCCAATTCGTAAAGGGTAAGCACCCGCTCCGGCCCCGGCGGGGTCAGGTCCGCCGCGCTGCGCAGGTGCGCCGCCGCGGCCTCGTAGGCGCCCAACGCCGCCGCTTCCGTCGCCGCGGCCCTAAGCTCCCGAACCGCCGCCAGGTCCCCGGGCGAGGCGGCCTGCACCAGATGGGGCGCCAGCTCCGCCGGTCGCGCCCCGCCGGCCCGCAAAAGCTCGGCCGCCCGCCGGTGCAACTCGCGGCGCGCCCGGAGGGAAAGCCCCTCGTAGACCGCCTGGCGCAGCAGCGGGTGGACGAACGCCGCGCGTCCCTCCTCCCGCTCCCGTAAAAGCCCCAGCCCCAGCAGCGGCGACAAGGCGTCCTCCGGCTCCGCCACCCCGGACAGTTTCCAGGCCGCGGCCAAGGGGAACTCGGAGCCGAAGACGCTGGCCGCTTCCAGCAGAGCCAGGCTGGAGGCCGGCAGTCCCGCCAGGCGGGTGAGGACCAGGGCGCTCCCCTCCGCCGCCCGCGGCAGGTCCTCCGTCTGCCAGATCCTTGCCATCTCCTCCAGGAGGAAGGGGTTGCCGCCGGTTAGCCGGTGCGCCTCATCCACCCGAGCGGATGTCGGCTTGCCTTCCAGACACTGGCCCAAGAGGCCGGCCGCCGCCTCGCGGCCCAGGGGCTTCAGGTCCCACAGCTCGGCCCGGTCCTCCCTGCGCAGCCGCTCCGCCACCTGTCCGGCCAAGGGGGGCCAGGGCCGCAGCCCCCCCACCACCGCCATGGGCAGCGCCTCGGTCCGGGCGGTGAGGAAACGCACCGCCTCCAAGGAGTCCGGGTCGCTCCAGTGCAGGTCGTCCAGGCACAAAAGCAAGGGCTGGCGTTCGGCGAGGCTGGCCAGGAGCCAGTACAGGGCATAGACCACCTCGAAGCGCGCCGGGGCATCCCCCACCCCGCCGCCTTGCAGGGACCGCCGCAGCAGGGCCCGCAGGGGCTTCAGCCCCCCGGCCAGCTCCTCCGAAGCGGCGCCGTACACCCTCGGCAGGGCCTCGGCCACCTGCTGGGCCACCGCAAAGGGATAGGACTGCTCCAACTCGTGGGCGCCCACCCAGATGACGGCGAACCGCTCCTGGGCGCGGGTTGCCGCCAGGGCCAAGAGGCGCGTCTTGCCCAGGCCCGGCTCTCCCCGGAAGAACAGGGCCGTACCCCGCCCCCCCGCCGCCCCCTCCAGGGCCGCGGCGATGGCCGAGCACTCCTCCTCCCGCTCCCAAAGCGGCCCTTCCATGCGTCAGCCGCCTCCCGTCGCCAGCAGCCGGCCCAAGGGCCGGACCCGCACCAAGAGGATCAGGAGCAGGGTCCCCCCCGCCATCACCGCCGCCGCCACGCGGAAGGGCAGCGTGAAGCTGCCGGTGGCGGCCACCAGGTATCCGGTGGTCAGCGGCGCCGCCAGGGCCCCCAGGCCGCCGCAGAAATTCATCCAGCCCGAGACGGTCCCCGCCTGGCGCGCCGTGATGTCGGAGACGATGGTCCAATATTGACCGGTGATGAAGCTCAAGCCCAAGTTGGCGGCCACGATCATCGCCGCCGCCCAGGACGCCGCGGGGATCACGGCGGCGACGAGGATCGCACCTATATAGGTCACCGCCCCCAGGAACACCGGCAGTTTCCGGTGCAGCCCGTCCCAGGTCCACCCCCGGCGGGCCAGGCAATCGGAAAAAAGGCCGGCACCGATGGATCCGAAGCAGGCGGCCAGGAAGGGCAGCGCGCTCAGGATGCCTGCTTGGACCAGGGAGAAGTGGCGGTACCGGGTGAAATACACCGGCAGCCAGGTGGAGAACAGCATCAGGCAATAGGGCACCGAAAAATAGGCGAGCAGCAGCGCCCCGATGCTGGGCAGAGCCAGGATCCGGCCCAAGGAGGCCGCCGGTTCGTCGGCCCGTTCCAATGCCTCGCTCGTCCCGGCGCTGTCCCCGGGGGCCGGATCCGCCCGCCGGGCGGCATAGAGCCACCATCCCCCGGCCAGCAGCACTCCGGCACCCCCGAACAGGAGGAAGATCCAGACCACGCCCAGGTTCTTGGCGATGAGGGCGGCCAGAATGGTTCCCAGGGCCGGACCCAGGCTGGCGCCGGAGTTGATCAGGCCGCTGTAGCGGCCGCGGCGGTGCCGCTCGGGCACGGCCCGGGCCACGGCGGCGGTGGCCGCAGGGAAGAAAGGCGCCTCGAAAAGCCCCAACAGGGTGCGCAAGAACCCGGTCAGCCAGAGAGCGGAAGGGGCCCAAGGCACCAGGAGCACCGACACCGACCAGCCGCCGCAGGCGGCGGCCAGGGTCCGCCGGGTTCCCAGCCGGTCGCTCATCCATCCGCCCAGGGGCTGCAGCACCAGGTAGCCCAGGGAGAAGGCGCTGAACAGGGCTCCCAAAACCGCGGGAGTCCAATGCAACTGCCGGCGCCACACCGCGGCGGCCACCGAGAAATTGGTCCGGTCCGACCAGACCAGGATGTCGGCCAGGAAGATCACCACCATGGTGGCGGTCCACCCCACCGGTCGCCGTCCCATCCGTCCCCCCCCATGCCCGTCGAGGCCTTCCCAGCGGCCTCCCAGCCCGGACCACCCCTAGAATGCCACCTGCTTTCCCTGCTATTTCGACAGCTTCGGCCCGCTTTCCTCCCGCCGACCTCCCACGTTCCGTCCGTCCCGTCAGGCCTCCTGGCGGAACCGGTCGCGCAGCGCCTCCCGGGAGGATACCCCGAGCTTCTGGTAGATGTGGTCCAGGTGGGTGGCCAAGGTCTTGGGGCTGATGACCAGGGTCCGGCCGATCTCCCGGTTGGTGCGCCCCAGGCTCAAAAGCTCCGCGATCCGGTACTCCTGGGGAGTCAGTTCCTCCCCTCGGGAGCCTGGCGCGGCCTTCCGGCGCCCCCCTGCCACCAGCCGTTCCGCCTCGGCCTGGTGCCGCCAAAGAGAACTACCGCAGGCCGCGAAAACGGCGATGGCCTCGTCCAACACGGACCGCGCCCGCTTCAGACGCCGTCGCCGCAGGAAAGAGCCGTAGGCCAAGAGGGTCCGGCCCTGCTCCAGCGCCTCATCCGCCGCCTGGTGCAAAGCCAGGGCGGCCGTGAAAGCCTCCGCCGCGGCGGCCGACTCCCCTCGGGCCTCCTCCAGCAGACCCCTGCACCGCAAGGCGGTGGCCTCGAGCCCCGGGCGCTTGAGGCGGTGCGCGGCATCCGAAAGCTCCCGGGCCAAGGCGGCGGCCTGAGCCGGCCGGCCCGCCCGGGCGCATGCTTCAGGCGCTTCCGCCATCCAATGGAAGCGCCCCGGCCCGCCCGCGTAGGGATCGGCACCCTCCCCGGCCTGCAGGAACAAATCGGCGGCCACGGCGAAGCGACCGCGCCGCGCCTCCAAGGTCGCCCGCGTCCAACGGCTGACGGCTTGCATGACCCCCAGATCGCCCCTGCGGGCGCCCTCCTCCGCCCGGTCCAAGGCCTGGGCCGCCCCCTCCAGGTCCCCAAGCTCCAAGAGGATCCGGCTGTGCAGGTTGAAGAGCAGGGCACCGACCCAGGGCAGTTCCGGCAGGTGGGCAGCCACATCCTCGCTGTGCCGGTATGCCTCGTGCAACCGCCCCCGGCGCCACTCCAGCTCGGCCAGGAAGATATGGGCCCACACCACGCTGAACAGGGAGTGGATGGCTTCACCCCGCTGCAGGATGGCCGAGAGGGCGGCCGACGCCTCCGCGTAGTGCCCCGAGCGCATGGCCACGATGCCGAAGCTGAGCTTGGGGCTCCACCCCCATTCCCGCTCCATCTCGTCCGGCTCCCCCCACTGGGCCCACTGGTCGGCCTCCCGCGCCGCCGCAAAGGCGTCGGGCTCCCCCAGGTTGAAGGAGGCGTAGCTTCGGACGGCCAGGGCTTTGGCCTCCAGCCGCGGGTCGCCGCTGGCCGCCGCCAACTTCCGGGCCTCCTCCGCCAACCGCAGGCAGGACGCCATCCCGCCGCCGTGGGTCTGGATGACGGCCATCCCGATGGCGATCTCGGCGGCCAGGGAGGGGTCCCCGGTCCTGGCCTCGGCCATGGCCAGTTCCAACTGGCGCCAGGCGGCGCTCGAGGCCCCACCGATCAGCAGCGAGTAGGCCCAGGAGCGGTGGATAAGATAGCGCAGCCGCGGCTCCAGGCCCGGTACCTGGCGGGCCAGGGCAAAGGCCTCGCCGGCCGGGCCCGGGGAGCCGGCGCCCAGGCGGGCGCGTCCCAGCTCGTAGAGCAGCCTTTCCCGCAGCGGCGAAGGGGGATCCAAAGCCAAAGCTCCTTCGAGGTGCACCACCGCCGTGTCGAAGGCCCCCAGGGCCGCCGCCTCCGCCGCCGCGGCCCCCAGGCCTTGGACGGCGTCCAGGTCGCCCCGGGGTGAGCCCAGGGCCAAATGGGCCGCCAGCACCGAGGCTGGCGCCCCGCGTTGGCGCAAAAGCGCCGCGGCCCGCCGGTGCAATTGTCGCCGGCGCTCTTCCGGCATATCCTCGTACACGGCTCGCCGCAGCAGGGGATGGCCAAACTCCAGCAGGCCCTCTCCCCCCCGGCGCAGCAGCCCCATCTGCAGCAGGAGTTCCGGGGCGCCCTCCTGGATATCCCCACCCGCCAATTGTGCCGCCAGGTCGTCCGAAAAGGCGGTGCCCAGGACGCTCCCCGCCTCCAGATGGCGACGGCACTCCTCGGGCACGCCGGTCATGCGGGCCAGGATCAAGGCGCGTTCGGAGGCGGGCAGGGGAGCCGCCCCCGCCCCGCCCTCCCGCAGCACACGGCCCAATTCCTCCAGCAGAAAGGGGTTCCCCCCCGTGAGGCGGAAAGCCTCCGCCGCCGTGGCGGGGTCGGGCGCCTCCCCCCAGCCCCCGGCCAGCAAAGCCGTGCTGGCGTCCGGGCTCAGGGCCGCGAGATCCCGCACCACGGCCCCGACTTCCGAGCCCAGGCTCTTCGCCCAGCGGTCCGCCGGGAACGGCCAGGGGCGCAACGTCCCCAGCAGCGCCACCGACAGCGACGCCAGGCGCCGGACCACAAAGTGCAGGAGGCCCAGAGAGTCCGGATCGCTCCAGTGCAGGTCGTCCAGGCATAAGAGCAGCGGGCGGTGCTCCGCGGCGTTGGCCAAAAGCCAATAGAAGGCGAAGATCAGCTCGCGGCGGATCGCGGGGCCGTCCGGCCCACCGACCTCCAGGGAACGGCGCAGAAGCCCGCGGAAGCGCTCCCGCTCACCCCCCACCTCCTGCAGATCCCCCAAGCGGCGCACCACGCCTTCCACCACCTGCTGCGCCAGGGCGTAGGGATAGCCCCGCTCCAGCTCCTGGCCGCCCGAGGGGACCACCGTGAAGCGCTCCCCCGCCAGCCGGGCGGCCAGGGACAGGAGGCTCGTCTTGCCCAACCCCGGCCCGCCGCGAAAGAGCAGGACCACTCCATGCCCGTCGACCGCCCGGCCCAAGGCCGCCTCCACAGCCGCCTGCTCCGCTTCCCTTTCCCATAGCAACGGGCCATCCACCTCCTCGGCGCGCAAACAGTCCGTTATTGGCGCCGCCTTGGTTTGTTGGGCCCAAACCCACGACTTGCCAGTACCCTGTTGATTCTAACAGAGCCGCGCAATTTTGAATAGTGGCCCCCCCTTAACTTTACTCCCTGCCCGCGGTCCGTCCGATCGCCTTGGCCGACGGAGCGGACGGAGCATCCAGCGGGCATGCGCCGCCTCCCGGTCCCGCCTAACGCAGGGAGAGCAAGGCCGCGAGTCCTGCCAAGGTGCAGTACCAGGCAAAGGGATCCAGGGCGTCCACCTCGCGGCGGCGGAAGTAGCGCATCAGGAAGGCGGTGCTCAAATAGGCTGCCAAGCCCGCCATGCCGCCGCTGACTATGGCCACCCCCAATACACCGTGGAGCCCGGCATGCAAGAGCCGGGGTACCTCCAGCACTCCGGCCCCCAGAATGATGGGCGTGGCCAGAAGGAAAGCGAAGCGGGCCGCCGCGGCGTGGCGCAGCCCCAAGAGCAAACCCCCGACCATGGTGACCCCGGAGCGGGAGAAACCGGGGAGCAGGGCCATGGACTGGATCAGGCCGACCAGGAGCGCCGCTTTCCAGGTCAGTTCCTCCAGGGGGCGGCTGCCCCGCCGGCGCAGCCGCTCCGCGGCGAAGAGCACCAGGCCGTTCAAGATCAGGAAACCCGCCGCCGCCGTCGGGGAAGCGAACAGCTCTCGGAACCTGTGCTGGAAGGCGAAGCCGATGGCCGCAGCCGGCAAGGTGGCCAGAATGATCAGCCAAAGCAAGTGCCGCTCGGGATCGGCAGCCGTCCCTCCGCCCCGCAGGCCTTGCCATCCGGATCGCAACAGCCCAGCCCAGTCCCGGCGGAAAAAGAGGAACAGCGCCGTGGCCGTCCCCAGGTGCAGCACCACCACGAAGGGCAGGAAGGATGCGGCGCGCTGATCCACCTGCCACCCCAACAAGCGAGGCAGGAGCACCGCGTGCCCCACGCTGGAGACCGGGAAGAGCTCCGTCACGCCCTGCACCAAGGCGAAGACCACACCCTGTAGGAAGGTCAACCGCAAAACCTCCTCCAGCGACAAGAGAGGGAGGCCGCGGTGGCCTCCCTTTACCAAACTCTCGCTATTTCCCGATCTGATCGATCTGGCTCAGGCTCAGCTTCACCACCGAGGCGGGCAGGGGCAGGAAGCGGACCCGGTCCAGGAAGGCCGCGGTGCTGCCTCCCCGGGAACTCACCGCCCATTTCAGGAAGGCCGTCAGGGCCTGGGCGGCCCGCGGATCGGGCTGTTTGCGGTTGACTATGGCGTACTCGTAGTTGATGATGGGGTAGGAGTCCTTGCCCGGAGCAAACACCAAGGAGATGCGCTCGTCCGCCGGGGTCTGGCTCACCTTGGCGGCGGCCGCCGCCTCGATGCTGGCCCGGGTGGGCAGCACGAAGTTGCCGGCGGCGTTCTTGAGATAGGCGTACCCCAGGTGCGCCGCATCGGTGCGGTCCAGCCAGCTGATGCCCACGTAGGCGATGGTGTAGGGGCTGCTCTCCAAGGCCTGCACCATCCCCGGGTTGCCCTCCATGGCCACCCCGCCGGGCACGCTGGGCCAGCCCACGGTGGTGCCGTAGCCTACCTGATGCTGCCAGGCGGGGTCGGAGAAGGACAGGTATTGGGTGAAGATGAAGGTGTCGCCGCTGCCGTCGGCCCGGTGCACCGGGATGATCACGTGGTGGGGCAGCTTCACCCCCGGGTTCAGGCCCTTGATGGCCGGGTTGTCCCAATGGCGGATCTTGCCCAGGTAGATGCCCGCCAGCACCGGCCCGCTGAGCTTCAGGTGCGTGGCGTTGAGGCCGGGCAGGTTGTAGTTGATCTGCTGTGCCGAAATGGCCAGGGGGATGTTCAAAAGTCCCGGGTTTTGGGTCACCTGAGGTCCGCTCATGTAGGCGTCGGAGGCGCCGATCTGCGCCGTACCGGCGATGGCGTCGGCGATGCCCTCGCCGCTGCCGGTGCCCGCCGTGGTGATCTGGACCTGCGGATGGAGCTTCTGGTAGGCGGGAACCCAGATGTTGAACAGCGGGTAGAGCAGGGTGGAGCCCGTCTCCAGAAGCTTGATCTTGCCCCCCGTCTGGGTCGCCGCCCCGCCGCATCCCGCCGCCGCGGCCAGGATCACGACTCCCGCCGCCGCCGCAAACCAACGCTGCCACCGTTTCATTCCTGTTGGTGCCCCCTTCGCAGTCCCATCCAGCCGACCAGAATTCTATCGGACCGGGGGGCACCCCAGGTTAAGCTGGTATTAAGTTCTGATTAAACCCCGGTTAAGGCCTCCTAACGTCTCCCGGCGGGTAGGAGCCCGTGCCGGTGCGGGAGGTGATGTCGTGCTGACCGTCTTCGGCGCCGTGGCCGTCACGGCGATGATGCTGTGCTACGCCCTGGAGAGTCGCTCCCCTTGGTTCACCCTCGGCTTCGCCTGGTCCTGCCTGGCCTCCTCCGCCTACGGCTGGGCCAGCGGCACCTGGCCCTTCGGGGTGGTGGAGTTGGTGTGGGCCCTGGTGGCCTTTCGCAAGTGGCGGGTCCTGATCAGCCGAAAAGCAGTCCCGCCAGGGCTGTAGCGATGGCCACGGCGGCGATGATCACGGTGACCAGGGAGGTGCGCAGCCGGCGGGCCCAGCCCAAGACGGCCCCGATGGCCAGGAAGCTGACCAGGGCGGCCGTCACCAGCATCACCAGGGTGGTCCCCACTCCCAGGTCCCGAACCGCGCGCACGCCGCCGTGGCCCAGCACCATGGGTACCACCCCGGCCCCCAGCAGGGCCGGCACGTCCAGCAGGAAAGACAGCCTAAGCGCCGCGGCGGCATCGAAGCCCAGGCCCAAAAGCGGCGTCACCGTGACCCCGCTACGGCTGATGCCCGGCAGGGCGGCCAGCCCCTGGCACGCCCCGGTGAGCAGGCTCTCCCAGCCCCTGGGGTTCCGCCGGAGGCCCGGCGCCCCCGCCTGGCGCAGGCGCCGCTCCCGGTGCCGGGCCAAAGCCGCGGTGATCAGGAGCAATAGACCCACTATCAGCATGCCCGCCGACCCCCCGACCAGGGTGAAGGTCCGCCGCATGCCGATATACAGCGGCAACCCCACCACCCCGGTCATCAGGGTAGCCAGGACCAAATAGCGCAACAGCGCCGGCCCCTCCCCTGGCCCCAGGGGGCGGCGCAGGGCGCCTAGGGCCGTGCCCAGGTCCCGGCGGAAGTAGAACACGGCGGCGAAGAAGGAGCCGAAGTTGGCCACCAGCCCCAGGGCGTAGGCCTGTCCCAGGGGCAGGCCCGCGCCGGCCAGCAACAGGGTCACCAGGGTCTTGGAGCTGACCGGCAGCCATTCCACGACGCCCTGCAGGATCCCCGCCCCCAGGCCCAATCCCCAATCGATGGGATGCAGACCGGCATCCTCCCCTTTCCGTGGCGAAAGCCAGCAGGCTGCCGGCTTTCCGCGTCGCATCTATCTTAAACGGAGGTGTCTTGGCTCCCGGGGCTTGCTCCCCGGGCGGAGCGAGGGGCGCCGACCTTAAGGCTCCCACCGCCCGCTTCTGGGCCCTCCGCGACCCTGCCCTGGGGTCAGGCCTTTCGCCGCGAGGCCGCGCGCACCCGGCGGAAGAATTCCCGCACCCGCTCCAGACGAGACCGCCGCTCGCGGTCGTCCAGCCCCTGGGCCGCCAGGTGCCGCTCGTAGTCCTCCAGCTCCAGCGCCAGGAAGACCTGCTGCGACTGCCAGACCATAAATTGCTCGACCGCCTGCTCCTCCACGGGCATCCCTCCCTCCCGGTCTACCCTAGCATATCGTGATGAAGGCCCCATTAAGAAGCTGTGAACGGCAAGTTAAGGATTCCCCGCCTCGTCCAGCAGGGCGTCCACTCCGGCCCAGTCCAGCCCCGCCTCCACCAGCTCCCGCACCCGCCGGGCCCGCTTGGGATGGCGCAGGTGCATCCGGCCCCACTCCTCCTCCAGACGCTCCACGGTCTGCAGGGTGTCCGCGGCCACCAGCAGCATCGGCACCCCCTGGTCCGCCGCGCGTCCCAGGACCGCCGGGGCGGGAGGCAGGTTGCCGGTGAGGATCAGGCAGCGCGCCCCCGTCTCCAAGGCGGCCAATTGGATGTCCGAGCGGTCCCCGCCCGTGATCACCGCCTTGGCCGGGGTGCGCCGGAAGAAGCGCAGGGCGCTCTCCACATGCATGGCGCCCACCAAGTAGTGCTCCACCCAGGCGTCGGTTCGATCCGAAGCGCACAGCACCTCGCCTCCCAGGATCTCGGCCAGCTCGGCCACGGTGAGGGAGTTCAGCAGCCGATCCTCCGGCAGGATCCCCAACAGGGCCGGGCCAGTCCGGGCCAGGAGCCGTCGGGCGTCCTCCCTGAGCGACGCCACCCGGGGTACCGGCACCCGGTTGTACACCACCCCCCCCAGCCGCTCCCCCAGCAGCCGCCGGGCCAGGCAGATCCAGTCCGCCCCCAGACAGGCGTGGTCGTCCACCACCAAAACCGCCCGGGCACCGGCGCGCTGGGCCAAATTGACGGCATCCAGACCCAGGGAGCAGCCGGCAGCCAGGTCCGCCGCCCCCTCCACCAGGAGCGTCCCCGGACGCGCCAGCAGCTGCTCCAAGGCCCGCTCCCCCGGCGCCACCGCCGCCGCTCCCTCGCCCCGGAGCAGGGCGGCCAGGAGCTCGGGTCCGCCGCGCAACGGTGACAAAAGCTCGGGCGGATCGGCAAGCTCCAGCATCGCTCCCAGGAAGGCGGCGTCCGCGGCCCCCTCCCCGGAGAGGTCCCCCACCAGCTTCAGGTAGCTGAAGGGCCGTCCCTGCTTTTTCAGATGATACCCCAGGCCCAGGCACAGGGCGCTCTTGCCCGCGTGGGGTTTCGGCGACAGGATCGCCAGGTTCATTCTCCCTCACCTCCCTGCATCTGTGCCGCCAGGCCCAGGCGGCTGTCCGCCACCACCGCGCCGCGGCCCCGTTCCCGCACCAGCACCGGATTAAGATCCAATTCCACCACCTCGGGCAGGTCCACGGCCAGCCGGGCTACCCGCAGGATGACCTCCTCCAGGGCCGCCACATCCGCGCCAGGCCGTCCCCGCACCCCGGCCAGGATGGGGTAGCCCTTGAGCTCCCGCAGCATCTCCCGGGCGTCGTCGGCACCCAAGGGGGCCACCCGGAAGGCCACGTCGGCCAGCACCTCCACGAATATGCCGCCCAGGCCGGCCATGACCACCGGCCCGAATTGGGGGTCCCGGGTCATGCCCACCACCATCTCCACCCCGCCGGGTACCCATTCCACCACCTCCACTCCCGCCAGGCGGGCGCGGGGGGCCAGGCGGCGCACCCGCCCCAACAGGCGGTCGTAGGCGTCGATCAGGGCCGCCTCGTTCGCGATGGCGCCCGCCACCCCGCCCACGTCGGTCTTGTGCAGGATGTCCGAGGAGACCACCTTCAGTCCCACGGGATACCCCAGCTCCCGGGCGGCCGCGGCGGCCTCCTCCCGGCCGGCGGCCAGACGCGCCCGGGTCAGGGTGAGCCCGTAGGCCTCCAGCACGGGCCGGGCGGGCCAGTCCCCCAACAGGTACTCCCCCCGCTCGGTGGCCGCGGTCAGGGCGGTCCGGGCCGCCGCGGCGTCCACGCTGAGGGACGGCGCCGGATGCGCCGGCCTCTCCCTGCCCTCGCGGCACCGTATCATGGCCGCCAGGCTGTCCACGGCCCGCTCCGGGAAGGGGTAGTTGGGCACGCCGCCCCGAGTAAGCACCGCCACCCCCTGGGCCACCGCCGTCCCGCCCATGAAGCAGGCCAGCACCGTCCCGCCTCCCCGGGCCGCCTCCACCACCGCCTGCGCCGTCTCCGGTATCTGGGTCACCGTCTGCGGCGTGAGCAGCACCAAGGTGGCGTCCGCGGCCCCGGCGGTGATCTCCAGCGCCGCCCGGTAGCGGTCGGCTCCGGCGTCCCCCACCAGGTCCACCGGGTTGTACACGTTGGCGGTGGGGGGAAGCACCCGGCGCAGCCTGGCCGCCGTGTCCGCCTCCAGGGAGGGTACCTGGAGCCCGCCCCGCTCACAGGCGTCCGCCGCCATGATTCCCGGTCCGCCGGCGTTGGTGACGATCAGCACCCGGCGACCGGCAGGCAAGGGCTGGCGGGACAGGGCCAGGGCCTGGTCGAAGAGTTCCTCCATGGAGGTTACCGCCACCACCCCCACCTGGCGGAAGGCGGCACGGTAGGTGGTGTCGGCGCCGGCCAGGGCCCCGGTGTGGGAGGAGGCGGCCCGCGCCCCCGCCCCGGTGCCGCCCGCCTTCAGCACCAGCACCGGCTTTTCGGCGGTGATCCGGGCGGCCACCTGCAGGAAGCGTTGCCCCTGCACCACGTTCTCCAGGTACATGGCCACCACCCCGGTGGCCGGATCCTCCGCCAATAGCTCCAAGAAGTCCGCCTCGTTGAGGTCGGCCTTGTTGCCCAGGCTCACGAACTTGGCGAAGCCCATGCCCAGGTCCCGGGCCATCCCCAGGGCCGCCGTGCCCACCGCCCCCGACTGGGACAGGAAGGACACGTTGCCGGCGGCAGGCATGCCCTGGGCGAAGCTCAGGTTCAAGGCCGCCCCGGTGTCGATGAGGCCCAGGCAGTTGGGACCCAGGAGGCGCATGCCGCTCTCCCGAGCAACGGCGACCAGCTCCCGCTCCGCGGCCTTGCCCGCCGGACCTGCCTCGCCGAAGCCGGCGGTGATCACCACCAGGCCTCCCACCCCCTTGGCGGCGCACTGCCGGGCCACCGCGTTCACCGCGGCCACCGGCACCACCACCGCCGCCAGATCCACCTCCCCCGGCACGTCCAGGACCGAGGGGTAGCAGGGCAGGTCCAAGAGCCGCCGCGCGTGGGGATTCACCGGGAAGACGCGACCGCGAAAGTCTCCGGCCACCACGTTTTGCAAGACGTCGCGGCCCAGCTTTCCCCGCTCCCGGGCCGCCCCGATCACCGCCACCGAGCGGGGTGAGCGGAAGGCTTGCATGCCCATCGACACCGCCCCCTAAAGCTCGCGGAAGGAAGCCCGCGCCGCCTCCCAGGTGCGCTCCAGGTCCTCCTCGGTGTGGGCCAGGGAGACGAAATTGGCCTCGAACTGGGAGGGGGGCAGGTAGATCCCCCGCCCCAGCATGGCCCGAAAGTACCGGGCGAAGCGCTCCCGGTCCGCAGTCTGCGCCCCCGCTAGGTCCGCCACCTCCCCGTCGGTGAAGAAGAGGGTGAACATGGAGCCCTGCCGGTTGATCCGCACGCCCGCCCCGGCCTCCCGCGCTGCCTCGGCCAGCGCCGCCGTCAGCCTGGCCGTCATCTCCTCCAGTCGGGCGTATGGCTCGGGACCCGCCAACTCCTCCAGGGTGGCCAGTCCCGCCGCCACCGCCAGGGGATTGCCCGACAGGGTGCCCGCCTGATACACGGGGCCGGCGGGGGAGACCTGCTCCATGATCTCCCGCCGCCCGCCGTAGGCGCCGACCGGCAGCCCGCCGCCGATGATCTTGCCCAGGCAGGTCAGGTCAGGATCCTGGGCGAAGAGGCCCTGGGCCCCCTGCGGCCCCACCCGAAACCCGGTGATCACCTCGTCGTAGATCAGGAGCACCCCGTACTCGCGGGTCAGCCGCCGCACCCCCTCCAGATACCCGGGGCGCGGCGGCACCACCCCCATGTTCCCCGCCACCGGCTCCAGGATCACCGCCGCCACCCGTTCCCCTTCCAGATGCAGGCACTCCTCCAGGGCCACCAGGTCGTTGTAGGGCAGGACGGCGGTCTGGGCGGCCACCGCCGCAGGAACTCCCGGACTGTCGGGCACTCCCAGGGTGAGGGCCCCCGAGCCGGCCTGAACCAAGAGCTGGTCCACATGGCCGTGGTAGCAGCCGGCGAACTTGACCACCCGCTCCCGGCCCGTGCAGGCCCGGGCCAGGCGCAGGGCGCTCATGGTGGCCTCGGTGCCGGAGTTGACCAGCCGGATCATCTCCACCGCGGGCAGGGCCTGCACCAGGCGGCGGGCCAGCGCCACCTCCCCCGGCGTGGGTGCGCCGAAGCTCGTGCCAAGATCCGCCGCCTCCCGCACCGCCGCCACCACCCGGGGGTGGGCATGCCCCAGGATCAAAGGCCCCCAGGAGCCCACGAAGTCCACGTACTCGCGCCCCTCCACGTCCCACAGCCGGGAGCCCCGGCCCCGGGCGATGAAGGGCGGGGTGGTGCCCACCGCGCCGAAGGAGCGCACGGGACTGTTGACCCCCCCGGGGATGTAGCGGCGGGCCTCCTCCAGCAGTCGTGCCGAGTCCACTCCCATGCCCCCTTGCCCGTTTTGAGCCGGCCGGGAGCCCCGCTCGGCAGCGCCCCGGTCCCCCAAGGCTTCGGCGCCGGACACCCTAGCTCCTGCCTCCCCACCCGTCCCGCTCCGCTCCGGTGGCCCTGGCCGATCGCGGTCCTGAGCAATTCCGGCCTCGCCGCGGGGAGGTCAACGCCACGGCGGCACGATCACCCAAAAAGAGGCGCCAAGCGGCCGCAGCCAATACGGATTGTTCAGGGTCAGCACATAGCCGCCGGAGGCAAGGGGGACGGGCAGCTTCGCCGCCGCCGCGGCGGGGCCGGCCACCCGGATGGGAAGGGAGCTGCTCCCTGTCGGGCCGCGCAGGGTCGCCGTGAGGCCGCCCGGCAAGTTGAAGGCCGTGGCCGTGCCGGACAGCCGGAGGGAGGCCCCCCCCTTGGCCACCCGCACCGTGAACTTCCCGGGGGTGAGCGTCTGGGCCGCCAACTCGTCCCCGTAGACCACATCCCGGCGCAGGGCGGGGATGCGATATTGGTCTATCATTTGGAACGAGAACAGCCCGGCGGCGCCCTCCCTCAGATATATCCTGGTCTGGCGCAGCGACAGGCCGGGAGAGGGAATGGCATGGTCGTTGCGCGCCCCGAGGTTGGCCTGCAGCACACCCACCCAGGGCAGGCGCGGGCCGTACCGGTGCAGCCCCCGCAGCAGGGTGGCCAGCTGCCGCCGGAAGGTCGCCAGATCCTTCGCCGCCCCGGTGTGCTTCTCGAAGGGATACAGGTAGATGAAGACCAGATCCGCCATCCTCGGGCCGTAGGCGGAGGCGATGAGCCGCCGGCTGGGTGCCCCGTAGCCCGCCACCACCGGGTAGCCGGGGAAGGAGGCCTTGATCTGAGCGTACTCCTGCTGCAGGGCCGCCAGCTCCTGGTCCCCGTAGAAAAAGTCGTCCTTGGCGTAGAAACCCCACAGGTTGGACCGATGGTAGGCGGCGATCCGCGCCAGGTGGGCCGCCAGTCCCGGGCTGTTCAGCACCATGGTGCGGGCGGGCACCGGGTTCTGCGGTCCGGTCACGGTGCAGCCGGTGAGGGCGGAGTAGGTCTGGCCGTTCAAAGTTCCGTAGTCGGCGACGATGCCAGTGTAGCGCACGGTGTCGCCGCCGATTTGCAGGGTGCCGCGGGACGGCAGCGGCTTCCCGTTACGCGTCACCGGCCGCAGCTTGAAGACGGAGGTCCCCGCCACGGTGTGGGCGATGGGCACCGTGGTCTGGCCGGGATGCACGGGGAAGGGCAGCACGTCCCGGATGAAGGCCGTGGTGTTGTCCAGGAGCATGATGCGGCGGCGCCGGAAGAGCGACCCGATGGGCGTGCTCGGATCGAGCAGCATGGCTTGGTCCTGGCCGTAGGTCACCGCCAGGTTCATGCCGGCCGCCACGGCGTCGTGCATCTCCCCTGCCGCCATGGACAGGTCGGCTCGGCCATGCAGGTAGTCCGCCCCCAGATCGTAGGCCCCCACGATCACCTTGCCGTGCACCCGGAAGGCGGGGGCGGTGGCGGGGGTGGTGCCGCAAGCCGCCAGCACCGCGAGCGCGGCCAGCAGCCGGATCGGGGTGGCCGCCGCGAAACGGGGCATCCGGCTCCTCCTTCATGGGTAACTTCGCTCCGGGGCGCCGGCTCCTAAGATATGTTCGGCAATCACGCCTGAAATTCCTTCCAGGCCGCACCGGAAGGCCGCGGCAAACCGGCTCGTGCTTCCCTGGGTCGGGCGGTGCAGCGGCTCCCATCTGCATGGGTATAGAGGGCCTCCCCCAAGGAAAGCCCCCTCGCCCCTGCCGGACCGCACCACGCACGGGCGCGGTGCTTCGCAGTGCCCGCTCCGTGGGCGCCGGCGGCACCCGCCGCACGGCGGCGGGCCCAGGCGGCCGCCCGCTCCCCCGGTCTCAGCTCCCCTTGGCCACGTTGAACCGGAAGTTGATGATGTCCCCGTCCTTGACGGGATAGTCCCGGCCCTCCAGGCGCAAAAGGCCCTTGTCCCGCAGGACGGCCAAACTGCCCTCCCGCTCCAGGTCGGTGAAGGAGGCCACCTCGGCCCGGATGAAGCCCCGCTCGATGTCGGAGTGGATCTTCCCCGCCGCTTGGCGGGCCGGCGTATCCTCGGCCACGGTCCAGGCCCGCACCTCGTCCTCCCCCGCGGTGAGGAAGGAGATCAGCCCCAGCCGTCGATACACGGCGCGGCACAGCCGCTGCACCCCCGGCTCGGTGAGCTTCAGGTCCTCCAAAAAGGCTTGGCGGTCCGCCCCCTCCAGCTGGTCGATCTCCAGTTCGATGCGGGCGGCCACCGTCAGCAGGGGATATCCCTTCTCGCGGCAGGCCGTCTCCAACGCGGCCCTTCCCGGGAACTCCCCCTCCCGAAAGGCCGCCTCGTCCAGGTTGGCCACCACCAGGGCGGGCTTGCCGGTCAAAAGCTCGTAGCCGCGCAAACGGCCGGCGTCCTCCTCGGAGAGGCCGGCGGCGAAGACGGCCCGCCCCCCTTCCAGCGCCTCCCGGCAGCGCTCCAGCACGGGCAACTCCGCTTTGTCCGCCTTCCGGTCGGCGTGCACCCGCTCCAGGCGGCGCTCCACCACCTCCAAGTCGGCCACCACCAGCTCCATCTCCAACTCCTCCAGATCGCGCGCCGGGTCGGGATCGGGCAGACCCTCCCGGGGGAAGCCCCGCAAGACGTGCAGCAGCGCGTCGCTCTTCCTGGCCTCGGACAGGAGCCGGTTGGCCGCCGTCCGATCACCGCCCCCCGGCGGCAGGCCGGGCAGGTCCAGAAACTCGATCTGGGCATAGGTGGTCTTGCGCGGGTGATACATGCGGCTCAAGAAGTCCACCCGGGCGTCGGGAACCGCGGCCACGCCCCGGCCGGTGCCGTAGCCGGCGGCCCGAGCCTTGGTCAAGAGCTCGAACAGGGTGGTCTTGCCGCCTCCGGAGAGTCCGATCAGTCCACAGTTCAACATGCTTGCGTCCCCGCCCCCTCCGCCCCCATTCTAACCGGCGGCGAAGGACGTGGCAAGAAACGGTTTGCCCTTAGAACCCCTTCTGGAAGCGGCGCACCAGGCGCTGCAGCCGACCGACCTCCCGGCTAACCCCGCTCCAATTCTTCGCCGCCACGTCCGCGTTCAGCCGGTGGGAGAGGGAGCCGAGTTGCGCGATGCCGGTGGGCGTGGTCACGGCCGCGTAGGCGCTCTCCAGATCTCCCAAATTGGCCTGCAGTGTGCGCACGTCGTGGTCCGCCCGGGCGGTGTCCTGGGCGTTGACCGCCGCCGCCAAGTCGCTCAGGGTGGCCGAGAAGCCGTTGACCGCGCCCACCGTCACTCCGTCCTTGGCCAGCTCCCCGGAGAGGGTGTTCCAGGTGCCCTGCAGGATGCCCAGGGCGGCGTCGGCGTTCAGCCACTCCCCTTTGGGCAGGCCCTGGGCCACTTGATCCAGCCCCTCCCGCAGGGTGGCGAACTGCATGGATACCCCCGGTTGCACCGGCGCCGTGGGCACCGGACCGGAGCCGCCGCCCAGCCAGGCGGTTATCTCCCGCTGCAGTCGGTGCCCGGAGCTGCCGTGGAAGGCGACGGCCAGCCCGATCAGCAGCAGCACCCCCACCAGCATCCAGGGCGGCACGCTGTGCCGCCGACGCCAGGCGGGATCGGGGCCCTCGTTCCATCCTCCAGGCATCGTCAACCCGCCTCCTCTCCCTTGGTCCCAGCCCAAGCTTATGCCCCTGTCCCAGAGATGATGCCGCAGCGGGAAGGCCCCCTCTCGCCAGACCACCAAAAAGGGGAAGTGCTCACTTCCCCTTGGGCGCCTTTTCCGGTAGCTTCTTCGGATCTACCCCGATCTCCTGGGCCACCTCGTACTTGAACTGCTCCTTGTTCAACTTGGGCGGCGGTGCTTGCTTCTTCCCGACCACGGGCTCACCTCCCGCCCCTAGCTTGCCCCACGCCGTGGCGGCTATGTGCCGCCGCGCAACTCCTGGCGCGCGGCGTGGCGCAGGGCGCCGTCCGTCAGCACGTCCAGCCCGGTGAGGGCCAGGGCCTGGGCGGCCGTGCGCAGCACCTGCTCCGCCCGAGGGGACACGGCGGCCGCCGCGAACTGGGGGGTGTGGGGCGCCACCTCCTCGGGAGCGACGGCCAACTGCGGCTGAATGCAGGGCACCACCTGGCTCACGTTGCCCAGGTCGGTGGATCCTCCGGGCCGCGGCGGGGCTTCCGGCTCCTGCCAGCCCGCCCGGGCCAGGTTGGCCCGGAAGACGTCCAGGAGGATCTGGTTGTTGCGCATGGGCTGGTATACAGGACCGTCCGGCTCCAAGTCCAGGGCGGCCCCCGTGGCCTGCGCCGCGCCCCGGGCGCAGTTCTTCACCTTCTCCAGCACCTCCTCCAGGTAGGAGGCGGTGAGGGCCCGCACCAGGAAGCGGGCCTCGGCCTCCTCGGGCACGATGTTGGGGGCCACGCCGCCCTTGCTGATGATCCCATGGATCCGGGCCTCCTCCCGCAGGTGCTGACGCAGGGCGTTGATACCCAAAAAGGTGAGGATGACGGCCTCCAGGGCATTGATGCCCTCGTGGGGCGCCGACGCCGCGTGGGCCGCCCGTCCCCGGAAGCGGATGCGCAGCGGATAGGCCGCCCGGGCCTGGAACTCAAGCTCGTTGCGCCGGTGGGGATGGAACATCAGGCAGGCGTCCAGGTGCCGAAACACCCCCCGCTCCACCATTTGGATCTTCCCCCCGCCGCCCTCCTCGGCAGGCGTGCCCAAGAAGACCACTCGGCCCAATTCGCCTCCCGTGGTCCGGGCCAAGCCGACGGCCGCCCCCCAGGAGGCGGCGGCGATGAGGTTGTGTCCGCAGGCGTGGCCCAGATCGGGCAGCGCGTCGTACTCCCCCACGAAGGCCACCGCCGGGCGCTCCGGCCCGGGATACACGGCGCGCAGCGCGGTGGGCAGGCCTCCCACTCCCCGCTCCACCTGGAAACCGGCCTCCGTCAGGCGTGCGGCCAGCAGCCGGGACGCCTCCCGCTCGGCGTGCCCCAGCTCCGGGTGGTCGTGGATCTCCCGGCTCAGCTGCACCATGGCCGCCGAGTGCTCCTCCACCCGCTCCAAAACCGCCTCCCGCAGCCGAGTCAGGTCCCGCTCCAAGCCGCCCACCACCTTTGCCCGCAGACTCCCGCCTCGCGACCCGACCTACTTCGTCCTACCCGCCGCCATCTCCTCCCGGGGCCGAGCGCCGGCAGACGAAAAGGCGAGCGGCACCCAACCGCTCGCCCGTCGGCCGCCTGCCCCTCAGGCGCCCAGGATGATCTCCTCCAGGGGCCGGCCGGGGGGCACCATGGGGTACACGTTCTCCTCCGGGGTCACCCAGCAGTCCACCAAGGCCGGTCCCGGCGCCTGCAGGGCCCGGGCCAGGGTGGGGGCCAACTCCTCGGGCCGCTTGGCCCGCCAGGCCGGGATGCCGTAGGCCTCGGCCAGCTTGACGAAGTCCGGCACGCTGGTGTTCTGGGGCGGGGTGGCGCTTTGGGCCTCGGCCCCCGCCGCCTGGGCCAGGGCCTGCACCGCCTGCAGGTCCACCGAGGAGTAGCGGTGACGATAGAACATCTCCTGCCACTGGCGCACCATGCCCAGGTAGCCGTTGTTGATGACCACGATCTTCACCGGCAGCCGCTCCTGCACCACCGTGGCCAACTCCTGCAGGGTCATCTGCAGGCTGCCGTCCCCGGCCACCTGCACCACCAGCTTGTCGGGCCGGCCCACCTGGGCGCCCAGGGCGGCGGGCAGCCCGAAGCCCATGGTGCCGAGCCCCCCGGAGGTCACGAAGGTGCGCGGCTCCCGCACCGGGTAGTACTGGGCCGCCCACATCTGGTGCTGCCCCACGTCGGTGCAGATCACCGCCTCCCCCTTGGTCTGCCGAAAAAGCTCCTGGATCACCGCCTGGGGCATGATCTGGGCGCCGCTTTGCCGGTAGGTCAAGGGATACTCCCGCTGCCAGGCCGCCACGGTCGCTTGCCACGCGGCGGTGTCCGCCGGCTTGAATTTGGCCAACAGCCCGGGCAGCACCCGGCGGACGTCGCCCACGATGGGCACCGCCACCGGCACGTTCTTGCCGATCTCCGCCGGATCCACGTCCAGGTGGATGATCCGGGCCTGGCGGGCGAAACGCTCCACCATGCCCGTCACCCGGTCGTCGAAGCGCACCCCCACGGCGAAGATCACGTCCGCCTCGCTCACGGCTAGGTTGGCCGTCTTGGTGCCGTGCATGCCCAACATCCCGGTGCAAAGGGGGTGGTCGCCGGGAAAGGCCCCCAGGCCCGTGAGGGTCAGCCCCACCGGGATGCCCCCCCGCTCCGCCAGCTCCCGCAGCCCGGCGGCCGCCTCGGGGTTGTTCACCCCGCCCCCGGCATAGATGAAGGGGCGCTCGGCCTCGGACAGGAGCTTGGCCGCCCGCTGGATCTGCATCGGGTGCCCCTCCAGGTTGGGTTTGTAGCCGGGCAGATGCACCGCGCGGGGAAAGCGCGGCTCCGTCGTCTGCTGCGTCACGTCCCGCGGCAGGTCGATGAGCACCGGGCCGGGCCGGCCCGTGGCCGCGATGTGGAAGGCCTCCCGCACGATCCGAGCCAGGTCCGCCACGTCCCGCAGCAGGTAGTTGTGCTTGGTGACCGGCATGGTGATCCCCACCGTGTCCGCCTCCTGGAAGGCGTCCCCCCCGATGAGGGGGGATGCCACCTGACCGGTGATGACCACCAGGGGCACCGAGTCCATGTAGGCGTTGGCGATCCCGGTCACCGCGTTGGTGGCCCCGGGACCGGAGGTGACGATGCACACCCCCACCCGCCCGGTGACCCGGGCGTAGGCGTCGGCGGCATGGGCCGCCCCTTGCTCGTGGCGGCACAGGATGTGGCGGATGGGCGCGTCGTAGAGGGCGTCGTACAAGGGCAGCACCGCGCCGCCGGGGATACCGAAGAGCACCTCCACCCCTTCCCGGATCAGCCCCTCCACCAGGATCTGGGCTCCCGTTTTCTGATTGCTCATCGCAGCACCGCCCCCTGGCTGGCCGAGGTGACCGAACGGACGTAGCGGGCCAAGTATCCCGTCTTGATCCTAGGCTCCGGAGGCTGCCAGGCGGCCCGACGCCGGGCCAACTCGGCCTCTTCCACCAACAGGTCCACCCGCCGCGCGGGGATGTCGATGCGGATCGGATCCCCCTCGGCCACCAAGGCGATGGGGCCACCCTGGGCCGCCTCGGGAGACACGTGGCCGATGCAGGCTCCCCGGGTGCCGCCCGAGAAACGCCCGTCGGTCAAGAGGGCCACCTCCCGGTCCAGCCCCATCCCGGCCAGCACCGAGGTGGGAGTGAGCATCTCCCGCATCCCCGGTCCGCCCCGGGGACCCTCGTAGCGGATCACCAGCACGTCCCCGGGCCGGACCTTCCCCTCCATCAGGGCCTGGGTCACCGCCTCCTCGGATTCGAACACGCGGGCCGGTCCCTGGTGCACCAACATGGCCTGGTCCACCGCCCCCTGCTTGACCACCGCCCCGTCGGGAGCCAGGGAGCCGCGCAGCACCGCGATGCCCCCCGTGGCGTTGTACGGGTTCTCCAAGGAACGAATGACCTCGCGTCGACGCACCTGAGCTCCCGCGATGACCTCCCGCAGGGAGCGGCCGGTCACCGTCAGGGCCGACAGGTCCAAGAGATCCCGGCGTGAAAGTTCCACCATGACCGCGCTGACCCCCCCCGCCTCGTCCAGGTCCTGCAGGTGCTGCGGGCTGGCCGGGCTCAGCTTCACCAGTTGGGGTGTTTTCAGGCTCGTCTCCTCCACCCAATCCAGGTCCATCCCGATTCCGGCGGCATGGGCCACCGCCGTCAGATGCAGCACGGTGTTGGTGGAGCAGCCCAGGGCCATGTCCACCGTCAGCGCGTTCTTGATGCTGCGTTCGGTGACGATCTGCGACGGGCGCAGGTCCTTTTGCCAAAGCTCCATGACCGCCCGGCCCGCTTCCTTGGCCAGGCGGACCCGGGCGGCATGCACCGCGGGAACGGTGCCGTTGCCGGGCAGGCCCAAGCCCAAGGACTCCGTGAGGCAGTTCATGGAGTTGGCGGTGAACATGCCGGAGCAGGAGCCGCACCCGGCGCAGGCCACCTCCTCCAGGGCGGCCAATTCCGTCTCGGACATCTTGCCGGCCAGGGTCGTTCCCACCGCCTCGTAGACGGAGATCAGGTCCACGTCCCGTCCCTGGTAGCGTCCGGCCAGCATGGGACCACCGCTCACCACCACGCAGGGCAGGTCCAGGGCCACCGCCGCCATGAGCATTCCGGGCACGATCTTGTCGCAGTTAGGTATGAACACCAAGGCGTCCAGGGCGTGGGCACGCACCATCACCTCGACGGAATCGGCGATGAGCTCGCGGCTCGGCAAAGAATAGAACATGCCCTCGTGGTTCATGGCCAGGCCGTCGCACACCCCGATGACCGGGAACTCCAAAGGCGTGCCGCCGTGCATGCGCACCCCGGCCTTTACGGCGGCGGCGATCTGGTCCAGGTGCAGGTGGCCCGGGATCAGCTCGTTCTGGGCGTTGACGATCCCGATCAAGGGCCGGGCCATCTCCTCGTCGGTGAGGCCCAGGGCCTTCAGCAGCGCCCGGTGGCCCGCCCGGACCACACCCTTCTTCACAGCGTCGGAGCGCATCAGCTTCCCCCCTTGAGTCCGGCCTGCAATGCCTCCTCCACGAAGATCTCCGTGCCCTCGTGGTTCACCAGTTCCCGATAGGCGTCGATGAGCTGGCGGGTCACCGTTCCCGGTTGGCCCTCGCCCACGCGCCGCCCGTCCACCTCCACCACCGGCACCACCTCCGCCGCCGTCCCCGTCAGGAAGCACTCCTGGGCGTTGTACACGTCATGGGCGGTGAAGGGCGCCTCCACTGCGGCGATCCCCCGCGCCTTGGCCAACTCCAGCACGGTGCGCCGGGTGATTCCTTCCAAGATGCCCAGCCAGGTGGGCGGGGTCACCAGATGGCCGCGGCGCACGATGAAGACGTTGTCCCCCGTGCCCTCCACCACCAGCCCCTCGGCGTTCAGCAGCAGCACCTCCGGCTTGCCGGCCAGATTGGCCTCCAGCTTGGCCATGATGCTGTTGAGGTAATTCAGGGTCTTGATCTGGGGATTGAGGGCATCGGTGCGGCTGCGTCGGGTGGCCACGGTGATCACGGACATGCCCTCCCGGTAGACCTCCTCCGGGAAGATGCTGATGACGTCGGCGATTACCACCACCGTGGCCCGTGGGCACTTGCGGGGGTCCAGCCCCAGGTCCCCCTTCCCCCGGGAGACCACCACCCGGATGTAGCCGTCGCGGATGGCGTTGCGGCGGCAGGCCTCCACCACCGCCTCGGCCAGATCCTCCTTGAGCACCGGTATCTCCAGCAGGATGGACTTGGCCGACTCGTACAGCCGGTCGATGTGCTGCGCCAACCGGAACACCCGACCGTTGTATGCGCGGATGCCCTCGAAAACCCCGTCCCCGTAGAGAAAACCGTGGTCGTACACCGAGACCCGGGCCTGCTCCTCGGGGACGAACTCGCCGTCAAGGTAGATCTCGAGGCTCAAGGATCCTGCACCTCCTTCGCAAGCTTCTGCCGCGTGTAGGGGACCAGGCCCCCCGCGGCGATGATCCGCTGCATGAACTCCGGGAAAGGGGCGACCCGAAAGCTCGCCTCCCCCGCCCTGAGCACCCCGGCCCCCAGGTCCACGGCGATCCGGTCTCCCTGGGCCACCGCCCCCGCCGCCTCGGGACACTCCACGATGGGCAGGCCGATGTTGATGGCGTTGCGGTAGAAGATCCGCGCGAAGCTGGCCGCCACCACGCAGGCCACCCCCGCCGCCTTGAGGCTGAGGGGCGCCTGCTCCCGGGAGCTGCCGCAGCCGAAGTTGCGCCCCGCCACCAGGATGTCCCCCGGTCGCACCTTCCCCGGAAACTCCGGGTCGGCGTCCTCCATGCAGTGGGCCGCCAGCTCCGCCGGATCCGTGGTGTTGAGATAGCGCGCGGGGATGATCTGGTCCGTGTCCACGTTGTCCCCGAAGCGCCACACCCTGCCCTCCAGCAGCATCACGCCACCTCCTCGGGGCTCGAGATGCGGCCTCTGACGGCGGTGGCCGCCGCCACGGCCGGCCCCGCCAGGTAAACCTCGCTCTTGGGATGGCCCATGCGGCCCACGAAGTTGCGGTTGGTGGTGGCCAAGGCCCGCTCCCCCTCGGCCAGCACCCCCATGTGCCCGCCCAGGCACGGCCCGCAGGTGGGCGTGCTGACGATCCCGCCGGCATCCACGAACACTTTCAGCAGCCCCTCCTCCAGGGCCTGCCGGTAGATCGCCTGGGTGGCGGGGATGACGATGAGGCGCACCCAGGGATGCACCTTCTTCCCCGCCAGGATCTTCGCCGCCACGCGCAGGTCCTCCAAGCGACCGTTGGTGCACGAGCCGATGACCACCTGATCCACCGCCACGTCCCCCACCTGGGACACCCCCCGCGCGTTCTCCGGCAGGTGTGGCAACGCCACCTGCGGCTCCACCTGGCCCACGTCGATCTCCAGGGTCGCCTCGAAGGGGGCGTCGTGATCGCTGCGGACCACCTCGTAGGGCACGTCGGTGCGCGCATCCACCCAGGCCAGGGTGGCCTGGTCCGGCTCCATGAAAGCGTTCTTGGCCCCCGCCTCGATGCCCATGTTGGCCATGGTCAGCCGCCCCTCCACGGACACCTGCGCCAGGGCCTCCCCGGTGAGCTCCAGGGTCCGGTAGTTGGCTCCCTCCACCCCCAGCCGTCCGATGGTGTGGAGGATCAGGTCCTTGCCGCCCACCCAGGGGCGCAGCTTCCCGCGGTAGACCACGCGGATGGCGGCGGGCACCTTGAACCAGGCCTTGCCGGTGGCCATGGCCACCGCCAGGTCGGTGGATCCCACCCCGGTGGAGAAGGCGCCCAGGGCGCCGTAGGTGCAGGTGTGGGAGTCGGCCCCGATGATCAGCATCCCCGGCCGGGTAAGGCCGCGCTCCGGCAGCAGGGCGTGCTCGATGCCCCCGTCGCCTCCCTCGTAGTAGTGGGGGAGCTGGTGAGCCCGGGCGAAGTCCCGCTGCCGCTTGCTCTGCATGGCCGACTTGATGTCCTTGTTGGGCACGAAGTGGTCCGCCACCAGGACCACCCGCTCCGGGTCGAACACCCGGGTGGCCCCCAGCTTCTCGAACTCGATGATGGCCAGGGGAGCGGTGATGTCGTTGCCCAGCACCAGGTCCAGCCGGGCCTCGATGAGCTGCCCGGCCTCCACCCGCTCCAATCCGGCGTGCCGGGCCAGGATCTTCTGGGTCGCGGTCATCGCCATGGGGACAAGCCTCGCTTTCTCATTCGGTCTCCGGTCGTTTCAACCAGGACATCATGGCCCGCAGCTTTTTGCCCACCCGCTCGACGGGATGCTCGGCCTCCCGCCGGGCCAAGGCGTTGAACACCGGACGGTGCGCCTGGTTCTCCAGGATCCACTCCTTGGCGAACTCGCCGTTTTGAATCCGCTCCAGCACCTGGCGCATCCGCTCCCGCGTGCCCTGGTCGATGATCTGCGGCCCCACGGTCATGTCGCCGTACTGGGCCGTGTCGGAGACCGAGTAGCGCATGTAGGCCAAGCCGCCCTCGTAGATCAGGTCCACGATGAGTTTCAGCTCGTGCAGACACTCGAAGTAGGCGCTCTCGGGCTGGTAGCCCGCTTCCACCAGGGTTTCGAAGCCCGCCTTGATCAGGGCGGACACCCCGCCGCACAGGACCACCTGCTCCCCGAACAGATCCGTCTCCGTCTCCTCCTGGAAGGTGGTCATGAGCACCCCCGCCCGGGTGCAGCCGATGCCCTTGGCGTACGCCAAGCCCAGGTCATGCGCCTGTCCCGTGGCGTCCTGCTGCACGGCCAAGAGGCCCGGGGTACCCGTCCCCTCCTGGTACAGGCGGCGCACCATGTGCCCTGGCGACTTGGGGGCCACCATGAACACGTCCACGTCCTGGGGCGGGACGATCTGGTGGTAGTGGATGTTGAAGCCGTGGGAGAAGCCCAGGGCCTTGCCCGCCGTCAGGTGCGGCGCGATCTGGTCCCGGTACACTTGGGCCTGCGCCTCGTCCGGCAGCAGGATCTGGATCACCTGGGCGGCCTCGGCCGCCTCGGCCACCGGGGCCACCGCCAGGCCGGCCCGCTTAGCCTTGTCCCAGGAGGGCCGGCCCGGACGCAGCCCCACCACCACGTCCACGCCGCTGTCGCGCAGGTTCTGGGCCTGGGCGTGCCCCTGGCTGCCGTAGCCCATCACCGCCACCCGCTTGCCCCGGAGGTGCTTCAGATCCGCGTCCGCATCGTAGAACATCTTGGCCATCAAACCGTCTCCCCTTTCGCTGATCTCACCACGCGGGCGCCCCGGGCCATGGCGATCCGACCCGTGCGCACCACCTCCCGCACCCCGAACTCCCGCAAAAGCTGCAGCAGGGCCTCCACCTTCTCCTCGTCCCCGGTGATCTCCACCACCAGGCTGCGTTTGCCCACATCCACGATCTTGGCCCGGAAGATGTCCACGATCTGCAGGATCTGCGAGCGCACCTCCGGCTCCGCGTTCACCTTGATCAGCACCAGCTCCCGGGCCACGCACTCCCCCGGGGCCAGGGTGCTCACCTTCAGCACGTTGATCAGCTTGTTCAGCTGCTTCTCCACCTGCTCCACCAGCCGCTCGTCCCCGTCCACGACGATGGTCATGCGGGAGACGGCGGGATCCTCGGTCACCCCCACGGCCAGGCTGTCGATGTTGAAGCCGCGCCGGGAGAACAGACCGGCCACCCGGGTCAGGACCCCGGGGGAATTCTCCACCAGCACCGCCAGGGTATGGCGCAAGCCGCGTTCCCTCCTTTCCGCAAAAAAACCTAGCCCCCAGCCCCTTCGGTACACAGGGGCGGGAGGCCAGCTCCCGCGTTACCACCCCGGTTCGCCGCCGCCTCGCAGCGTCGGCCTCAGGGGGTGCCGCAGCACCCGCACAGGATAACGGCTGCCAGCCGGCGCCGCCTACTTGGCTTCGACGGCGCAGCTCCGGAACGACCTTCGGCCGGAGGGCGGGTACCGGTTCGCAGCTTTCGCCCGGCTCTCTGGGACCCGCCAGGTCCGCCTACTCTTTCCCTCAAGGCTTTTTAAGATGTTGAGCCTTCTATATTCGCCGCCGCCGGGCGCGTTCCTGCCGGCCTCCGCGGAAAAAAAGACTTTTGTTCAAAGATAATCTTCCCGCAGCGGGGTGAAGCCGTCCACGTCCACCGTGTCGTCCTCCAGGGCCACGGCAGAGTGCTCGGCGTTCCCCGGCACCACCAAGGAGTCCCCGGGGCGCAGCACCACCTCCCGACCCGCGATGTCGTAGCGCAAGGATCCTGAGACCAGATAGCTGGACTGCTCGTAGGGATGCCGGTGCGGTGGCACCCGGGCCCCCTGGCGGAAGCGAAAGCGCACCACCATCAGTGGTGTCAACAGTTGCCATGCCTCAGGCCGGCAAGGCCTGAAAGCGGGCCGACAGTTGTTCGTGCCGCCCCTGCGCGGGGACCGTTTCCGGGCCGATCCTCCGGTGCGCCAGTTCGGATCGGCAACCCGCAGGGAGTCGCGTTGTGCCTCTGGGGGCATGCCCTTGCACCATTCACACAACGCCAACACCAGCCCCACCACATTGCGTGAGGACCTTGCGGCCCTCGGGCTTTGGGCTTCCGCCGGAAGTGTTCCGGCTCCGCCGATCGGTTCCGGGACCACCGAAACCCATCAGGCCGGGAGGGCATCCGCCATTCTGTCGTTAGCCCTCGAAGCTGCGCCTCCGTTTCCGGCGCGTCTTGGTTCAGCCGCCGCCTTGACCTCCTGTTTCGTGGGATACCGGAAGGTACGATCCCACTTCTTTTTCAGGTTCAAGGCCGCCGCCACGTTCG
>JAJZIM010000024.1 GCA_021810565.1 Bacillota bacterium
GGAGTCCCGGGGTAAGGGAAAATATTAAGGAAGTTGCCCCGGATATAAATGTCACCGCGCCGGTGCCCCCATCTAACAATCGATGTGATTTGTTCCCCAAAACGGACTTCGCTATAGATACCGAAAATCATACCGTCACCTGCCCCGCGGGAGAAACGACCAGTTACCAGCCCAAACTCCTACTGCCCAAACAGAAGGCCACCCAGGTGGTAAAGATGGACTCTGTAGCCTGCAATGCCTGCTCAATGCGGGGCCAATGCGTAAAAGGTGCAGGAGCCCGAACAATTAGGGTTAGGGCCGATGAGGCTGAAATACAAACACTACGTGCTAAACAGGAAAGTGGAGAATGGAAAGACCATTATAAGGAGCGGCCTCGAGTTGAGCATGTCAATGCGCAGCTAACTCGACATTGTGGTCGCAAGGGCCGCTATTTTGGAACCCGCAAGATCCTATTTCAGGAGCGTATCTGTGCCTTCGCCTATAATCTGAAGGAGATATCTAGAATCGTAGGAACTGGTTGGCCGCCAGGTGTTCGTCTAAGGCCCCAATCTGCCTAAAACCAGAAGAAAGAGCTGAAAAGGGAAGACTAAAGGGGGAACGTATGTTGCTAGACGGCCAATGTACCCCATGATCTACCAGATGCGCCTTTGCAGTAGGCCCGGATGGCTATTCAGCGATCAAGAAATCCGAGAAAATCACAGGATCTCTAGGAGTGGGGCGAGATGCCGGATGGCTGGGTTAAGGGTTCAGCCATGTTCTAATATAGCGGATGGGTCAGGGATGGACCGGGAGTGAGATTGGTTTTGTATGGTAGCGGCTGCGCTGTAGTGTCAGGAGGGTGGCCCTTGGTGGGCTTCAGTGTGGTTGCGTTTTCCTGTGACGCGTGTTATAGCAGTGACGCCCTGGCATAGACAGAAGGTGAGCGTCGTTGCGGATGGCCGGTAGATGTCAATTGGCGAAGATAGAAGGAACGGCTGGGTAACCCTTTAGGTTGCGGAAGAATACTTGGATGGCTACCTGTGAGTAGAAGTTGGCTCCACAATCACCCCGGCGTTCTCCACAGATTTGCGCGGTTAGCAAAGGACGGCGCAGATGCTTTACGGAAGACTTATTACTTGTGCAAGAGGTTGTTGCTATCTAAATTCCTGGAGGTATATAGGAGTGAGCGCGTGAGTTGCCGGATCGCGTGGGAATTTTGGCGGACCGCGCGGCCATCGCACCGATCGTGCTTGGGCATAAAGGAGGACGGAGATGAAAGTAATCTTCTTGGTTCAGGAGAATATGCCGCAGGAAACCAGCAAGGCAATTTGGCAACGATTAGGCTGCATTAGCCATGAGTATGACTCGTATCTCATCACAGGCGGCACCAAACCTTCCAATTTGCCTGACACGAAGACGGTAAAGTTGGAAGGGGTCGGGACAAGCAATGAAGGATCGATCTCTCGGCGGATCATATCAAAAATACGATACAGCTTCAGGTGTTACTATGAGTTGAGGGATATTGGAATAGAAAGGGGTGATATTGTTTATACATTCCAAACCTATGATCTACTATTAGGGTTTGTGTTCAAATACATCTGCGGGCTCAAGTGGGTAGTAGATATTTTAGATCTCCCAGAATTCCAGCTAGAAGACATCAGAGCAGCTATCAAAAAAGCGCGAATAGGAAAGATAGCTATGATTGTTCTCTTCTTGGTTTTGGCCAGGCTTGGCATTAAGCATAGCAACTTAGTTATAACTGCCGCCCGAAACGAGGGCGAAGGATTTGCCCGTGTCTTATTGGAAAAATACCAGGTCAGAATGGCCTCGATAGTTGCGATACCCAACGGCGTAGATCCTGCTCTGATTGTAGATGTGTCCACTGCGGTGCCGGAAAGAAGTAAATATGGAGGCAGATTACGGCTGATATATATAGGAGGAGTTGGGGAGCGTCGCGGAACATTGTTTCTTCTGAATGTATTGTGTAGGATCCAACAGGAAATCCCCTCGGCCGACTTGGTTCTGGTTGGGGAGGTTGAGAGAGGATTTGCTGAGAAAGTTAGGGCATCCATGGTGTTGCTTGGTTTGGCTAAAGACGTTTTTCTTCGCGGCGAGATGAACCATAATGATGTTATTGCTGAGCTGGACGCATCGGACGTGGGGCTATATCCGTTCCCGAGCCAGGGAGTGCATGACTATGCAATTCCTGTAAAGGTGGGTGAATATCTGGCCAGAGGGAAGCCGGTTGTCGCGACAGCACTGGAAGGCGTGAGAGGTTCTGTAGATCATGGAGTTAATGGGTTCTTGTTGCCTTATGGAGATGTTGCAGCTTGGTCTGAGTGCATATGCAGTCTATGGAGGGATCAAGAGCGGTATCGAGAAATGGCAATTAATGCCGTCAAGAAGGCTCAAAAGATGGAATGGAGCGCGTTGAATGAGCGAGTCTTGGCAGCTATGTCCCGTCTGAGTGAGTAGGAGACCAGGCTGTGGTTGAGGGAGGGGTTTTATGCGCATTTTGATCACTGGGGCTGGGGGGCAACTGGGGAGGGCTGTCACCTCCCGTTTTGGCCACGGTTGCGAGGTGGCCGCCTTTCCCGAAGAGGCGCTGGACGTCACCGATGGGGCGGCTGTTTTCAGAGCCGTTCATTCTGTGCGGCCGCAGGTGGTGCTGCATCCTGCCGCCTTGACCAACGTGGACGCCTGTGAGACGGACCCCGAGGCGGCCTTCCGGGTGAATGCCCTGGGCACCCGCAATGTGGCGATGGCCTGCCTGGAGGAGGGCGCCTTGCTGGTCTACATCAGTACCGACTACGTCTTCGGCGGGGATAAGGGCGCCCCCTACACCGAGTTCGACCGGCCGGGTCCCATCAACGTCTACGGTCATTCGAAGCTGGCCGGTGAGGAGTATGTGCGGCAGATCATTCCCCGCCACCTGATCGTGCGCACCGCTTGGCTCTACTCCGGCCGGGGCGAGATCGATTTCGTGCACACGGTGCTCAGCCTCCTGGCCACCGGACGGGAGATCGCCATGGTCGACGATCAGCACGGCTCGCCTACCTACGTGCCGCATCTGGCTGCGGCTTTGGAGGGACTGGTGCGGGAGGAGGTACTGGGCACCTACCATCTGGCCGGCACCGGGGAGTGCTCCCGCTTCGAGTTTGCCCGGGCCATCGCGAGGCTGACCGGGCGCGACCCCGAATGCATCCGGCCCGTGCCCACTTCCGCCTTCCCGCGTCCGGCCCGGCGCCCCTGCCGCACCTCCCTGCGCTGCTATGTGGCGGAGCTGGAGGGACGCCCCCCCTTGCCTCCCTGGGAGGCAGCCCTGGAGGAAGAGCTGCGGCTTCATGTGGATTGAGGTCGCTGCGGGATCGGGCGATCCGGTAGTGCATCCGCAGTACATCGGTGTTTCGGATCCAAGATCCCCGCAATCCGGGATGGGGAGGGTTGACCGAATGGAGCATCGCCGCGTGACCCCAAAGGGAAGTGCCCGGCTATCCGCGGCGATAGCCGTCTACATCTGCCTGCTGCTTCTCTTGGCCCTGTTGCCCAATGGTGAAATTGCGGGCCTGGTGGCGAGTGTTCGGAGCCTGTTCCACCTCCCAGGCCATGGGGCCACGCTGGGTGAGGTGCCTTTCCCGGGGCACCTTGCCGCCGCTTCCGGGAAGGGGCTCCTGCGCAAGGCGGGGGACGTCCTGCAGTATGGGCTGCTCTGGCTGCTGCTGGTTGTGCGGCTGCGCGGCCCTCGGCGCGGCCCGGCGGCCTTCGGGGCGACCATGGCGGTCAGCGCGGTGAACGAGACCGAGCACCTTTGGGCTCCCGGCCGCGTATTCGAGCCGGGCGACGTGCTGCTGGTGGGGGCGCTGTTGTTGCCTTTCACCCTTGCCATCATGCTGTGGCCGCGTGTCGGGGGTGGGGCGAGCAAACTCGCGGGACGAGGCGAAGGATGAAGCGGCGTGGGGTGCTGGATGGCCCGCGCCCAGTGCTGCCCGGAAAGCGGGTGCGGCCATGGCCCTCCCAAGGACGCCCCAATTTCGCAGGATATGCCTGACCAGATAAGTCAGCCGCAAGCTATTGTCTTCAGCAGAGGGCCCTCTCCCGCTGCTTTCGTCCTGCCATTCCGGTGCTTCCCGGTTCTTTCTTTCGCTGGTCCACGTGTGAGGCTGGTTCCGAGATCGACAAATTGCCCTGGCCCCAATGTCAGGTGGACTTATCTGGTCAGGCATATTGCAGGAAGGGGTGTTGCCCTTGCCGCCGGCTGAAAAGAAGGCCCCACCGCTGATCCATGCCGACCTGCGGGTGTTCGCCGCCTGGGGTTTCTACCTGCTCCTGTTCCTGGCGCCCTTCATGCGGGGGCTGTTCTATGCCCCGGAGCAGTTCCAAACGGAGATGTTCCTCGGCGTGCTGCTGGTGTTGGCGGGGCTGGGGCTTCTGGTTCGCCGCGAGGCGATGGTCTTGGACCTCGCCGACCTGCTGGCCCTGGTTTTAGTGGGCGCCTTCCTCTTCGCCTTCCGGCAGCAGCCGGTGAACCAGGAGATGGCTATGCGCACCAGTCTGCTCATGGCCTTCGGCGTGGGCTGCTACCTGCTGGCCTCGCGGGTGCTCCTGGCGCTGCCTGGCGGGGTGGTGCGCGCCCTGTGGGCGGTCTATCTGGCGGCCTTGGGAGTGGCCGCGGTCGGCTTCTTGGGAGAGGCGAAGCTCATGCCCCTGCCCTTCACCGTGGCCAACGGGATGATGCTGTCCACTTTTCAGTACCACAACACCTTCGGCTCTTTTGTGCTCTTCGGAAGCCTGCTGGGTCTGACCCTGGCCGCCCGCCAGGGGGATGAACTGCCCCAAGCCCTCTTCCGCGCCGGCCTGGTGGCCGGAAACGTGCTCTTGTTGCTGGCCCTCCTGGCCTCCCAGTCGCGCGGGGCGTGGGTGATGGGGGTGGTGGCCTACGCCCTCTTCTTCCTACTGGTGCGGGGAAAGGAGCGTGCCGAGGCGCTGACGGTTTTCCTCTGGACGGCAGGGGTGGTCCTGCTGCTGGGGGCGCCGGTGCTGGGCCACCTGGCGGAGGGCGACGGCAGGACCGCCCTGGGGCTTCTGCTGGGGGGGATGGTGCTGGCAGTAGGGGGTTACTTGGGCCACCGCCACCATTTCCGCCGCTGGCTGCGCGAGCGCATGGTGTCGCCGGAGGTACGCGGGGTGCTGGGCGCCTTTGCCGTGCTTTACCTGGTGGCGGTGGTGCTCGTTTTCGTCAGCTATGAGAGCGGCCTGCCCTCACCGACCTTGGGCAACCCCCTGTCTGGACCGGTGAGCGCCCGGGCAGTGAGCATAGGCCCCTCGGTGCAATCGGTGGGGGTGCGTCTGGCTTATCTCCAGGCGGCGATTCAGATCTTGCTGCACCACCCCCTAGGGGTGGGCGGTGGCGGCTTCAATGCCCTGTATCACCGCTACCAGCACGCCCTGTTCTACAGCACCCAGGCCCACGATGGCTTTATCCAGATGGGTGTGGACGGGGGCGCCGTGGCCTTGCTCTCGGTCCTGGTCTTGGTGGGGCTGATGTTCTGGAACCTGCGCCGGCTCTCCTTTGGTGGGATGCCGGCGGCCCTGCCCGGGGGGCTCACGGCGGCGGCGGGGGGGCTGGTGCTGCACGCCTTCATGGACTTCGACCTGACTTACGGCGCCATGCTGGCCCTGCTGTGGCTCCTGATCGGGCTGGCCCGTCGGCGGCTGCGTCCCTGGGTGGCTTCCCGGCTGGGACCGCTGGTGCTCCTGGCCGCGGGGGTGCTCCTCTTCTGGCCCGCCTACAACTTCTACTCAGCCGGCGTGGTCGGGGCGCAAGGTGCCCAGGCGATGCAGCAGCGCCGGTACGGCACTGCCCTGGTGCTATACGCCCACGCGATCCGCCGCAACCCTTACCAGCCCACCTACCGCGCGGACCAGGCGGAGATGGAGGCGGCATTGGGCCGGGCCGTGGGCAACCGGACGATGGAGCGGGATGCGGCCGGGGCCATGCAGACCGCCCTTTCCCTTGCCCCCTACGACATCTCGCTGACCATGCGGGGCGTCCAGGTCTATCTCACGGACGGAGACTGGGCTCGGGCGGTGCGGGCTGCCCGTTCCCTGGTGGCCATGGACCCGCTGGAGCCGGCAGGCTATGAGGAACTGGGCCACACACTGATCGTGGCCGCCGCCGGGGAGCTGCGCCAGGGCCGGCCAACCCAGGCCGAGAAGTACCTGCAGGAGGCGCAGCGTCTGCCCGCCCGGGTGGCGGTCGCCGACCGGCGGATAGACCCCGCCGTGGCGGCGGCCGTGGGGGCGCCGCCCTCCGTCATGGTGGATGCCCAGGTGCCTTTGGCCCAAGCCCAGGCGAGCTACCTGGAACAGCGGTTCCCGCAGGCGAAGCAGGAATTCTCACGCATTTTGTCAAAACATCCGGGGGGGAGAATCGAGGACGACACAGAACTGTGGCTGGCCGCGGACGAGATGCACCTGGGGGAGAAGGCCGCCGCGGGGCGACAGCTGCAAGTATTGCAGCGGCAGTCGCCGGCGGTGGCGGGGGAGTTCAGCGAGGTGTTGCAGTTGGGTGGCTTGTTGAAAGGGGTGCGCTGAGTTGGAGGAGAAATCCCGGCTGGGTTCCGTGATGCCGGAGGTGGACCTGAAGCACTACCTGGCGGTGCTGGGCAAGTGGAAGTGGATCATCGTCGGCATCACGGCCGTGGCGGTGGTGAGTGCCGGGTTGCTCAGCAAATTCATGCTGCCCAAGGTATATGAGTCCACGGCCGAGGTGATGGTCAGCGCCAGCAACGGACAGCAGCCCCAGGTGATCAACCAGAACGGTCTGGCCGAGGTTCTCGGCAACCTTTCCGGTCTGCCCCAGCCCACGGTGGACACCTATGCGGGGGAGATGACCGGCAATGCCATCCTCTCCCAGGTGGCCAAGCAGGTGCCGGCCCCGCCGGGGGGCCTGCCCTACACTTCCGCCCAGCTCAGGCGGATGGTCAAGGTGACCGTGGTGCCGGGCAACAATCAGCAGAACACCAACCTGATCCAGGTGCAGGCCTCCAACACCGACCCGAAGCGGGCGGCCCTCATCGCCAACACCGTGGTGGCCGACTTCATCCAATTCATCAGCCAGCAGAACAAGTCCCAGATGTCCGGCTCGGTTAGCTTTCTGCAGGCCCAGGCCAAGGTCATCGGGGGTAAGCTGGCCGCGGCCAATCAGCAGTTGAGCGTCCTGCAGGCATCCTCCGATGTGACCCAACTGCAAAGCGAACTCGCCGCCAAGGACAAGTCCCTGAGCGGGTTGGAAGACAGCCTCCAGGGGGCCCAGGTCAGTTTGGCCGAGCAGCAGGCGGCGGTGACCTACCTGCAGCAGAAGCTGGCGTCCCTCTCGGCGGATCACTCCGCCGCAAGCCAGAGCCTGCAGGCCACGGTGCAGCAGGATCTGGTCGGAGCCCAGTCCCAGGCAGCCCAGTCCCAGGCGGAGGTGAGTGTGCTGGGGAGCCAGGTGGGCGCGACCAAGACCGACATCGCCGGCCTCCAGCAGCAGTTGGCGGCGGCAAACCTGAAGCAGCAGGACCTACAGAACGAGATTACCATACTGGGCGGCACCTATCATACTCTGAAGGGCAAGGAGACCGACGCCCAGGTGGCCGAGGCCGCAAACCTGGGGGACGCGACGGTCAGTGTGGTGTCCAAGGCGCTGCCGCCCACCAGCCCCTCCGAGCCGAAGTCCTCCCGCAATGTGGCGGTGGCCGGGATGCTGGGGCTGCTGGTGTCCGTCGCCTTGGTCTTCCTGCTGGAGTATCTGGACAGCACGGTCAAGACTCCGGAGGATGTGGAGCGCCTGGTGGGCCTGAGCACGTTGGGGGTGATCCCGCACCACCAAGGGTAGCGCTGGGTGGCGGGAGGCCGCAGGGTTCCGATGACGGGGGCAAGCGCTGAAAGGGGGCAAACCGGACCGTCCTCCGGGGGACGGCCGGAAGAAGAATGGCGGTGCAGGAGATGAAGGGGTACAACCCCTACCTCGTCGTTTTGGAGCGGCCGCAGTCCGTCATGTCGGAGGCTTTTCGTTCGGCCCGAACCAGCCTGCAGTTCGCCCTGCGGGGGCAGGAAGTCAAGACCATACTGGTGACCAGCTCCGTGACCGAGGAGGGGAAGACCACCGCGGCGGTGAGCCTGGCCATCACCCTGGCCCAGTCCGGCAGCCGGGTGGTGCTGGTGGACTGCGACCTGCGGCGGCCGAGCCTGCACAAGATCTTTGGGTTGCCGGGGAGGATGGGCGTGTCCCATCTGCTAACCCAGGACTTGGATCCAGGGGAAGTTGCCCAGACCACCGAGTTGGAAGGGCTCAAGGTCATTGTGGCTGGCCCCCGCCTGCCAAACCCGGCGGAAATGCTGGGCCAGGACCGCATGCACCGGATCCTGGAACGGCTTGAGGAGCAGGCGGACCTGGTGGTCCTGGACTCCTCGCCGGTGCTGGCGGTGACCGACCCGGTGGTCCTGGCGGCCAAGGTAGACGCGGTGGTGCTGGTGGCCCGCTTTGGCGTCACCCGCAACGAGGCCCTGCGGGAAACCCACAAGCGCCTGGATCAGGCCGGAGCCCGCATCTTGGGCGTACTCATCAATAACATGCAGGCCCGGGAGGGCGGCTACTACGCCTACTACAACTACGAGTACAAACCCCGGGAATGAAGATCGACATCCACTGTCACCTCCTGCCGGGGTTGGACGACGGCCCCGCGAAGCGGTCCACCAGTCTGGCCATGGCCCGGGCGGCGGTGGCGGATGGACGAGAGGTGGTGGTGGCCACGCCCCACTACTGGCCGGACCACTGGACGCCAAGTCCAGACCGCGTCCGGGAGACGCTGCGGGAGCTGCAGGCCGCCCTGGACGAGGCGGTGGTGCCGCTGCGCCTCCTGGCCGGGCATGAGGTCCGGCTGGCACCCCAGGTGCCCGACTGGATCGGTGAAGGAAAGGTCCTGACCCTGGCCGATGCGGGCAGGCTGGTGCTGCTGGAACTGCCGCCCCAGGAGTGGCCCATCTTCACTGAGCACGTGTGCTACCGGCTCCGGCAGCTGGGGATTACCCCGGTCATCGCCCACCCGGAGCGGAACGATCTGGTGGTGCGGGATCTCCGGCGGCTGTCGGCCTTGGAGGAAGCGGGGTGCCTGCTGCAGGTAAACGCGGGGAGCCTGACCGGCCGGGCGGGGCGCGCGGTGCAGCGCACGGCGAAGCGGTTGTGCCGGCAGGGGCGGGTGCGCTTTGTGGCCAGCGACGGCCACGACCTGGGCCGGCGCCCGATGGAGCTCAGCTTGGCATACCGGATGGCGCAGCGGCTGGGCGGCCAGGGGTGGGAGTCGGCCGGTTTTGAGGTCATCGGCGGGACGGCGAGGACCGGACCGCCGGGCTAGGGCCGCAGCCCCACGGTGAGAAATTTCAGAAAGAAAGCCGCGGAATGCTTTACGCCGAAGCCGGCAAGTGCTAAAATATACCTTGGCCGACTTGGCGATAAGTGGCCTGGGGAGTACGGGTTTCCTAATCCGGGGCCAGGGCCGGGTCGGTCGGGAGTCACGAGGCGATGGCCGATTCCGGCCAGTAGCGCCAAGGAAGGGGGTGAAACAGGTGTATTTCCGTGACAGAAACACCAAAGGAAACGTCGCTGTAGGGCTCGTCTTGAGCCTGTTGCTGTTTCTGGCGGCCAGTTTCGCGCCTGGTGCACCGGCGTATGCCCAGACACCCATCACCAACGGCACGGGCAGCCCGCTAAACATAAGCGGAACCAACGTGGCGTATTGGAACAGCGTGAGCAACCAAGTCACCATCGAATTCACTCCGTCGTCTTCCCTGAACTTCAGCAATGCTTTTCTGGATTATGTGTTCACGCTGAACAACACAGTGATGGGAACCATACATGTCGGCCAAGTCTATGCAGGCGTCTATAATGGTGTCTACAAGATGGTCTACATGGTGTATGGAATGCCTACCGGCTACCATGTCACCGGTCTGCAGTCAGTCTACGCCGGCGTCTACCAGACGCACGGGATCCTGTTCACCGTCTACTTGGCAGTAGCGACGCCGCCTCCGCCTCCGCCGGCGCCAATCGGCGGTGGAGGTGCTCCGGCGGCATCGCCGACCACCATCACCACCGCCACCGCCTCCATCGGTCCCGCGGGCGGCACGGTGGCCACCTCCGACAACTCGGCGGTAGTAGTGGTTCCGCCGGGCGCCTTCTCCACCACCGTGACCATGTCCTTGACGGCGGTGTGCGTACCGACCGCTCCGGCGCCTCCGGCGGGCTTTGTGGCCGCCGTGGCCTGGTGCATCAATACCGGCGGGGTTCAGCCCACCAAGCCGGCGTTGGCCACCTTCAAGTACGACCCCACGATCCTGAACGGTCGCAGCCCGTCGCGGCTGGGGGTGTACCTATACAACACCTCCACCGGAAAGTGGAGCTGGGTGGCCGGTATGGTCAACACCAGCAACGACACCATCACCGCGCCGTTGAGCGAGTTCAGCACCTACGCCGTCTTGGCCAACACGCAGGTCTTCACCGACCTGGGCCAGGTACCGTGGGCCAGGAGCGCGGTGGACACCCTGCTGGGGGCGGATCTGGTGGCAGGGATGGCGCCGGGGATCTTCGATCCAGACGGCACCCTGACCCGGGCTCAGTTCACGACCTTCCTGGTCAAGGCCGACGGCCTGGCACCGGTGTCCTCGGGAACCACGCCCTTCACGGACGTGCCGGCCACGGCTTGGTACGCGCCGTATGTGGCGGCGGCGTACCAGGCGGGATTGGTGGCGGGGGTCAGCTCCACCAGCTTCGAGCCCAACGCCTCCATCACCCGGGAGCAGATGGCGGTGCTGCTGGGCAAGCTGCTGGGGAGTTCCGCCCCTGCGGGCTCCTTGAGCCAGTTCTCGGACGCCTTCTCCATCGCGCCGTGGGCGCAGTCGGGGGTTAAGGCGGCGGTGGGTGCCGGACTGATGACCGGCTTCCCGAACGGCACCTTCCAGCCCACGGGAACTGCCACGCGCGCCCAGGCGGCGGTGGTCGTCGCCGGCTACCTGAAGTACCTCGGCAAGGTATAGCGGCAAGAGAAGCCGCAGGGAACGAAGGGGCCTTCCTCGGGGGAGGCCCCCCGTTATGCGGACGACCACCGCTGCACCGTCCGACGGAGGGAAGCACGAGCCGATTGCCGCGGCCTTCCGGTGCGGCACGGAAGGAATTTCAGGCATGATTGCCGAATATATCTTAGGAGCCGGCGCCCCGGGGCGGAAGTGATCCGGGAAGGAGGAAGCGGCATGTCCCGTTTGAAAGCGGTGCGTAGCGCGGTCTGGCTGCTTGCCGCGCTCGCGGTGCTGGCGGCCTGCGGCACCACCCCCGCCACCGCCCCTGCCTTCCGGGTGCACGGCAAGGTGATCGTGGGGGCCTACGATCTGGGGGCCGACTACCTGCATGGCCGAGCCGACCTGTCCATGGCGGCAGGGGAGATGGACGACGCTGTGGCGGCCGGCATGGACTTGGCGGTGACCTACGGCCAGGACCAAGCCATGCTGCTCGATCCGAGCACGCCCATCGGGTCTCTTTTCCGGCGCAATCGCATCATGCTCCTGGACAACACTACGGCCTTCATCCGGGACGTGCTGCCCTTCCCCGTGCATCCCGGCCAGACCACGGTGCCCATCGCCCACACCGTGGCGGGGACCTCCGTCTTCAAGCTGCAGCCGGTGACGCGTAACGGGAAGCCGCTGCCGTCCCGGGGCAGCCTGCAAATCGGCGGCGACAGCGTGCGCTACACCGGCATCGTCGCCGACTACGGAACTTTGAACGGCCAGACTTACTCCGCCCTCACCGGTTGCACCGTGACCGGACCGCAGAACCCGGTGCCCGCCCGCACCATGGTGCTGAACAGCCCGGGACTGGCGGCCCACCTGGCGCGGATCGCCGCCTACCATCGGTCCAACCTGTGGGGTTTCTACACCAAGGACGACTTTTTCTACGGGGACCAGGAGTTGGCGGCCCTGCAGCAGGAGTACGCTCAGATCAAGGCCTCCTTCCCCGGCTACCCGGTGGTGGCGGGCTACGGGGCACCCAGTTGGCGGCTCATCGCCTCCGCCTACGGCCCGAGGATGGCGGATCTGGTCTTCATCTACCTGTACCCCTTCGAGAAGCACACCGGGGCGGCGAAGGATCTGGCGACTTTCCGGCGGCAGCTGGCCACCCTGCTGCGGGGGCTGCACCGGTACGGCCCGCGCCTGCCCTGGGTGGGTGTGCTGCAGGCCAACCTCGGGGCGCGCAACGACCATGCCATTCCCTCTCCCGGCCTGTCGCTGCGCCAGACCAGGATATATCTGAGGGAGGGCGCCGCCGGGCTGTTCTCGTTCCAAATGATAGACCAATATCGCATCCCCGCCCTGCGCCGGGATGTGGTCTACGGGGACGAGTTGGCGGCCCAGACGCTCACCCCCGGGAAGTTCACGGTGCGGGTGGCCAAGGGGGGGGCCTCCCTCCGGCTGTCCGGCACGGCCACGGCCTTCAACTTGCCGGGCGGCCTCACGGCGACCCTGCGCGGCCCGACAGGGAGCAGCTCCCTTCCCATCCGGGTGGCCGGCCCCGCCGCGGCGGCGGCGAAGCTGCCCGTCCCCCTTGCCTCCGGCGGCTATGTGCTGACCCTGAACAATCCGTATTGGCTGCGGCCGCTTGGCGCCTCTTTCTGGGTGATCTCGCCGCCGTGGCGTTGACCTCCCGGCGGCGAGACCGGAATAACCAAGCAGTGCGATCGGCCAAGGGCAACCGGAGCGGGGCGGGGCGGGGAGGCAGGAGCGAGGATGCCCTGCGCCGGAGCCTTGGGGGAGGGGGGCGCGGCCGGGGAGGAATCCCCGAAGAGGGCTCCCGGCCGGCTAAAACGGGCAAGGGGGCATGGGAGTGGACTCGGCACGACCGCTGGAGGAGGCCCGCCGCTACATCCCCGGGGGGTCAACAGTCCCGTGCGTTCCTTCAGCGCGGTGGGCACCACTCCGCCCTTCATCGCCCGGGGCCGGGGCTCCCGGCTGTGGGACGTGGAGGGGCGCGAGTACGTGGACTACGCGGGCTCCTGGGGGCCTTTGATCCTGGGGCACGCCCACCCCCGGGTGGTGGCGGCGGTGCGGGAGGCGGCGGATCTTGGCACGAGCTTCGGCGCGCCCACGCCGGGGGAGGTGGCGCTGGCCCGCCGCCTGGTGCAGGCCCTGCCGGCGGTGGAGATGGTGCGCCTGGTCAACTCCGGCACCGAGGCCACCATGAGCGCCCTGCGCCTGGCCCGGGCCTGCACGGGCCGCGAGCGGCTGGTGAAGTTCGCCGGCCGACCGGCGAGCACGGGGTGCCCCTGGTCTACGACGAGGCGATCCCCGGTTTTCGGGTGGGGCCGCGGGGGGTCCAGGGCCTGTTCGTCCAGGATCCGGACCTGACCTGCCTGGGCAAGATCATCGGCGGCGGCCTGCCGGTCGGCGCCTGCGGCGGGCCGCGGGACTGGCCACCCTGGAGGAGCTTTCCGGCCTCGAGCCCTTCGCTGTAGTTGGCCGATTTCTTGGTCCTGATTTCAGGAGTTTTGGCCGGTGACCTTGCCACCGGCAGGGAAAGGGCCCGGTGGCAGCGAAGGTCACCGGGCCCCTTTGCTTGGCCCTACTCTCCGAACCTCCTCCCGCACGGTTTAGCGGCCAACCGAAAGCGAGGAAAGAGGGCCTCCCAGGTTGAGGATGGGTTCCGCCGTCGAGCAAGGAAAGCATGTTCTTACCGGCCGCTGCCCGATGTGCAGGGAGCAGTTGCGGCGGCAGCTGCCCTCCGTGCGCTGCGTGCCGCCCCGGTACCGGACCTCGGGCAAGATCGTGGTCGTGCTGGGCCCCCTTTGCTTCGCCTGCCTGCTTTAGGGCTGGCCGAGAGGCGGTACCTTCCCCGTGCCGGGGCGGATGTGCTACTATTGATGAGCACAGGGGGGAAGCGCGCGGCGCAAGGGATCCCTGGCGGCCCTGCCGCTCGCTGCGACACGGCAATGCACGGCGGTTTCGGAAGGGGGAAGCGGCCATTCCTTCCGGGGCTGAACCTGGGGGCTTGGTGGCCGCGATGCGGTGAGGTGCGGCACGATGCGCAAGGATGAGTGGTTGGCCAGGCGCGGCGAGTGGGAGCGTTTTGCGGCCTGGGAGCGCCGCGAGGCGCTGGCCCATCCGCCGGATTCGGCCTGGGCCCTGGGCTGGATGGAGGATGCATGGGAAGTGGCCGGCGGCTTGGTTCCGGGTTGGCGCGCCGGGGAGCTGGATATGGACAAGGTGGAGCGCCTGGTGCGGCAACGCCGGATCCTGGCCCGGCTGGGCTGGCGGACGTGAACCGCTTGGAGCGGGCCTTGGAGGAGCTGGTGGATTTCCTGGAGGCGCGCGGCATCCCCTACATGCTCATCGAAGGTCTGGCCAACCTGGTCTGGGGCGAGGCGCGCCTGACCAGGGACATCGACGTTACCGTGCTGGTGCAGGAGGATGAGGTCGCGGCCTTCATTGCCGAATTGGCGTTGCGCTTTCGGGTGCTGCCCCCCGACCCGCTGGCTTTCGTCACCGAGACCAGGGTGCTTCCCCTGGGATCCGCGGCGGGGGTGCGCCTCGATCTGGTTTTCGCCGCCCTTCCCTACGAGACGGGGGCGATCGGTAGGGCCGTGGCGGTATCCATCGGCGGGGTGAACTGCCGTGTGTGCACGGCGGAGGATCTGATCATCCACAAGATCATCTCGGAACGTCCCCGGGACCGGGAGGACGCGGTCGGCGTCATTCGCCGGCAGGCGGGCGCCCTGGACCGGGGCTACCTCGACCTCATCGTTCGCGAACTGAGTGACGCGCTGGAACGTTCTGAGTGGTGGGAGTTCTACGCGCGGTGCATGGGGGAGCCGCCCGACGGTGGCGAGGGGTGCTGAGGGAGGAAGGCCTTGGCCCTCGCCGCTGGGTGCAATATAAGCGGTGGAGATTGCTTGGAAGAGGGGAAATCGTGAGCGACATGGACACCCTGGACCTCCTGGAGGAGGAGCACCAAAGCGTCACCGAGAAACTGGCGCTGTTGGAGCGCGCCATCGGCTGGCTGGAGGAGATCGACCAGCAGTTGGAGCTCGGGACCCAGGCGGTGGCGGAGATGCGCCGCTACCTGGCCGACGAGTTCCGGCTGCACGTGGCGCACGAGGAGGACGTGCTGCTGCCGGTCTTGGAACAAACCCCCGGCGCGCCGCAGGCGCTTTTGCCGGAGTTGCGGTCGGAACACCGGGAGTTGGAGGACCTGGCGGTGGAACTCATCCGCAAGGTGCAGGCCTTCGCGCGGCTGCGTGGACCGTGGAGCGCGGCGCGGGACGAGTTGTCCGGCGTGGCCTGGCGCTTCTATCGGCTGCTGGACCAACACAAGGACAAGGAGGATCGGGAGGTCTTCCCGGCGGCGCGGCGGCTCTTCGGGGCGGCGCAATGCGAGGAGTTGGCGCGGCGCCTGGACGAGCTGCAGGCCCCCAAGAGACCCCGGGAGGGGAAGAAGCAGGCCAGGTAGCACGGCCCGTCAGGGTGGGGGCGGCGCTAGGTTGCCTCCGGAGTTTGGGCCTCCGATGCTTCCGGCTTTATACGGGTCAAGCGCTGGGCGTAGATCTGTTGGCACTGGCCGCAGATGGCTTCCGCCTCGGAGGCAGCGTCCAGGGCGTTTTCCGCGGTATAGGTCGCGGCCGGCGCGGCACCGATGTCGCGGACGAAGTAGCGGGTGCCGATGTAGTACGCGTTTAGAACCGCCGCCGCGCTGCGATATCGCTCCAGCTCGGGATGTACGGCGGCCACGCCGTCCAACAGGCTGCTGATGGCGTGGACCTGGGGGAAGTCCACGTCATGGGTGAGATAGACGGCGTTCAAGGCTTTTTCCGCCGCCTGCTGCGCATGGAAGCAGGCCACGTTCGGATGAGAATTGGCCAGGGCACGGGCGGCGGAGAGATCGACCTCAGCTTCGGCCAGCCAGACGGCCGCCTCTTCCAGAAACTGCGAACTCACAGCCTGATCCCTTCTTCCAAAAGGCGCGCCAGGGAACGGGAACGCCGCGGGGAGGACGCCTCCTCCGGAGTGAAGACCAAAAGATCCACCGGCACCCGCGGTCGAGCGGCGGCCACGGCCTGCTGGTACGGCACGCTGCGTTTGGGGGGGGGTGAGTCGCTGGGCGCGATTATCAGCAGGTCCAGATCGCTGTCGGCGCCAGCGGTCCCTTTGGCCAAAGAGCCGAAGACATAGACATCCCGCGCTCCCAGGCCCCGCAATATCACCGCCAACCGGCGTGCTTCCGCCCACAGGAGTGCCAGGTGGCGGGTCTTTTGCTCCAACAGGGTCGCGAGATCAGGCATGAACCGGTTTGACTTCTTTCAGGCCTCGCGTGCCGCCTCCGGAGCGTTGCAAAGCTGCAGGAAGCGGCGGGCGGCCGGTGCGGCCAGGGTATGGCGCCCGGTGGCGATCCCAAGGGCGCACTTGACGGTGAGGCCCCGGACGGGCACCGTTCGCAGCCGCCGGGCGTGCAGATCCTCCCGCACCGCCATCCGGGGCAGGAAGGCCGGCCCCAGACCGCACCGCACGGCGCTTTTCAAGGTCTCGGTGGTAGGGAATTCCCCGGCTACGCTTAAGTCCGAGACGGATAGCCCGTGGTGGGACAGGGTATCCTCCACGGCGGCGCGGGAGCCGGACCCCTCCTGGCGCAGCAGCAGCGGCACCCCGGCCAAATCTGCGGGGGAAAACTCCCCTTTGGGCAGGGGGTGTGCGGCGGCGACCACCAAGGGCAGGTCCCAGGCGACGGCCGGGTGGAGGGGGAGGAGCCGGTGGTCCTCCGGACCGTCCACCAGACTCAAGGACAGGCTGCCCGCGGCGGTGCAGCGGGTGATCTGTTCGGAATCGCCCACCTGCAGGCGGATCTTGAGCTGCGGGTGGGCGGCTTGGAACGTCGCCAGGAGCGGCGGCAGGAAATACTGGGCGGCCAGGGTGGACGCTCCGAGCAGCAGGGAGTTTTCGGCGGCGTGGGCCAAGGACTGCAATTCGTGCTTGGCCCGCTCGGCCAGCTCCAGCATCTGTCGGGCGTAGGGTAGAAGGGAATGACCGGCGGGGGTCAGGAAGGTGCCCCGCCGCTCCCGCCGAAACAGGCGCACCCCCAGCGACTCCTCCAGGGATTGGATGTGGAAGCTCACCGCCGGCTGGGTCAGGTGCAGGTCCTCGGCGGCCTCCGAGAAGCTGCCCCGGGTCGCGACGGCCAGGAAGGCGCTGAGTTGGCAGTTGGTCACGAACCCACCTTCTCTCTTTGTTGTCCCGGGACGGCGGGCATAAAGCGGGGCTTATGCACCCATAGAATAGATTGATTGTACGCGACCGCCCGCATCTTTTATCATAAATAATAGCACGTCGCGGCGGTGCTGGAAAGGAGGTTTGTGCGGTGGCGGAGGGAGAGGCGAAGGTCATCGATGCCCGCGGCTCCTACTGCCCGGGACCGCTGATGGAGCTGATCAGAGCCATCCAGACCGAGCCGGTGGGCACGGTGCTGGAGGTGCTGTCCAGCGACCGGGCCTCGTCCAACGACATCCCGGAGTGGGTGAAGAAGGTGGGACAGGAGTACTTGGAGACGGTGGCCGAGGACGGCTACTGGCGGGTTCGGGTCAGGAGGGTGAAGTGAACCGTAGTAAATTCGGAAGTGAGGGGTAGGCATGGGCAAGCGTGTGGTGGTGGTGGGCGGCGGCGTGGGGGGCACCATCGTGGCCAACCACCTGGCCCGCAAGCTGGGGCGAGAGTTGGAGCTGGGGGACCTGGAGATCACCATGATCTCTCCCGACGCCCAGCACTTCTACCAGCCGGGGCTTTTGTACGTGATGTTTGACCTGACCCGCCCGGAGGAGCTCAGCCGCAGCCAGGCTTCCCTGTTGGAGCCGGGCATCCGGTTGGTGCAGGACTGGGCGGATCATATCGACAAAGACAAGGGCGAGGTCCGCACCCGGGCCGGCCAGACCTTTCCCTACGACTTCTTGCTCCTGGCCACCGGTTCCCGGCCCAGCCCGCAGCTGATCCCCGGCCTGGCCGAAGGGGGGCACCTTTTCTACACCCTGGACGGAGCCCTGAAGCTGCGGGAGGCCCTGTTCAACTTCCAGGGCGGCAAGGTGGTGGTCACCGTGGGGGTGCCGCACAAATGCCCCGTGGCGCCCTTGGAGGTGACCTTCATGCTGGACGCCTGGTTCCGCCAGCGCGGCCTGCGGGACAAGGTGGAGCTGACCTACACCTACCCCATCGGGCGCCTGCACGCCCTGGAGCCGGTGGCCAACTGGGCCGTGCCCCAATTCGCCGCCCGGGATATCCACGGGGAGACCTTCTTCAACCTGAAGGAGGTGGACGCCAAGGCCCGTCAGCTCACCAGCATCGAGGGGACCACCCTGCCCTACGACCTTTTGATCAGCGTGCCGCCCCACCAGGGGGCACAGGTGATCATCGACTCGGGGGTGGGGGACAAGGGCGGCTGGGTGCCCACCGGCAAGCACACCCTGCTGATGGAGGGCACCGACAACGTCTTCGTGGTGGGCGACACCACCAATCTGCCCATCAGCAAGGCCGGATCCACCGCCCACTTCGAGGCCGACGTCATCGCCGACAACCTGGCCTCCCGCCTTCAGGGCTACCCCGGCGGGCGCAGCTACGACGGCAAGGTGTTCTGCTTCGTGGAGACGGGTCTGGAGCAGGCCACCTACGTCTGGTTCAACTTTGAGACGCCGCCCAACCCCGTGCCGCCCTCCCAGGCCATCCACTGGTTCAAGCTGGCATACAACAAGGCCTACTGGCTCACGCCCAAGGGGGTGCTGTGAGATGGCCGAGAGGGCGCCGGAGAACGAGAGCCTGAACAACCTCCTGAGCAAGGCTCGGGAGCTGGACGAGCTGGCCACCGTGGCCAAGGCCCTGCAGGACGGCACCACCTCCCAGATGGTGGAGCGGGTGGTCGGCCTGGGGGAGCGGCTGCTGGAGGCGGCGGACCTCTTGGCCCGCCCGGGGATGCTGGAGCTCTTGCGGGAGCTGTCCGGGGCCGCCCGGGGCTTGACCGAGCTGCTCCAGACCTTGCGCATGCTGCAGGACACGGGCACCCTGGAGGCGCTGACGCAGTTGGCGCTTCTGGCGGGAGCCTTCAAGAACTCCGCCACCGACGCCATGGCCACCCGGGTGGCGGGGCTGGCCGCCTCGGGCCTGGAGCTGGCCGACCAGGCGGTATCCTCCGGCGCCGGCCATATGCTGGCCGGCCTGGGGCGCGCCAGCGGCGAGGCCCTGGCGGAGGCGGAGCGCGATCCCCGACCGGTGACCCTGTGGGGACTCAGGGGCCAACTGCGCGATCCCCAGGTGCAAAAGGGGGTCAAGTTGCTGCTGGCCTTGACCCGCCGGCTGCCCGGCATTCTGGGGGCGTCCTGAGGTGGATGCGAACCGCCTGTGCCTGCTCTTGACCTCCGGGGAGTTGGAGCGGGTCCAGCTGGCGGCCATGCTGGCCTCCGTGGCCTCCGTCTCCGGCACCGAGGTGGACCTCTTCGTCTCCATGAACGCGGTGCTTTTCTTCAAGAAGGGCACTACTCCCCAGGAGGTGCCGGTGGGCGGCGCCCTGGGCAAGCTGATCTGTACCCGGAACGTGCCCGCCTTCGCCGACCTGTTTCGCCAGGGCAAGGCCCTGGGCAGCCTGCGGGTTTACGCCTGCGCCATGGTCATGGACCTGTTGGGCTGGCACCAGGACGATCTGGAGGATTTCTTCGACGACGTCATCGGGCTGTCCGCCTTCCTGGGAAAGGCGGAGGGGGCCCAGCTGACGGTGATCTGAGGGAAGGGGAAAGGCCTCCCGCAGCCGCGGGGGGCTTTTTCCGCGTGAAGGAGGCATGCCGGTGGGGGGGCACGGGGCAACGGCGTGCCATCTGTTGCCCCCTCCGCGTTCCATTGGTACAATGGGTTCGCGGTCGCAATTCCGCCCACGCGGAGGCGGCCAGCGATATGATCAGCTGACGCTCTCCCACGGCTGAAGTCGTGGGCATCTGCCGGAAGACCCCATCACGCCTCTTCCGGGCTCTCCTGGCCCCGTGGCCCCATGCCTCAGGCCGGCAAGGCCAGGGACACGGGCCTCAGCGCGACGGCTTCCACGATTTCCGACCGTGGCTCCGGCTTTCGCCGCGACGGACTCCGACCCCCTTGGGGTGTCCCGGCTCAAGCGGGACCTCGTCCGTTATTGCCGCCCATGCGCCGCGTGCGGGAGGGCGTCCCCACCATGATTTCTTCGCGCATGGGCCGAGAAGTTCACCTCGCCTTCAGTCAAATTATAACATCGAGACCAGGGAACTTCAAGCAGGCGCTTCATCCCACCCCTGAAGGAGCGGGCTTTCGCGCCGGTTTTCTGTAAGGGATCGGGATGCCGGCTTGCGGAGGACGCCATGGAAGAGTTCACTTTGCAAAATCTGCTGGACCAAAAGGCGGCCCATGTGGCTTCGTTGTGGCAGGAGGCGCGGCGCCTCGCGGTGATTTTCAGGCGGATGGGCGCGCTGCAGGTATACGTCTTCGGCTCCCTGGCCAGGGGCGAAGCCGATGCCGCCAGCGATCTGGATCTGGCCGTAATCGCGGGAACCGACGCACCGTATCCCGAGAGGTCCCTGCCTTTTTACCGCGCCCTTGGAGGCTGCGCCGTGCCCGTGGACATAGTGGTGATAACCCCGGAGGAGGTCCAGGCTTCACCCAAGTCGATCCTGTGGTCCGAGATCATCGAGGAAGGATTGGAGGTCTGACGCCGGTGCCCAATTTGGAAGAGGCCGCCTTATGGTTGGGACAATCGGAAATGGATCTGGACACCGCGCGGAAGATGGCGGATGCCGCGCCCTACGCCGCGTGCTTCTATGCCCAACAGGCCGCCGAGAAGGCCCTGAAGGCGGTCTGCCTGGCCGCCAGCGGCGTCGTTCCACCGCGCATCCGCTCCGTCGGCCGGCTAATCTCCGGTCTGATGGACACCTATGGGCAGTTTAAGCCATTTCTCGATTCGGCCGCCCAGTTGGATTCGTACTACATCGGCACCCGCTACCCGCACGCCGAGCTCGGACAGGTGCCCGGCAGGAGCTACACTTCCCGAAACGCCCACGACGCCGTTCAGGCCGCCGAACCCATGGTGCGGGAGTGCCAGCTCGTATATGGCGGCTTGGTCGAAGCGGCCCGGGCGAGCAGGGAAAAGCGCCTCCGGGGGCCCAGACCCGAGCGGTGACCCGCCCGCTTCCCGGAGGTTCAACACCATGCTGCGGGCGCCCTCCTCCAGATCATGGGCGGCTGAGTTTGCTCGGGCCCTCGGCGGGCGGTTCCAAGCCGCGCCGGGGCCCATCTTTGGCTACCAGCTTCCAGTCAGTTGAAGGAGGTGGCGCGGGTGGCTCGCCGGTTGGATTTGGGGATCGTGCCGGCGCTGCGCTCCCTGGCCGTGTTCCACGCCGTGGCCCAGGGGATGGGGGAGGACGACCCGCCCACCCTGATCCTGGTGCAGCCCGAGCATCCCTTCGTTTCCGTGGGCTACCACCAGGAGGCGGAGCGGGAGGTCGACCTGGAGCGGTGCGCCGCCCTGGGGCTGCCGGTCTATCGCCGCCGGGTGGGCGGCGGCGCGGTGCTCTTGGACCGGGGCCAGGTGTTCTTCCACCTGGTGCTCCCGGAGCGCCGCGCTCCCGCGGCGGTGGAGGAGCGCTACCGGCGCTACACCCTGCCGGCGCTGGAGACCTATCGGGACCTGGGGGTGCCGGCCCGCTTTCGACCGGTAAACGACCTGGAGGTGGAGCATCGCAAGATCGGGGGCACGGGCGGGGCCACCTTGGGGTGCGCGGCCGTCTTCGTGGGTAGCATCCTCTTGGAGTTCGATGCGGACACCATGGCTCAGGTGCTGCGGGTGCCGGACGTCAAGATGCGGGACAAGCTGGTGCGAAGCCTGCGGGAGTACGTCACCTGCGTGCGCCGGGAGACGGGAGCGGTGCCGGACCCCGCTCGGGTGAAGGAGCTCTTGGCCGGGCATTTCGCTGCCGTCCTGGGCGAGCCCCTGGTCCGGGGGGAGCTTTCCGCACCGGAGCGGGAGCTTTTGCCCCAGGTGGAGCGGGAGTTGGCCTCCCCGGAGTTCCTGCACCGCGTACGCCTGCCGGGGGACGAGCGACCCCGGCGGGTGAAGGTGTCCGGTCGGGCCGCGGTGCGGGAGGCCGTGCGCAAGGCCCCCGGGGGCCTGCTGCGGGCCGTGGCCCGGGTGGCCGACGGTCGGTTGGAGGAGGTGCTGGTCAGCGGTGACTTCTACGTCTATCCCCAGACGGCCTGGGAGCGGCTGCCCGAGCGCCTGCGCGGGGTGTCCCTGGAGCGGGAGGCGTTGGAAAGGGCCGTGGAGGGTTTCTTCCGAGACGCGATGATCGTGATGCCAGGGGTGGGGCCGCAGGAGGTGGTGGAGCTATTGCGTCAGCTGGCCGAAGGATAGCGCCGGTCCGGACAGCCGCCCCACAAGCAACCTGTTGCGCAAAACTCTGGAGCCAGCCGGGGCTTGTGTCGGCGTTCGTGGCCTTGCCGGGGCTGGGTATGGCCGCGTCCGAGAACATCGTGGAGGCACCCGGGAGGCGGAGCCCTTCGATTACCGGCGGGACCTGAAGGAAAGGACGCTGGTCCAAGAGCAGCTTCATTTTTTGAAAGCATTCAGCAGGGCATCGGGCAGCGCGGCATCGAAGTCCTCGGACATGGTCACCAAGTTGCGGGCGTTTCCCGGTTGTCGCTGCTTCGTCGGCCGGATCGGGACCAGACGAGCTACCGGACGGCCGGCCTTGACGATGACGATGTCCTCCCCCTGACGAACGCGCTCGATGAGCTTGGAGAACGAAGTCTTGGCCTCATGGATGTTGTACACCGTCTCCAACGGACTTCACCCCCGGAACCAATGATAGACTAAGCAATAAGACTAAGTTAAGGATCGCGCCGGCCCGTCTAGCCTCGCAATTTGGTCGTGCACCCGGATGGCGGGGCGGCTTGCATCGCGGCCCCCGGTGTGATATATTGCTATCGGCGGATGTCGGGAGTGGGTCTGAGCCCACTCCTTTGTGCGAGGGGGAGACGGTGTGGCGTCGGGGGTGTGGGAGACGGTTTGGTCCTTCATGGAGCAGGCGGCGGCGCGCCACGGCCTGGAGCTGGTGGACGTGTCTTTTCGCCAGGAGGGGGGCGCGTGGCACCTGCGGGTCTTCCTGGATCGGCCGGGGGGGCTGCGCTTGGAGGATTGCGAGACCGTGAGCGGGGAGCTCTCGCGCTTCCTGGACGCCACCGACCCCATCCCCCAGCGCTACTACCTGGAGGTTTCCTCACCGGGTGAGGAGCGGCCCCTGCGGCGGGAGTCCGACTTCGTGCGCTTTGCCGGCCGGCCGGTGCAGCTGCGCGTGGGACACCGCAAGCTGCGGGGGGTGCTGGAGGGCGCGGCGGCGGGTCGGGTGCGCGTGCGCCGGGAGGACGGGGAGTTGGAGGAGATAGCCTTGGGAGAGGTGTCGGAAGCCCATCTGCGCCGCACACAGGAGGGGGTAGGTAAAAAAAGATGAACGGCGAGCTCTTGAACGCCCTGGACCAATTGGAGCGGGAGCGGGGCATATCCAAGGATGTGCTCATCGAGGCGATAGAGGCGGCCCTCATCTCCGCCTACCGGCGCAACTTCAACTCCGCCCAGAACGTGCGGGTGGCGGTGCATCGGGACACGGGGGAGATCAAGGTGTACGCCCGTCGCACGGTGGTGGAGGAGGTGAACGACCCTCGGGAGGAGATCTCCCGGGAGGAGGCGCGGGAGAAGGATCCCAGCCTGGACCTGGGGGATGTCTACGAATCGGAGGTCACCCCGCGCGACTTCGGCCGCATCGCCGCCCAGACCGCCAAACAGGTGGTGGTACAGCGGATCCGGGAAGCCGAACGGGGGATGATCTTCGACGAGTTCTCCGAGCGGGAGGGGGATATCGTCACCGGTATCGTTCAGCGGGTGGAGCATCGCCTGGTCATCATCGACCTGGGTAAGGCCGAGGCGGTGTTGGGGCCCGGAGAGCAGATGCCGGGCGAGTTCTACCGCCCCGGGGAGCGGATCAAGACCTACGTGGCGGAGGTCAAGAAGACCACCAAGGGGCCGCAGATCGTGGTCAGCCGCACCCATCCCGGGCTGCTCAAGCGCCTTTTGGAGTTGGAGGTGCCGGAGATCCGTGACGGCACGGTGGAGCTCAAGGCGGTGGCGCGGGAGGCCGGATCGCGTTCCAAGATCGCCGTGCAGGCCCGGGAGGAGAACGTGGACCCGGTGGGGGCCTGCGTGGGCGCGAAAGGTTCGCGCATCCAGGCCGTGGTCACGGAACTGCGCGGGGAGAAGATCGACGTCATTTCCTGGGACCCTGACCCGCGCACCTTCGTGGCCAATGCTCTGTCGCCGGCCAAGGTTCTGGAGGTGCAGGTGGACGAAGGCGAGAAATTGGCGCGGGTGGTGGTGCCGGACTACCAGCTGTCCCTTGCCATCGGCAAGGAGGGCCAAAACGCGCGGCTGGCGGCCAAGCTGACCGGTTGGCGCATCGACATCAAGAGCGAGAGCCAAATCCGAGAGGCCGCGCCGGAAGGAGATAGCGATGCCTAAGGCCCGCAGGCTTCCCCAACGCACCTGTTTGGGCTGCCGCGAGATCCACGGCAAGCGGGAGCTCTGGCGCATCGTGCGCACCGCCCAGGGTGAGGTGGTGTTCGATCCGTCGGGGAAGCTGGCGGGCAGGGGTGCCTACGTCTGCCCCAAGGAGGAATGCGTCCGCGAAGCGCTGCGGGGGAAGCGGCTGGAGAAGGCCCTGCGGGGAGATTTGCCGGAAGGCGCGGCCCAGCGCCTGCTGGCGGAACTGGCCAGCCGACTGAGCGGCGGCGCGTGAGCGGCCCGACGGAAGGGTATCTGGGCCTGGCCCATAGGGCCGGGCAATTGGTGGGGGGCGATGCGGCCTGCCGGGACGCCATGAAGGCGGGGGCGGCAAAGCTGGTGCTGCTGGCCGGGGATGCCGGCTCGGCCGTTGGCCGCACCTTCCGCCGCCTGGCGGCGCAGCAGGATGTGCCGGTGCGCCGCTGGGGGAGCAAGGAGTCGTTGGGACGCGCCACCGGATCGCGGCCGCGAGCGGTTTGGGTGGTGCGCGATCCAGGGCTGGCGGAGGTTCTGTGCCGCCTGCTGGATGAAAATGGGGGTGTTGTCCGATGAGGGTGTACGAATTGGGCAAGGAGTTGAATCTGGACAGCCGCCGGCTGATCGACCTCCTCCATCGCTTGGGGGTGGAGGTCAAAAACCACATGAGCAAGCTGGATGATCCGGTGGTGCAGCAGGTGCGCGACATCGTGGAGGGAAAGCTGCCGGAACAGCCTCCGGCGGCCAAGGCACCGGCCCGCACGGGGCAGCCTCCCGCCCGGACGGGACAGCCCCCGGCCCGCACGGGGCAGCCCCCGGCTCGGACGGGACAGGCACCGGCCCGCACGGGGCAGCCCCCGGCTCGGACGGGACAGGCACCGGCCCGCACGGGGCAGCCGCCGGCTCGGACCGGGCAGGGACCGGCCCGCCCGGGGCAGCCCCCGGCTCGGACCGGGCAGGGACCGGCCCGCCCGGGGCAGGGACCGGCTCGCCCGGGGCAGGCACCAGCCCGCCCGGGGCAGGCACCAGCCCGCACCGGTGGTCCGGGACGCAAGGGCGGCTTCGCTCGACCGGGCGGACCGTCGGCGAAACGGGGTCCCAGGCGCCGGCCGCCGCGGGAGAAGACCAAGGCGCCGCAGGAGCGGGTGGTGCTGCTGGACGGGCCGGTCACGGTGCAGGATCTGGCCGAGCGCATGGACGTGAGCGCGACGGAGATCATCAAGATCCTCATGCGCCTGGGCGTGATGGCCGCCGTGAACCAAGAAGTGGACTCGGAGACGGCGGGTATCGTGGCTTCGGAGATGGGTTTCCAGGTGCGGGAACGTCCCGCGGACCAGCCGGAACCGGAGGAGCTGCCGGTGGAGGACGAGCCGGCCGAACTGGAGAGCCGCCCCCCGGTGGTGACGGTCATGGGCCATGTGGATCACGGCAAGACGTCGCTTTTGGACGCCATCCGCAGCACCAACGTCACGGCTCGGGAGAGCGGCGGGATTACCCAGCATATCGGCGCCTACACGGTGAAGGTGGGGGAGCGCCAGGTGGTATTCCTGGACACGCCTGGACACGAGGCCTTCACCGCCATGCGGGCCCGTGGGGCCAAGATCACCGACGTGGCCGTGTTGGTCGTGGCGGCGGACGACGGCGTCATGCCCCAGACCATCGAGGCGATCAACCACGCCCGTGCCGCCGGCGTACCCATCGTGGTGGCGATAAACAAGATGGATAAGCCGGACGCCAACCCGGATCGGGTCAAGCAGCAGCTCACCGAACACGGCCTGGTGGCGGAGGAGTGGGGCGGGGAGACCGTCTTCGTGCCGGTGTCGGCCAGGGCCCACACGGGGCTGGAGCAACTGCTGGAGATGATCCTGCTGGTGTCCGACGTGCAAGAGTTGAAGGCCAACCCGCACCGACCGGCCCGCGGCACGGTGGTGGAGGCGCAGCTGGATCGGGGGCGCGGCCCGGTGGCCACGGTACTGGTGCAGACCGGAACCCTGCGCGTGGGAGACGCCTTCGTGGTGGGGACCACCGCGGGGCGGGTGCGCGCCCTGGTGGACGACAAGGGTCGGCGCATCAAGCGGGCGGGTCCCGCCGCTCCGGTGGAGGTCCTGGGTCTGGAGCAGATACCAGAGGCCGGAGATACCTTCCTGGTGGTGGCGGACGAGAAGCGCGGTCGGGAGATCGCCGATCGGCGGCGGATCCGCCAGCGGGAGCGGGAGCTCAAGGCGGTCCGCCGGGGCACCACCCTGGAGGACCTCTTCCGAGAGGCCAAGGAGGGCGAGAAAAAGACCCTCAACCTGGTGGTCAAGGGGGATGTGCAAGGGTCGGTGGAGGCCCTGGTGGAAGCCCTGGAGAAGCTCTCTGGGGAGGAGGTGGCCATCCGGGTGATCCATCACGGCGTGGGGGCCATCAACGAGTCCGACGTGATGTTGGCCGCCGCCTCGGGGGCGTCGGTGATCGGGTTCCACGTGCAGCCGGACCCGGCGGCGCGCAAGGCGGCGGAGCGGGAGCACGTGGAGATCCGGACCTACCGGGTGATCTACGAGGTGACCGACGACATCCACGCGGCCGTCACCGGCATGCTGGAGCCCACCCTGCGGGAGGAGGTCTTGGGGCGTGCCGTGGTGCGCCAGCTGTTCAAGGTGCCCAAGGTGGGCACGGTGGCCGGCTGCTACGTGGAGCAGGGCAAGCTTACCCGCAACGCCACCATCCGGGTGCTGCGGGATGGCGTGGTGACCCACGAGGGGGCCGTGGCCTCCCTGAAGCGATTCAAGGAGGATGTGCGGGAGGTGGCTGGCGGCTTCGAGTGCGGCGTGGGGTTGGAGCGGTTCAACGACCTCAAGGAGGGCGACGTGCTGGAGGCCTTCCAGATGCAAGAGGTCCGGCGGGAGGCCTAAGGGTGGCGCTGGGCAGCCTGGAGGTGGAATTGCGCCTATTCGGGGTGGACAACCTGAAGGCCAAGCGGCGCATCCTGCAGGGGTTGCTGGCGCGGCTGCGCCAAAGCTACCGGGTGGCGGCGGCGGAGGTGGACCGTCAGGACGACCTGCGGCGCGCGAGCCTCGAGATGGCCTGCGTGGCGGCGGACGGCGGCCAGGTGCGCCGGGTGTTGGACCAGGTGCTGCGCTCCATCGAGGGCCACGGTGAGCTGGAGGTCCTGGAGCACCGCCTGGAGTTGTGGTAGGGGGGAACGCGGGTGACCACAGGACGGGCGCGGCGGGTGGGAGAGGCGTTGCGGGAGGAGACGGCGGACATCCTGCGGCGCGTGAAGGATCCCCGCATCGGCTTCGTTAGCGTGACGGGGGTGGAGATGTCCGCCGACCTGCGGCAGGCCAGGATCTTCGTGAGCGTGATGGGCAGCGAGGAGGAGCGGCAGCGCACCATGCAGGGCTTGGAGAGCTGCCGGGGCCATGTCCGCACCGAGTTGGGCCGACGGGTGCGCCTGTTCAGGACGCCCCAGATCAGCTTCCACCTGGATCGCTCCATCGACCGGGGCATGCACCTGGACGAGTTGCTGCGGTCGGCGCAGACGAGGGGAGGCGAGGAGGACGCAACGGGAGATCGCGGCGGCCCTGCTAAGGGGTGAGCGGCACCTGTTGATCCTGCACCAATATCCCGACGGGGATTCCATCGGGTGCACCCTGGCCGTGGCCAGGGCGCTGGCCTTGCTGGGCAAAGAGACGGTGGTGTGCGGCGAGGGGCGGTTCCCGGCCACCTACCGCTTTCTGCCCGGAGCCGCGGCGGTGCGCTCGTGGGAGGAGGCGGGCGGCGGCTTCGACACCGCCGTCCTTTTCGATTGTGCCGAGCCCGCCCTCACCGGCCGCGGGGAGGAGTTCCGCCAGCGTGCCGCCACCGTGATCAACGTGGACCATCACCGCTCCAATTCCCGGTACGGCGACCTCAACTGGGTGGACCCCACCGCAGCGGCGGCGGGGGAGTTGGCCATGAGTCTGGTGGACGAGCTGGGAGCGCCGCTGGACCCCGAGATCGCCACCTGCCTGTATACCTCGCTGATCACGGACACCGGGGACTTTCGATATGAAAGCACCACGGCCGCCACCCACCGGATGGCTGCCCGGCTGCTGGAGGCCGGCGTGCGCCCGGGCCGGGTCTCCGAGGCGCTCTACGAGAGCCGACCCTTGGGGGCGCTCCGGCTCTTGTCCCTGGCCCTGGGACGGCTGGAGGTGACGCCGGGAGGCAGGGTGGCCTGGATCAGCCTGCCCCGCGAGCTGTTGGTCGCCGCGGGGGCGGCGGAGGAGGACGTGGAGGGCATCGTGAACTATCCCCGCTCCCTGGCCGGGGTGCAGGTGGCCCTGCTGCTGCGGGAGACGGCGGACGGCCGGATCAAGGTCTCGGTGCGCACTCGGGAGCCGGTGGACGCGGGCGCGCTGGCGCGGGAGTTCGGCGGGGGAGGACATGCCCGGGCGGCGGGCTGCGTCCTGGCCGGTCCCCTGGAGCAGGCGCGCGGGCTGTTGGTGGCCGCCGCCGGGCGCGCCGTCGGAGGGTAGCCGAAACTGGACGGCGTGCTGAACCTACTAAAGCCGCCGGGGATGACTTCCCACGACGTGGTGGCCGCGGTGCGCCGGCTTAGCGGTCAGCGGCGGGCGGGCCACGCCGGCACCCTGGATCCTGCGGCGGCGGGGGTGCTGCCGGTGGCGCTGGGACAGGCCACGCGCCTTTTGGAGTACCTGGCGGGAACGGACAAGGCCTATCGGGCCGAGGTGACCTTCGGGCGGCGCACCGACACCCTGGACGCCGCGGGGCGGGTCCTGGAGGAGCGGCCGGCGCCCGGGCTCAGCGCGGATCGGGTGGAGGCGCTTTTGGCGGCCTTCCGGGGGGAGATCCTCCAGGTGCCTCCGGCGTATGCGGCCGTGCGGGTGGGCGGGGAGCGGGCGCACCGCCTGGCGCGGCGGGGGGTGGCCGTCCAGCTGCCGCCCCGGCGGGTGCGGATCGGGCGCCTGGAGCTGTTGGATTTCACTCCCGGGCGCTTCCCCCGGGCCATGCTGGATCTGGTCTGCTCCAAGGGCACCTACGTGCGATCCCTGGCCCGGGATCTGGGCGAGGCGGCCCGCACCGGCGCCTATGTCTCCTTCCTGCTGCGCCTCAGGGTGGGGCCCTTCCCGGTGGAAGAGGCGTGCACCCTGGAGGAGCTGGGACGGGATGGAGTGGCCGCGCACCTGTCGGAAGTACGCTCCATGCTGGGAGGCGTGCCGGCGGTGACGGTGACGGCCGCCGAGGCCGCGCTCATCCGCAACGGGGTGGCCCCGGGGCCCGCCCCGGGCCGGTACCCCGACGGCCCGGTGCAACTATTGGATGCGGAGGGGATGCTGTTGGCCATGGGCGAGGCCCGTCAAGGGGTCTGCCGGCTACGCAAGGTGTTGGGGCCGTGGAATTCTTGAGAGAGCCGCCGCCCGGTCCCGCGCCCTGCGCGGTGGCGGTGGGCAGCTTCGACGGCGTGCATCTGGGCCACCAGGAGATCCTGCGGCGGCTGCGGGAGCGCTCGGCGGCGGGCGGGTTGGTCGGCACGGTGCTGACCTTTGAGCCCCATCCGCTGCGGGTGCTGACCCGGCATCCGCCCCTGTTGCTGACGGTCCTGGAGGAGAAGGTCGCACTGCTGGAGGGGATGGGTGTCTCCCGGGTGGTGGCGCTGCCCTTCGACCGGGAGTTGGCCGGCATGGCGCCGGCGGACTTCGTCCAGGACATACTCCAGCGGCGCTTGGATGCTCGGGAGGTGCTGGTGGGCTACAACTTCACCTTCGGCGCCCGGGGCGAGGGAACCGCCGAGACCCTTTGCCACCTGGGAGAGGCGGCGGGGATGCGGGTCTTCGTGATCCCGCCCCAGGAGGTGGGAGGGCGGGTGATCTCCAGCACCCTGATCCGGGAGCGGCTCTCACGCGGGGAGGTGGAGGAGGCGGCCCACCTCCTGGGACGTCCCTTCAGCGTGCGCTCCCGGGTGGTGGTCGGGGAGGGGCGGGGCCGCGGCCTGGGCTTTCCCACCGCCAACCTGCGGTTGCCGCCGGAGAAGCTGCTGCCGGCCGAAGGGGTGTATGCCGCCCGGGTGCTTTGGAGGGAGCGGGAGTGGTCCGCGGTGGTGAACCTGGGACGGCGTCCCACCTTCGGGGCCGGGGAGGCGGCCCTGGAGGTGCACCTTTTGGACTTCGGGGCGGATCTGTACGGGGCGCTATTGGAGATAGCCTTCCTGCATTTCCTTCGTCCAGAGCGCTCCTTCGCCTCGCCCGCGGAACTGGTGCTCCAGATCCGCCGCGATGTGGCGCGCGCCCGGGAACTGCTGCGCTGAGCCACTTTCGCCAATGCGTTGAATTGGAACGGCGCTTGTGTTAGAATGCTCTGGGTTGCCAATAACCTCGGGCGCGGACCGTGCGCTGGCTCCGGCGACCGCCTGGGCCCGGGGGGATGGAGAAAGGGAGGTGGGAGGGCTTGGCCCTCACCCAGGAGAAGAAACGGGAGATCATCGAAAAGTACAAGTTGCACGACCAGGACACGGGTTCCCCCGAGGTGCAGATCGCCATCCTTACGGAGCGGATCAACTACCTGACGGAGCACCTGCGGGTGCACAAGGGCGACCACCACTCGCGGCGGGGCCTGCTTATGATGGTGGGGCAGCGCCGGGGTCTGCTCAACTATCTGCGCAGCAACGAGCCGGCGAGGTACCAGGGCATCATCCAGCGCTTGGGACTGCGCCGCTGAGGGGAGCGGGACTACCCGCTCTTTTTGCGTAGGCGCATGGCCGTTAGGAGGAGTGAAATGGAAGCTAAAAAGTTCGAAATGGAGTTGGGGGGGAGGACCTTCTCCATCGAGGTGGGAAGGTTGGCCCGTCAGGCCAACGGCGCTGCCATGGTCCGCTACGGCGACACGGTTACCCTGTCGGCGGCCACCGCCTCCAAGCAGCCGCGCCAGGGCATCGACTTCTTTCCCCTGACGGTGGACATGGAGGAGCGGCTGTACGCCGTGGGCCGGATCCCCGGGGGCTTCATCAAGCGCGAGGGGCGGCCCACGGAGAAGGGCATCCTGATCTGCCGGCTCACCGACCGGCCCATCCGTCCGCTGTTCCCCAAGGGGTTTCGCAACGACGTGCAGGTGGTCAACTCGGCTTTGTCGGTGGACCACGACAACCCGCTGGAAGTCTGCGTCATGAACGGCGCCTCGGCGGCCCTGTCGGTGTCGGACATCCCCTTCGCCGGGCCGGTGGGGGCGGTCATCGTCGGCCTGGTGAACGATCAGTTCGTGGTCAACCCCACCCTCAAGCAGGCCGAGGAGAGCCTGCTGCACCTGACGGTGGCCGGCACCAAGGACGCCGTGCTGATGATCGAGGCGGGGGCCAAGGAGGTGCCCGAGGAGACCATCCTGGACGCCATCATGTTCGGACATCGGCATATCGTGCAGCTGGTCCAGTTCCAGGAGGAGATCGCGCGGGCGGTGGGAAAGCCCAAGCTGGAGGTTCCCATCTTCCGCCCGGAGGCGGAGTTGGAGGCTGCGGTGCGGGAGGCGGCCACCGAGCCGCTGCGTCGGGCCATGCGCAATCCGGACAAGCTGGCCCGGGAGGAGGACGTGGAGCGGGTCAAGGCCGAGGTCAAGGAACGCCTCGGGGAGGTCTATCCCGACCGGGAGCGGGAGATCGGTCAGGTGCTCCACGAGATCCTCAAGCACGAGGTGCGCCGGGACATCCTGGAGCGCGGCACGCGTCCCGACGGGCGGGGGCCCAAAGAGATCCGTCCCATCTCCGTGGAGGTGGGGGTGTTGCCCCGGACCCACGGCACCGGCCTGTTCACCCGGGGGCAGACCCAGGCCCTCACCGTGTGCACCCTGGGCACCGTCAGCGACGTGCAGGTGCTGGACGGCCTGGGAGTGGAGCAGTTCAAGCGCTACATCCACCACTACAGTTTCCCGCCTTTCTCCACCGGTGAGACCAAGCCCATGCGGGGGCCCAGTCGGCGGGACATCGGCCACGGCGCCTTGGCGGAGCGGGCCTTGTTGCCCATGATCCCCACGGTGGAGGAGTTCCCCTACACCCTGCGCCTGGTCTCGGAGATCCTGGAATCCAACGGATCCAGCTCCATGGCCAGCGTATGCGGGAGCACCCTGGCGCTGATGGACGCGGGAGTGCCCATCAAGGCTCCGGTGGCGGGCGTGGCCATGGGCCTGGTGAAGGAGGAGGACGGAGCGGCCATCCTCACGGATATCCAGGGGATCGAGGACGCCCTGGGGGACATGGATTTCAAGGTGGCCGGCACCCGCGCGGGCGTCACCGCCATCCAGATGGACATGAAGATCGCCGGCATCGACCGGGAGCTGTTGAGCCGCGCCTTGGCGCAGGCCCGGGAGGGAAGGCTGTTCATCCTGGACCAGATGCTCGAGGTCATCGACGCGCCGCGGCGTGAGATGTCCCCCTACGCGCCGCGGATCATCGTCACCCATGTGCCGCCGGACAAGATCCGGGAGGTGATCGGACCCGGCGGGAAGACCATCAACCACATCATCGAGGCCTCCCAGGTGGACGACAAGAAGGTCGAGATCGACATCGAGGACGACGGCACCATCTACATCGCCTGCGCCAACGCGGCGGCGGCGCAGAAGGCCCTCCAGATGATCGAGGACCTGACCCGACCGGTGGAGGTGGGCGGCGTCTACACCGGACGGGTCACCCGCGTGACCAATTTCGGCGCCTTCGTGGAGATCGCCCCCGGCAAGGAAGGGCTGGTACACATCTCCCAGTTGGCGCGGGAGCGGGTGGGACGGGTGGAGGACGTGGTGAACGTGGGCGACGAGGTGACGGTGAAGGTCACCGAGATCGACCGGATGAACCGCATCAACCTGTCGCGCAAGGACCTGCTCCCGCCGGGAGAGCCGGCGGTTGCACCGGCGCGGCGCGAATAGCGGCGGCACCGCCAGCGGCGCGCCGACGAAAAAACGGCTCCCCCGGGGGAGTCGATTTTTTTTGCACCGGTGGCCTGCCCGCGCAGGGGCCGGCATATCCTCTGACGACGGCGAGAGGAGGGCCGGGATGCGGCGCTGCGGCGGGCGGGGCATGCTGCTCCTGGGGGCGGCGGCCAGCGCCCTGTGGCTGGGAGCGGCGGCGGTGGGAGGACCGCCGCCCGGCGCGGTCTATCGGGGCGATGCGCGCCATCCCCGGGTGGCCCTGGAGTGCAACGTGGACTGGGGTGGGGAGTACCTGCCGGGGATGCTGGACGTGCTGCGGCAAGACCACGCCCACATCACCTTTTTCCTGACCGGCGCCTGGGCCCAGGCCCACCCGGCCCTGGCCCGGGAGCTGGCCGCGGCGGGGGAGGAGATCGGCAACCACGGCTGGCGCCACGTGCACGTGGCCGCCCTGTCGGAGCAGGCCAACCGCCGGGAGATGGCGCACGGCCAGCGGGTGATCGCGGCCGCCAGCGGGGTGGTGCCGCGCCTGTACGCCCCCCCCTACGGGGAGCTGTCCCCGGCGGTGCTGGCGGCGGCGGCGGGTTTGGGGCTGCGGGTGATCATGTGGACGGCGGACACCGTCGACTGGCAGCCCCAGCGCACGCCTGCGGCGATCCGGCAGCGGGCCGTGGTCCGCGCCAAAAACGGCGCCCTGATCCTGATCCACCCCACTGCGCGCACCCTGGCCGCGCTGCCGGGAATCCTGGCGGGGCTGCGGAGGCGGGGCTATCAGGTGACCACGGTGTCCCAGGTGCTGGGAAGCCCGCGGTGAGGCGCCCCGACTTGCCGCGGCTCCGGCGGTGCTGGGATTCAGTAGCAGTAGCCGAAGCCGAGGCGGTACCAGCGGCGCACCCAGGGGTCAGGCGTCGGCGCCGGTGCGGGGTACAGGATCGGGGCCGGCGGGACGTATTCGGCCGGGGCCGCGGCGGGGGCATACGAGACGGTGAAGCCGCCGCGGCGAGTGAGGGGTCCCGGAGCGGCCAGGACGGGCCCGTAGGGGCTGCCGATGCTCAGGGCCAGGTTGTCGAGCCGGGCTGGAGAGTAGCGGCTTCCTCCCAGGGTGAGGCCGGCGCTGCGGAAGGTGGCCGCCCCGAAGTCGGCCAGGGGCAAGGGGCCTCCGCCCCATTGGGAGGGATCCTCCACCACCCACTCCGCGGAGGCGCCGCTGGAGCGGTAGCGAACCAGGTGGGTGAAGCCCTGTCCGGAGGTCTCGTCCAGCACCCGCAGCCGCCACAGGTTGGCCGCCACCTCCCGGACGGAGGCGTGCACCGTGTCCCCCGGCTCCACGGGCAGCACCACGCGCTGGGCTCCCGGCAGGGCCTCCCACCAGGCGAAGTAGGCGAGGCCGTAGGGGGTCAGGTTCTGCTCCGTGCCGGCCTGCACCAAGCCGCCGTCGTGCAGCCCGCCCACCCCCACCCAGACGGAGGAGTAGCCGTAACCCGACACCGCGGGCACCGTCCAGGTGCCCGCCGCGCCGGTCACCCCCGCTCGCGCCACGGCGTAGCCGGCCCAGTTGCTGCTGGTGACGGAGTAGGTGGTGGCCGTCACGCCGGTCGAGCCCACCAGGCAGCCCATGAGGAGACAGATCAGAAAGCGCATCCCGTATCCCCCCTTTGGACCCAGGATATCGCGGGAGGGGGCCGCGGGTCCTGACCGGGGGCTGATAAAGGGCTGACAATGGGGGAGCCGTCCGGTGCGGGCCTTGCAGGAATTCTGAGCCGCGGAGTCGAATATGTCCCCTCCTGCAAGAGCCGCGAGCTCTCCCAATCTCGGGCAGCGGAGGGTTTTAAGGCGTGACTTTCTATCGCAAGACGGAGCTTCCCAACGGGCTGCGGATCATCAGCGAGGAGATCCCCCACCTGCGATCCGTGGCCGTGGGGGTGTGGGTGGTTTCCGGCTCCCGCTACGAGGCGGCGGAGGTGGCGGGCGTGTCCCACTTCCTGGAACATCTGTTGTTCAAAGGGACGGAGCGGCGCAGCGCCCGGGAGATCGCCCAAGCCATGGACGCCGTGGGCGGCCAACTGAATGCCTTCACCGGGAAGGAATACACCTGCTTCTACGCCAAAGTGTTGGACCAGCACCTGCCGTTGGCCCTGGATCTGCTGGCGGACATGCTGCTTTGCTCCCGGATGGATGCGGCGGACATCCAGAAGGAGAAAGGCGTGATCGTGGAGGAGATCAAGCTGTACGAGGACACCCCGGACGAGTTGGTGCATGACCTGTTCACCCAGGCGGTGTGGGAGCGCCATCCCCTGGGACGGGCCATCCTGGGCACCGCCCAGACGGTGGAGGGGCTGTCCGGGGAAGCCATCGGGGAGTACTACCGGTGCCGCTACGCCCCCGGCAACATGGTGGTGGCCGCCGCGGGCCACCTGAACCACGATCGGCTGGTGGAGGAGGTGGCCCGCCTCTTCGAGGGCTTCCGACGGCCGACGGTGCGTCCCCAGGTCCAGCCGCCGCGCAACCAGAGCGGCGTCCTGGTGCGCCCGAAGGACACGGAGCAGGTGCACCTTTGCCTGGGCACTCCCGGCGTGAGCCACGACGACGCGGCCCGCTATCCGCTGCACATCCTGAACACCATCCTGGGGGGCGGCTCCAGCTCCCGCTTCTTCCAGGAGATCCGGGAGGAGCGGGGCCTGGCCTACTCGGTATACTCCTACGAGACCACCTACAAGGACACCGGGCTGTTCACCGTGTACGCCGGGATGAGCCCCCGCTACGTCCGGGAGGTGGTGGACATCATCACCCGGGAACTGGAGGCGGTGCGCCGGGAGGGGATCCGGCCCGAGGAGCTGGCCCGGGCCAAGGAGCAGCTGAAGGGCAACCTGGTCCTGGGGCTGGAGAGCTCCTCCAGCCGCATGAGCCGGCTGGGCCGCCAGGAGCTGTGCCTGCGCCAGGTGGAGAGCCCCGACGAGGTAATCGCCGCCATCGACGCGGTGGAGCTGGACCAGGTGCGCGAGTTGGCCGCCTCCCTCTTGCGCCCGGAGGAGCTGGCCCTGGCGGCCATCGGTCCGGTGCCCAAGGAGCTGGACCTGCCGGGGATGTTGCGCCCGTGCTGATCGTGGAGGCCCGGCGGCTGGACGGCGCTTCGGACCTGCCCCTGCCCGCCTACCAAACCGCCCTGGCCGCCGGCATGGACCTGGTGGCGGCGGTGGAGGGCGAGGTGGTCATCGCGCCGGGGGAGCGGCTTTTGGTGCCCACGGGGATTTCCCTGGCCATCCCCGAGGGGCACGAGGGGCAGGTGCGTCCCCGCAGCGGCTTGGCCCTGCGCCACGGGATCACCCTCCTGAACAGCCCCGGCACCGTGGACGCAGACTACCGGGGAGAGGTGAAGGTGCTCCTGGTGAACCTGGGGCAGGACCCCTTCACCCTGCGTCGGGGCGAGCGCATCGCCCAGTTGATCTTCGCCAAGGTGGAGCAGGCCAAGCTGGTGGAGGCCCCGGTGCTGGACGACACCGGGCGGGGGCAGGGGGGATTTGGCCACACCGGACGCTGAACAACAACAGATAATTTGTTAAATTCACATTATACCGCAGGAATCCCGGCTCCGGGGGCGAAATAAGCGGTGATATGGCCTGGTGCCAGCCACTGACGGATGGCCTTCCCGGCGAGCGCCCGGGGAGGAGCCGGCGCGCGACCGGCCTTCGCGGATGGCCGGTTTTGTCGTTGGGGGCAGCGCCCCCCCGGTACGAGCCGGCGGCCCGGACGGGTCCCAAGACGTGGGTTTGCGGCAGGGATGCGCGGGATATTTTTTCAGGTTCCCGTCAGCCGGGTGTCAGGACGTCCTCGCAAGGCATGGTGTACCCTGGAGCAGGGGTGATGGACCATGGCGGATGACGACGCGGCGCCCCTCCGGCAGGCCGGGTGGGAGCTGCGGCTATTGGGCGGGTTTGCCCTCACCGGCGCGGGCGGGGAGCCGATGCCGCCCATCGCCCCGCGGCTGCGGCTGCTTCTGGCCAGCCTGGCCCTGTTCCCGGGGGAGGAACAGGGCCGCGAGGGTTTGGCCAGCCGGTTGTGGCCGGAGTCGGATCAGGAGCAGGCCCGCACCAACCTGCGCAAGGCGTGGCACGAGCTGCGCCGGCGGCTGCCGCAGGCCGAGCGGCTGGTGGACGCGGCGGGGGAGACCCTGACCTGGCGCGCGGATGCCCCCTGCCGGGTGGACGCGGTGGAGTTTCGCCGCGCGGCGGAGGGGCGCACGGTGGAGGAGCTGGTTCGGGCGGCAGGGCTGTACCGGGGGGATTTCCTGCCGGATCACTGGGAGGAATGGGTGCTGTCCCGCCGGGAGGAGCTGCGCCACCAATACCTGGGAGTCCTGGAGCGCCTGGCGGCCCTGATGGAGAGCCGCGGGCAGTACCGGGAGGCGCAACGGCGGGTGCGCCAACTCCTGGCGGAGGATCCGCTGCGGGAGGAGCACTGGCGGCGGCTCTTGCGCCTGGCGGGGCTGCAGCATGACCGGGCCGCGCTGGAGCACGCGTGGCGGGAGTGCGGCGAGTGGCTGCGCCGGGAGCTCGCGGTGGCGCCCAGCGAGGCCACGCGGCGCGCCTACGAGGCGGCGCGGGAGGAGGCCGAGCGCCCCGCCGTGAGGACGGCGGGCACCGCGCGCTGGGAGGAGCTTTTGGAAGGGGTGGAGGAGGAGCTCTTCGTGGGGCGCGAAGCGCTACGGGAGTGGTTCGCCACCTGGCTGACCACGGATGCGCCGCCGGCGTTGCTGGCGGTGCACGGACCGGGCGGCGTGGGGAAAAGCGCCCTGCTGCGCGCTTTCGCCCGCCAGGCGGCGCGGCAGGGGTGGGCCGTGCGAGTGCTGGACGCCCGGGACGTGCCGGACGTGCCCCGCGCCTTGGGGCGGGCCCTGGGGCGGGGGCAGGGGAGGCGGCTGGTGCTCCTGGACACCTGCGAGGCGGCGCCGGGGTTGGGGCGGCACCTGGCGGAGCACCTTTTGCCGCGGCTGGAGCACGGCTCGCGCCTGGTGGGGGCGGGTCGGTTTCCCCTGGGGCGCGCCTGGGCGGCGGACTCGCCTTGGCGGCGGGTGGTGCGGGAGGTGGCCCTGGCCGGCTTCAGCCCGGCGGAGAGCCGCGAGTACCTGCGCCGGCGCGGGGTGGTTTCCGAGCCGGTGGCGCAGCGGATATTGGACATGGGGGGCGGCAGTCCCCTGGCCCTCTCCCTGGCGGCGGACCTGGCGGTGGGAGCGGGGGCGGTGCGCTTTCCGGCCCCCGGGCAGTGGTCCCGGGTGCTGGGGGAGCTTTGCGACCAGCTGCTGCGGGAGGTGCCGAACCCCCAGCTGCGGGAACTCTTGGAGCTGGGCTGCGTGGTGCGCCAGTTCGACGCGGGTCTCCTGGAGGCCCTGGCCGGGCGCGGCGTGGGGCAGCAGGACCTGGAGCGGCTGGCCGGGCTGTCGGTGGTGGAGCCGTCCGAGCACGGGCTGCGGGTGCATGAGGAAGTGCGGGAACTGGTCCTAAAGCGGCTGGATCCGGCGGTGCTGCGGCGGCTGCAGGCGCAGGCGGCGGAGTGGTACCGGCGCCGCGCCGCGGCGGCCGAGGCCCGGGAGCGGGAGTGGCTGGTGGCGGAGCGGCTGTTTTTGTGCGGGGATCGGGTGGTGCACCAGTTCGTCTTCCCGCGGGAGCCGGAGGCCGAGGCGGTCTACCTGGATGCGGTGGGGGCGGCGGAGGCGCCGCGGCTGCGCCAGATCTGGCGCGTCTGGGCGGAGCAGGTCACCGGTGCCCCGCCCCGGGCCGCTATGCTCCGCGCGGTGGAGCGCCTGCTGGCCTATCCCGGTCTGGAGCTGCGGGCGGTGCGGGACGACTCGGGCAGCCTGGAGGGCTTTCGCGGCGTGCTGCCGGTGTGCCGGGAGTCGCTGCCGTTGCTTTGGGACCACCCCGCCTTCGGCAGCCTGGCGCACTCCCTCTGGAGCGATGCCTCCCAGTTGGCGCCGACCCCTCAGGAGAGCCGCTCCTACCACTTCACCTTCTCGGCCTTTTTGCCCCGGCTGGCGGGTCCGGTCCGGGCGGCCCTGGTGCGGGACGTGTTCGGATCCCTGGCCCGGGAGGGCAGCTACTACGTTTCCACCCCCGCGCCGGAATACAAGGCGCTTTTGGGGGTCTTCGGCTTTCGGCACCTGGCGTCCTTGCGCAACTGGGCCTACGGGCCCCGCTGCCCCTGCGACCACTATGTGCTGGACCTGAGCCAAAGGGGCTTCGACGCCTGGGCGGAGGAGCTGGTGCGCCGGGTGTCCTCCTCCTGAGGGAACGCTGAGGGAACGCTGCCCCTGCTACGCTGAAGCGCGGCTGAAAGTCGGGCAAAAGGGGGGGGCGCATGATTTCGGAAGGAGGGCCCAGGTCCCAACTTTTCACGGTGCGCCTGTGGCGGGAGCAGTTGAACGGCGACCGCGAGGAGCTGCGGGGGCAGGTGCGCGACGTGGCCAGCGGCGAGGAACGCTATTTCCGCGATTGGGCGGACCTGGAGCGCTTCTTGCGGGAGAAGCTGCCGCCGGGCAAGGCTTCGCGCGACGGCTGAGGGAGGTCGGGCTATGGGGGAGCGGCGCGGGCTGGCGCTCCGGGAGTTGGGCTCTCCCAGCCCGGTGGACCGGGCGGCGCCGGGCCGGTTCCATGCGGCCCGCTGGCGCCGCTTTGGAACGGACGGTCGCTGTATCGGCGGGGCGGCGGCTGCGGTCGGACGTGCGGGGCAGGGCCGGCGGACCGAGAAGCGGGCCTGGGAGCATCCGGAGCGAGCATGGCGCCCGGTCCCGGATGATCCCGGGCTGCACGTCGGTACCGGCACGCTGCCCTCGGTGTGGCAGGACTGGGCGCCGGCCGAGGCGCACCTTCGCCGAGGGCTTGGCAGCTACAACCATGGCACGGATTGTTCCCCGTGCTCAGTACTGCCGGACAACTTTTAAGGGGACCAGTGGTTGGACCCCCTACGGCTTCCCCGAATAGATACAAAATGAGGCATACTCATGGGCCTCAAGAAACAGTACATGGCTAGTGTCCCATAGGCATCACAAACATCAGCTGCTCATGTTTCAGTGACTCGATTCGAGAAAATAACTTGATCTTTTTATTGCCCTTCTCCTTGGCGGCTTCCGACATAAAGGAGAGGATTTCCTCGAGTTGCTTCACGTTAGCAACGTCCTTGAAGAGTCTAGCTTTATTCACGAAGACGGTCGATTGCTTCTTGCGCATTAAGAGTTCTATAATATTACCCAAAGTGCCTGTGCTTTCGGCGTCCCAAATCATCAAACCCATATCTGCCATCTCTGCCATGCGAATGTCCTTCGCAGTGAAGAACGCCCGCGAACCTTCAGCGTGCTTTGTATCAACTCGTTGCACGGGCCAGTTGCCCACGTTGTTTCTCGGTTTGAGTCCGCTACAATATATAGTGGTCTTCTTCGCGCCATGGTTGAACAGGTACGATTGGACTAGTGTATCGGCGCCATCAGCATCACCCACCACAATCTCGTAGTCGTTGGCCAGAAGTCTGTCAATATGTCTTTTTACCAGAGGATCAAGGTATCTGATTTTCATCGAACCAGCAATGAAAACGCGCATAGCCCTTACTTTACCTCCCCCCACGTTAGCACAGCCACGTAGATATCTCGTACCTTATTGTAGGTTCGCAGCACCCGGCAGGCTGCCTCCATTGAAGCTCCGGTTTGGAATAGATCATCGACGATTAGTACATTCCCTGGGCCGTGTTCTTTAACCCTATCATTTATCTGGAGGCTATCACCAATTGCCCGGAACTTTTCTTCCTTTGTCCTGAAATCCTTAAGCGGTGTCTCATTAGGGGCTTTAATCAACACATTCTCGGCCACTGGCAGTTGCACTAGTATGCCCAATTCTTTGGCTATTTCGCTGACCGGCTGGCGGGGCCTACTGGTAGAGGCTGGCATCGGGACGATCATTTTGACCGAAGTGAACTTTGGATAAATGTTATCAAAAATAGCTTGTGCAAGCGGTTTTGCCTGCTCCCAGTTGTTGCGGTACTTGAGTTGGAAGTGGGCCTCACCCACCTCAGTGCGAGTCGTATTGAATATGGGATGCCCGGAATCGTGGTCCCCAATATATTCGCTTCGGACGCTGTGTTTGTCAAGTACCCAACCATCAGCCCAAGGACCGTGAATCTGTTTGAGCATAACCCTCAAGACATGCCCCTCCAAGCTACTTGCGTACTTTGTCGAGGCCAGGATTGCTCTCGATCCGAGGTCTTTGATGCGTCTATTCGGTGCAACTACCGGGTTCTCCTGCAAGGAGTCAAGGTCTTCCGTCAGTGGGGTTGGGTGGGCTAGGGTTGGGGTACTTCGTCGGGGCACCCATCCTGAGGGAATGATGGGGAGTAGAGAGGGGGACAGGATGAGGCCTGCCTTCCATTCCGGTCGCGCGGACTGGGTCTTTCACCGAAAACTGGGTGGTGGCGGGCATGCCGTTGCCGAACAGTTGTCTGGAACTTGCGCCGCTGGGGGCTGGGAACTGCTCACGACTTTATTGACAAACTGTACATGGTATATTAAAATGATACCATGAAACTGAGTCAGTGGGCCAAGGAGCAGGGAGTGAGTTACCGCACGGCCTGGCGGTGGTTCCGGGACGGCAAGCTGCCGGTGGCCGCCGAGCAGTTTCCCACCGGGACCATCCTGGTGAAGGAGGCCAAGTCCGCGGCGAACACCGCCGCCGTATATGCCCGGGTGTCTTCGACCGATCAGGCGGGGGATCTGGACCGGCAGGTCGCACGGGGGTCGGAGCACCTCAACGCGCAGGGGATTGCCGTGATCCGGACGGTGCGGAAAGTGGGGTCCGGTCAGAACGGACACCGGCGGAAGCTGCTGTGCCTTCCGGCCGATCCCAAGATATCCATGGTGGCCGTGGAGCACCGGGACCGCCGCCTGCGCCTGGGCGCGGAATACGTGGAGGCGGCGCTGGCCGCGCAAGGAAGAAAGCTCCTGGTGGTGGATCCCGAGGAGATGAAGGACGACCTGGTGCGGGACATGATCGACGTGCTGA
>JAJZIM010000099.1 GCA_021810565.1 Bacillota bacterium
TAACCGTACCCAACCTCCCCGACCGACCGGATTTTCGTCTGCAGGCCAAGCCGAGAATCGACTTCGTCACGCCGCAGCCTTCTCCTGCTATCGCAAGTCACTCCAGAAGAGCCGCACCCATGTCACAAAGCCTTGGCAGCTACACAAGATCAAGCGACAGGTCTTAAGCCTCCTCGCCGATACCAGCGCCTTTGCCGTTACGACCATGCTCGACTTCTACGCCTTGCCCAAGGATTTCCCCGGGTCCCAAACCGCGCCCGCCGGGCATTGCTATCAGAAAGTTGCACACCTTGAGCAACACCTAGCCGATGATATAGCTGATCGGCGCTTTATACCATACATTCAGCTACATGAGTTTGAGGCGCTATTATTTACTTCTCCCGAAAGTATTGCTAGAATATTGCGCGGCAATGCGGCAGATATAACGGCAATTCGGGGACAATTTCACTCACCCGAGGAGATAGACGACGATCCCCAGACTTCTCCATCTCACCGGATCAAATCGCTCTTTCCTGCCTATCAAAAAACCCTGCACGCTTCATTAGTAATCAAGGAAATCGGTATACCCGCCATCACCGCGATATGCCCGCACTTTCAGGAGTGGTTGAGGCGCCTAGCCGACGGATAAGCCCCTTCACGACTTCCTGGGCCATGGGCCGTGACTAGGGCCTGGGATGGGCATCGGGCGCAGTCGATTCATGGTTCCGGTTATCCTCTGCGATCCAAAAAGGCATTGGACCTGCCGCTTCCCCCGTGCTATCCTCGCGAGGAAGGGAGGAAGGGCCATGACCACCCTGCCGGATCGCCGGCTCTTCGACCTGCACGCCTCCGTCTGCCGCGCCCTGGCTGACCCCAAACGGGTGCAGCTCATGGTGCTGCTGCGAAACGGGGAGCGCAGCGTGCAGGAGTTGGCGGCGCAGTTGGAGGTGTCACCCAGCAATCTCTCCCAACACCTGGCCGTGCTGCGCCGTAGCTTCCTCGCTGGCTGCACCCGCGTCGGCGGCCACACCCGTTACCACTTGGCCAACCGCAAATTCGCCCAGGCCTTCGACCTCTTCGAGGAAGCCTTGGCGGAGGAACTCGCCCGGCGCGCCCGGGTCCTCGGCGGGCTGTGAACCGCCCCCAGTCCTACGCCGCGTGGTACGAGACTGCCTGGGGCGGCTGGGTGGAGCGCACGGAGTGGGAGGCCATGGATGCCCTGGCGGCACCCCGGGCGGGGGAGCGCGCCCTGGACGCCGGGTGCGGCCCGGGTCGGTACACCCGCCACCTGGCGCGTTTGGGCCTAGACGCGGTGGGCGTGGACCGAGACCGCGATTTTTTGACCTTGGCCGGGGAGGCCGCCGCAAACCACCTGTCCTTTCGCCAGGCCGACTGCGCCCGGCTGCCCTTTCCCGACGGCTCCTTCGACTTGGCCGTCACCCTATTCTGCCTGGAGTTCGTGGCGGATCCCGGAGCAGTGGTGGCCGAACTCGTGCGGGTGCTGGCGCCGGGTGGCCGCCTGGTGGTGGCCACCCTCCACCGGCGCAGCCTTTGGGGCTGCCGGCGCCTGGCCCGCGTTGCCTCCGGCCGGTCCCGCTTCCCACCCCGCCAGCTGTTCACTGCGGCCGAGTTGCAGGGGCTCTTGGCCATCCACGGCCTGGTACACCTGGGACATGCCCTCCGCGCGCCGCCCTGGCCTTTGCCGCCGCCCCTGGCCGCCCTGGCGGATCGGCTGGGACGTCCCTTTTGCCCCGGCGGCGTTCTGCTGGCCCGCCTGGACCGACGCTGATCCCGACCCGGAGCAGGAAAAAGCTGCTCTTTGTCGAAAAAAGCCTTATCCGCGGTGGCGGCATATCTTGTTACCCGGGAGGGCGGCGGCTTGCAACCCTTGCGGCCTTTGGACTTGGCCGGAATATTGGACAGCGCCTTCAGCCTCTTCTGGCGCCACGCCTGGTTCCTCATGGGCCTGGGGCTTTGCTGCCTCGGCCCCATCGCCGTGTTGTCCGTGCTCCTGGGCTCCCCGGCCGTCCCCACCCTCCTCCTGATGCATCCGCTGCGACAGGTGATCCTGATCTTGGTGGAGGTCTTGGCCCAGTTCACGGCGCTCCTGGCCACGGTGCGGGCGGCGGGAGTGCTGTACCGCGGCGAAACCGCCGAATTCTGGCCCTGCTTGGCGCCGGCCCTGCTCCGGGTGGTGCCCTACACCCTGCTGGCCCTGGTCCTCTATGGGCTAATCGGCATCGCCTCGGTGCTCCTGGTGGTGCCCGGCCTGCTCGTGGCCGCCCTGTTCTTCCTCTTCGTCCCGGCCCTGATGCTGGAGAACCGAGGCTTCTTCGCGGCCCTGGACCGGGGCGTGAACCTGGCCGTGGAAGCCCTGCCGCGGCTGGTGGGAGTGATGTTCCTGAGCTTTTGCATGCGCTATTCGGGTACCCTGCTCCTCTTCCTCTTGGTGCTGCTGCCCTTCCTCCTCGTAGGATCCGCGCGCTCCCAGCTGGCGCCAGCCCTGACGGCCCTGCTCCTCCTGGTCCAGATCCCCCTGCTGGCCTTCCAGGCCAGCGTGGCGGTGGTGGCCTACTATGACCGCCGGGCGGTGCGGGAGGGCCTGGACCTGGAAGATCGGCTGACGGCCCTGGAGGCGGCGCCGTGAGGCTGGCCGCCGCCGTCGCCCTGGCCATCCTCCTGACCGGCCCCGCCGCTCGGGCGGAGGGGCTGACCGCCTACCGCGCCCAGCTGATCAGCGCGGCTCGCGTCCTGGGCCCCCCCGGCGCCGCCGTATCCCGGGCCTCCCTGCTGCGGGCGCGCCAGCTATTGCCCGGCGGTCAAGGGCAGCGGGTGGACTTGACCTTCCTGCGCCGGCAGCTGGCCGAAGCCGCCACCCGCCAGGGCCATTCCCGGCAGGCTCTGGCCGGCGCCGCCCGGCAGGAGCTCAAAGCCATGGAGCTGGCCGCCCGGCGCTCGCCCACCACCGCCCCTCCCGGCGCCGCCGCCCGACTGCACCGCATTCTCTCCGATCCGCGTTTCCGGCCCGTTCCCGTGCCGGCCTGGCTTGCGAGCCTCGGCGGCCTGGTGTCGCGAGTCGCCGGTCAGACCGTCGCCGGCATCGGCCTGGGCCTGTTGGGGGGCAGTTTCCTCCTGCTGCTGATCGCCCTGGTCCTGCGTTCCGGCACCTGGCGGGAGGCCGCCTGGCACGCCTCGCCGACCCCCGTGGCCACCACCCTCCGGCCGGCCGACCTGCTCGCCCAAGCCCGGGAAGCCGCCGGGGAGGGCCGCTTCCGCCTGGGAGTGCGCCTGCTCCATGGCGCCCTCCTGGCGCAGCTGGCCCGCCAGCACCGGCTGGAGCTGCGCCCCCAGGCCACCGACGCGGACTACCTCCTGGAGGCCGGGGCCGCCGTTCCTTCCCTGCTCCAGGCCACACAGCTGTTTCGGCGCGTCTGGTTCGGCACCGCACCCTGCGGCCCGGCACAATTCGAGACCATGGAGCGTCTGGTGGACCATGCACGGCGGGACGGCGCCACCGATGGCTAGCCGCTGGGTGCTGCCGGCAGCCGTCGCCCTGGTGATCCTCCTGGCGGCCCTGGCCCTCCTCCGGGGCCCCGCCTCCGCCCCACCCGACCTGAGCGCGGCACCCACCAGCTACAGCTATGGTCCCGCGGGGCTGCGCGCCCTCTACCTCCTCTTACGCTCGGAGGGCCGTGCGGCGCATCGCTGGACCCTGCCCTACCGCTACCTGCCCCGCCGCGGGTTCCTGGTGATCGACCAGCCGCAGGGATTTTCCGCCCGGACCCGCGCCGCCCTAACCCGCTTCCTGGCGCGGGGCAACGGCGCCTGGCTGATCACCTCCCGCGCGAGCCTCGTGCAGGCGTTCCTGTCGCGGCCTGGGCGCCTGGTTACCGCCAAGCCCCTCCCAGCCCGTCCTTTGCTGCTCGCCGGACGATTGGCCGGGGTGCGCCGGGTGGTGGTGGATACCCCCTGGCGCCTCCCCACCTGGCAGCCGGTACCGGCCGTGGACTGGCTGGGAGGCCCTCAGGGACCCGTCCTGACCGCGCTGCCTGTGGGCCGAGGCGTACTCTACCTGTCCACCGATCCCGCTCCGCTGGCCAACGCCTATCTCGGCCACTTGGACGATTTGCGGCTCACCCTCAACCTGTTGGCCGCTCGCCCCGGACCCATCCTCTTCGACGAGTATCACCACGGCTACACCTCCCCGCTGCCCGCAACCGGCCCCGCGCCGGCCGTCCCCGCATGGGTCTGGGCGCTCCTCCTCCAGGGATTGGCGGTGGTCGCTCTCGCCTTCTGGCGCGTGGGCCGGCGCTTCGGACCCGTGGTTGACTCCGCGGCCCCCAGCTTCCCCTGGGCGGGGGAGTACGTTTTGTCGATGGCCCGCCTCTTGCAGCGCTCGGGGGCCCGCCGCCATGCCCTGGAACTCCTGCTGGCCCCCCTGGACCGGCGCGCCGCGGCGGAACCATCGGCGGCGCAGGCGGCGGCCGAGGTGCGCCGCGCCCTGGCCCGCGGCGATCCGTCTGAGCGGGAGTTCTTGGATCTGGCCCGCCGCGTGCACACGGTGGCAAAGGAGTTGGGTGAGGTTGGCTGAACAAGCGCAGCGCCTGGGGCAGGCCGTGCGGGAGGAGCTTGCCCGGCGCGTGGTGGGGCAGGCCGAGGCCGTGGAGGGGCTTCTCACCGCCCTTTTGGCTGGCGGCCACGTACTGCTGGAGGGAGTGCCGGGGATCGCCAAGACCCTCCTGGCCCGCAGCCTGTCCCATGCCGTGGCCGCGCAGTTCCGGCGCATCCAGTTCACCCCCGATCTCATGCCCTCGGATTTGGTGGGCACCAGCGTCTACGATCTGAAAAGCGGCAGCTTCACCCTCAAGCGCGGCCCGGTGTTCACCAACCTGCTGCTGGCCGACGAGATCAACCGGGCCACGCCGAAGACGCAGTCCGCCCTCCTGGAGGCCATGGAGGAGCACCAGGTCACCCTGGACGGGGAAACCATTCCCCTACCGGAGCCCTTCCTGGTGGTGGCCACCCAGAATCCGGTGGAATATGAAGGAACCTATCCGCTGCCCGAGGCGCAACTGGACCGCTTCCTGTTCAAGCTCACCATGGCCTACCCCGACCAGGAGGAGGAGGTGCGCATCCTGGCTTTGGATAACCAGCCGTCAGACCCCGCCCCGGCCTACCGGATCTCCCCCGAAGAGTTGGCCGCGGCGCGGCGGGAGGTCACGGCGGTGGTGGTGGCCGAGGACCTCTTGCGCTACGCTGCGGCCTTGGTGCGCACCACCCGGGGGAGCCGGGAGATCCTGCTGGGCGCCAGCCCCCGGGCGGCGGTGGGGCTGGTGCGCGGGTCCAAGGCCCGGGCGGCCCTGGCTGGCCGCGACTTCGCGCTCCCCGAAGACGTGAAGGAGTTGCTGCTGCCCACGCTGCGCCACCGGATCGTGCTGCGCCCCGAGGCCGAGGTGGAGGGCCGGGAGCCCGACGCGGTGCTGCGCCAGTTGGCGGACACCGTACCGGTGCCGCGGTGAGCCCCCGTGCCCGGTAGGCTGTTGCCGGTGCTCCTCGCCCTGGGGGTGCTCCTATGGGTGGCCGTAGGCGCCGGAGCGCCCCTGGCGGGACCCGCCGCCGGCTATGACCTGGCCCTCCTGCTGGGCGCCCTCCTCGACTGGCGGCTGGTGCCACCGCCCCAGGTCCTTTCCCCGCGGCGGCATGCTCCCGAGCGCGCGGGGCGCGGCCAGGCGGTGGCGGTGACGCTGTCCTTCTCGGGACTGTCCCGGCGCACCCTGCGGCTGGCGGCCCGGGACATCCTGCCTGCGGCCCTGGGCCCCTCCCCCCGGCTGCGGGTGACGGTGCGGCCGGGCAGCGGGGGAAGCGTCACCTACACCCTCACCCCCGCCGTCCGCGGGCGCTACCGGCTGGGCCCCCTCCTGCTGCGGGTCGGCGGTCCCCTGGGCCTGGCCCAGCGTCAGTATCGGCTGGACCTGTTCACGTCCCTGTGGGTGCACCCGCGCCTGGTCCTGGGAGGCACGGCCCCGGGCCTGTGGGCGGGCGGCGGGGTGCGCCGGCGCACCGCCCCCGGCCTGGGCCGCGAGTTTGACGGGATCCGGGAGTACCGTAGCGGCGAGGACCTGCGCCTGGTGAACTGGAAGGCCACCGCCCGCCGGGCCAAGCTCATGGCCAACGAGTATCGGGACGAGCGCAGCCAAAACGTGCTGGTGGCCGTGGACACCGGCCGCGCCATGCTGCCGCCGGCGGGGGACGGCACCAAACTGGACCAGGCCCTGGAGGCGGGCCTGCGCCTGGCGGACGCGGCCCTGGCCCGGGGGGATCGGGTGGGCTGCCTGGTCTTCGCAGACCGGGTGTCGGCCTTCCTCCCGCCGCGGGGCGGGCGGCGGCAGTATCGGCGGCTCCTGGCCTCGTTGTCCGACGCCGCGGCCACTCCCCGGGAGCCGGACTACGCGGCGGCCCTGGGATACCTGGACCGGCACTGGCGCAAGCGCAGCCTGGTGGTGCTGTTCACGGACCTGGCGGAACCCGACGCCTCCACCCGGGCCCTGGCCGCCATGGGCCGCCTGGCCGGCCAGCACCTGCTGCTGGTGGCCACCTTGCGGGACCCGCTCCTGGATCGGCTGGAGCAGCGGGCACCGACCGGCTCCGCGGACGTGTACCGCCAAGCGGTCGCCCGGCAGGTGGCGGACGCGGTCCGCCTGGCCCTCGGCCGCCTGGAGGCCCACGGCATCCTGACGGTGCATGTCGGGGCGGCCCGCCTGGGCCCGGCGGTGGAGGACGCCTACCGGCGCATCAAGCAGCGCGCCGGAGTGTGAAGGAGGAAGATCGATGCCGACCGACGGCCTGCGCCGGGAAGCGTGGGACCGGCTGCACGAGCTCCTGCGCCTGACCGACAACGGTCTGGGGCGGATGACCCCGGGCCAACTGGAGGAGTTGGGACGCCTCTACCAGGTGACGGCGGCCGACCTGGCCTATCTGCGCACTCACCAGCCGGACAGCGTTTGGGTGGAGCGGCTGAACAGCCTCCTGGTGCGCGCCTACGGCCAAATCTACGGGGAGCGCACGGCCAGCCCGGCCCGGGCCTGGCGTTTCGTGAGCCGCACGGTGCCGGAACTCTTGCGTGCGCAGTGCCCCTTCATCGCTCTGGCGACCGGCATCTACCTGGCGGGCTTCGTCGCGGGGTTCTTGGCCGTGTTCACCGGCCACGCCGCGGCCCTGTCCCCCTTCCTGCCGTCGGGACTCCTGGCGGCCGGCCGCCACCTGCACCACACCGGAGGCTTGCATCTGCCCCTGGTGGAAAGCCCGGCCATGTCCTCCTTCATCATGACCCACAACATCGAGGTCTCCCTGGGCGCTTTCGCCACGGGGATCGCCTTGGGCCTGCCCACGGCTTACTTCATGGCCTTCAACGGCCTCCTGCTGGGGGCCTTGGCCGCCGCCAGCGAGAGCCACGGCGCCAGCCTCCTCTTCTGGGCCCTGATCCTGCCCCACGGCGTGTTCGAGCTGCCCGCCACCTGGATCGCCGGCGGTGCCGGCTTCCTCCTGGCCGCCGCCCTCATCGCCCCGGGGGACCTGTCACGGCGGGAGGCCTTGGCCCTTAGGGGGCGGCAGGCCCTGGGACTATTGGTCGCCGTGCTGCTGCTCCTAGTGGTGGCCGGCCTCATCGAGGGCTTCGTCACCCCCTCGCCCCTGCCTCCATCGGTGAAGCTGGCGGTGGCGGTCGTGGGCGCGGCCCTCCTGGGCGCCTACCTGTTCTGGCCGCGTCGGCCGCTCGACGAGGAGGTGCTGCCGTGAGCGTCGATCCCCTGCGGGTGGGCACCCCGGAACGGGTGGAGCTGGACTTCCGGGTGGCCGAGCTCGGCTCCCGCTACGCCGCCGCCCTGATCGACTTCGCCATCCAACTCGCCCTGCTCCTGGCCGTGGCGGTAACCGGCGACCTCCTGATCGCCGTGGCGGGAGTCAGCGCGGCGGTTTCCGGGCAGCACACCGCCTTCAAGGACCTGCTCCTGGTGGTGATTCTGCCGTTTTTGATCTTTTTTAGCTTCCTGGTCATCCTCGGCTACTTCGTGCTCTTCGAGTGGCTCTGGCACGGTCAGACGCCGGGCAAACGGCTCTTGCACCTGCGGGTGGTGGGTCCCGGCGGCCGTCCCATCGGGTTGGCCCGGTCCTTCCTGCGCAACGTGCTGCGCCTGGTGGACTGGCTCCCCGCCTTCTACACCTTGGGGCTCTTGACCGTGTTGGCCAACCGGCGCCGGCGCCGCCTGGGCGACCTGGTGGCCGGCACGCTGGTGCTGCGGGAGGAGCCCTGGACCCTCAGGACGCGCACCCTGGCGGACTCGCCTGCCCTCAGCACCCGGGAGCGGGAGCTGGCGGAGGACTTCCTGGCGCGGCGTCCAGCCCTGGAAACCCGGCGACGCCAGGAGCTGGCCGCCAGGCTGGCCGACATCCTGGCCCGCCGGGGGATACCCCGCATGGAAGGGGAAGCCCCGGAACCGTTCTTGGACCGCCTGGCCGGAGGCAGCCCAAGGGCAAAGTGAAGGCCCTCCCGGAGGAGGGCCGTGCCGCGTGGGCTCAGGACGCGGATTTGGTTGGCGATCGCTGCGGCAGGGCTCTGTGTCACGGGGGCGCTGGCGGATGGGCGGCGGGTTTCGGCGTTGCGCCGGGATGCGGCCACGAGATTGGATGCGGGTGTGGAGGCGGCGCTGGCGGAGGTGACTTTTCCACTTGACGCGGCCTGACAATTGGCTACTGACGAAAGGGAAACCGGCGGCTGTGCGCCCTCCGGTTGCCGCAGACCTGGCGGTCCCAACGATAAGCCAACCAGGAAAAGATCCTAAAGCGGCGGGGAACCCGTTGGATAGGAACCGGGCGGGCCCTTTACCCCTGCCGCCGCCGTAGCCGTCCGAGAAACCGATGGCATCCTGGGAGCCGAGGCGCCGCCTGGAACGGCACGACGAACCCCGACGCCCGAACCACTCGGGACCCCCGTTGGATGGGGGCCG
>JAJZIM010000025.1 GCA_021810565.1 Bacillota bacterium
TGAAAGCCCCCCCCGCACCCGCGCAGGAGGAGGCTACCCAGGAGCACAGTTCCTACCTTCACCTGCTCCAGGCCGCAGACGAGGCTCGGCGGGTGGAACAGGCGGGAAGGATGCGCCTGGCCCCGGGGAGTGATCAAACGTGAGCGGCATTCCCGGCCCCTTGGCCGAGCTCGGCCTGCAGGCGCTGCCCTTTCCCAAAGCACCGGCCAGAGCGCAGTTATTCCGCTGGCCGGGTCTGGAGGAGGCCATGGCCCGGCTGCACATCGTCCTGGATACCCGCGGCATCATGCTCCTCACCGGAGAGACCGGCTGCGGCAAGTCCACCGTGGTGCGCGCCTTCCTGGGGGAGCTGGACCCCGTGCGTCAGCCTGCGGTGTACCTGGCCGACAGCCGGCTTTTGCCCCGGGACTTCTATGCCCAGGTGCTGGAGCACTTCGGGGTGCTCCCCGCTCGCACCTACAGCGCCGCCCGCCGCCAGTTCCAGACCCTGATGTCCGATCTGGCGGGGGCTCAGGAAAAGGCTCCCGTGGTGGTCATCGACGAGGCGCAGGGGCTGACCCAGGAGATGGTCCAGGAGCTGCGCTACGTCCAAAACATCTACTGCGACGCCGACAGCCCCTTCGCCCTGGTGTTGGCGGGGCACTCCGAACTGCGGGCCACCCTGCGCCTGAAGGTATTCGAGGCGGTGACCCAGCGGATCACCATGCGCTACCACCTGCCGGGGCTGACGGCGGAACAGGTGGGCCGGTTCGTGGTCCACGGCCTGGCCCTGGCCGGGGTGGATCGCCCCTTGTTCACCGAGGAGGCCCTGCAACTCTTGCACAAGCACTCCCAGGGCCTGCCGCGTCGGGTGGGCATGCTGGCCACCCATTCCCTGCTGGATGCGGCCGTATGCCGCACGCCCCTGGTGGAGGAGGCCAGCATGCGCCGGGCCGTAGCCGAGTTGGAAGAGTGAGTACTCCGCAGAAGGAGGCAAAGACAGCCCATGATGTCCGTTAACCTGAACCGGGAGGAAGGACTCAGCGTGGTGACCACCGTGTTCCACTACCCCTGGCGAAATGCCGACGGTGACCACAAGGCCCACGTGGAGATCAAGACCGCTGGCATGGAGGTCACGTTACTCGTTCATGAACAGAAGTACGTGCAGCTGCTGCGGGAGGCCCTTGACCTGCTGCTGGCGGACATGGATGTTCAAGGCTCACCGGTCAAAAGCCGGGTGTTCAACGGCTAGCAAAGTCTGCAGCCCCATGGATCAAGGGGAGGCGCGTGGCACTTCCCCTTCCATGTGCCGAAGACATTGCCACCGGCCAGCGTAGATGGCCGAGGACATTGTCAGTTGGAATCGACGATGTCACAAAGCCTTGGCAGCTACACCTGCTGCTGCTGCACCTCATCGCAGCCGCCGCCTGCCGGATGGGGCAGGAAGAACGCATCCGATGCGTACGAAGTTTCGCCGCCTGAGGTAGCGGCTGCCGGAAGAAACATCCGGTGATGAGGCTCCGGGAGGGGCCTGTTTCCACCTCCCATCGCAACTTAGTATCAGTGCCATGAATGGTATTAAACACCATATCATCCCGGACTGGCAATTCTGCCGGCCTTCTCGCTGCTCATTGACCACCCCTTATTACTAATATTGCCAGTTAGCCGGGGCGGAAAATTTAATTTTGCGCAAAGCTCTATAACCCCCGGGCCCGCCGCGAGGGACAGCCGTAGTGTTCTTGCCGGAAGCGGTACCGCGCGCAACGCCGCCGCCCCAGCCAGCGCACGGCCATCCGAGCGGGTCGACAGCCGCCTGGGGCTTCCGGGAGCGGCGCCGGCAAGGTAGGACGCACGCCCAGGCCCCCATAGACCGCCAGCTCCTGCCGATGCATCTCCTCGCAGTCGCCGCCGGCCAAATGCGCCGTGCCCAGGTCCCGGGCCGGGGCTGTCACCGCCGGACCACCCACCCCGGGAACGCCGGTCCGCCGGAGCCCTTCCCCGTCAGCCGACCAAGCGCCAACGGTCGAGACGGTAGTAGTCCAGGAGAAAGGGCGTTCCGCGCACCCCGGTCACTCCCCGGTAGGCCACCAGTTCCCGCGGGTAATACAGGAAGACGTAGGGGGGGTCGGTCAGCACCGCCTGCTCCAGGGTTCGAAAGGCCTGCTGGCGCGTCTTGAGCTGGAGGCTGGCCTCCTCCGCGCTGATCGCCCGGTCCACCGTCGGGTCGGCGTAGCGGCCCACATTCATGCCGTAGGGAGACACCGCCCGGCTGTCCAGATACAAGGACGGATCAGGATCCGGCGGCAGGGTCCACTCGGCCAGCCACACCCCGGGGATGCTCCCCGCTTGCAGATCCCGCAAGAAGGCGCTCCAGGCGATCTGGCGCACCCGGGCCGCCAACCCCACCGCCGCGAGGTCCCGAGCGGCCAGGCGGGCCGCCTCCAGCCGGGTGGTCCCTCCTCCCGGCACCAGCAGGTCGAAGCGGAACGGTTTTCCCTTCCGGTAGCGGATACCGCCGGGACCGCGCCGCCAGCCGGCGGCGCGGAGCAGGATCGCCGCCCGGGCCGGGTCGTACCCGGGGGCGCGACCCGGGGCATAAAAGGGGGCCTGGGCCGGGCTCACCGGCGAGTCGGCCACCGTCCCCTGTCCCGCCAGGACGCCGTCGACGATGGCGCGCCGGTCGATCGCGTGATAGAAGGCACGACGCACCGCCACCGGGTCGAAGGGTGAGCCCGTCCCCAGGGGAAAACCCAGGTAGGCGTAGGCGGCCCGGGAGAAGGCACGCACCCGTACCCCGGGGACAGCGTGCACCGCGGACAGCTCCTGGGGTGCCAGGCCCGCGATCAAGTCCACGGCTCCCGCGCGCAGCGCGGCCACCTCCCCGCGGGCGGACCCCTCGGCGCGAAATACCACCCGGGGAATGTTCGGCCGCCGCCCGAAATAGCGGGGGTTGGCCGCCAGCTCCAGCCGCGTGCCCCCCACCCAGCGCACCACCCGGTACGGCCCGGTGCCCACCGGATGCCGCCCGAAGGGCGAGTCGGCCAGGGCCTGCCCCGAGAGGTGACCCAACAGGTGCGCCGGCAATATCGGCACGTCCGTCAGGGCGTCCAGGAGGAAGGGCGCCCAGGGCCGGGTGAGCCGGATGCGCACCGAGTCGCCCACGGCGGACACGGAGCGCACGTAGCGGAAGTCCGCCTCCAAGGGCGAGGCGTTGCGGGCCGCGCGCATGGCCTGGAGGGTGAACACCACGTCCTGCGCCGTGAGGGGCTGCCCGTCCTGCCAGCGCACCCCGGTGCGCAGCGGCACGGTGTAGGTGCGCCCCCCAGGCGAGATCCGGGGCGGCGAGGCGGCCAGCACCGGTCGGGGCTCGAGACCCTTGCCCACGCGGTACAGGGGGCTGAAGATCAGGCTTTCCAGGTCGGTGGCCGTGCGGCCGGTGGCGTAAAGGGGGTTCAGGGAACCGGGCAGGGAGAGCACCCCGACCACCAGAGTGCGCCGCACGGGCGCCGAGAACCCCCCCGGGCCGGCGCACCCGGCGAGCAGTCCGAGCAAAAGCAGGGCCGCCACCGTGCGCCTCAAGCCGTTCCCCCCCGCCGCAGGCTGCGAACCATCCCCTCCAGACGCCGCAGCCGATGGTTGATCCCGGATTTGCCCAGGTGCAAAAGCTCCCCCAACTCCCCCAGGCTGGCCTCGGGATGACGCAGCCGCAAGGTGGCCACCTCCCGCAGGGAGGCGGGCAGGGCGTCTAGCCCCATGGTCCGCTGCAAGAGGCGCAAGCCCTCCGCCTGCCGCAACCCGGCTTCCAGCGCCTTGTTCAGGTTGGCGGTCTCGCAGTTCACCACCCGGTTGATCCGGTTCTTGACCTCCTTGAAGGCCCGGGTGCTCTCGAAATCCAACAGCGAGCCGTGGGCCCCCGCCAGGACCAGGAAACGGGCGATGTCGTCCCCCTCCTTAAGGTACACGCGGGTGTCCTCTCCCCGCTGCCCCAGGTGCGGCGCCAGGCCCGTCGTCCGCAACAGGTCCGCCACCGCGGCGGCGAAGGCCGGACTGGCCAGATCGAACTCCAGGTGATACTCCCGGCCGGGCCCGGCCAGGGAACCGGCCGCCAGAAACAGGCCCCGCAGGAAGGAGCGGCGGCAGCAGCCCCGGCGCAGGAAGCGGGGCGGAATGCCGGCGTGGGCCGCCTCGGCTCCCCAAAGCCCCAGGGAGCGCAGCACCCGATGGCTGCGGCTGGGATCCTCCAGCCGCAAGTAGTAGCTGTACTCCCGATCCAGGCGCCGGCGTCGCCGAGCCAGCACCAGGGAGGACAGCCCGAAAAGACCCTTGCCCAAGAGAAACGCCTTGCGCACCACGGCGGCACTGTCGCTGTGCAGCACCGCCGCGGGCGGCTCCCCCGCCGCCACCGCCACGCCGCCGCCCGCGCGGACCAGGGCGGCCAGCTCCGCCAGGCGGCAGCACCGCTCCCGGGGCAGTTGGCGGGCCAGCTCCTCCTTGGTCCGGCGGGAGAAGGAATCGCTCACGCCGATCCCGCTCCGCGCCGGTGCTTCAACCGCTCGCCCAAGAGGTAGAAATCCAGGAAGCGTCGCCGCTCGCTGCCCATCCGGCGAACCACCACCTCCCGCAACAAGAGCTCGGCCAACTGCACCGGATCGTGGCGCACGAAGCCGTCTCCCGCCACCAGGTTCCCACTCAACACCCGCACCCCCTGCAGTCCCTCCGGGGGCACCCGCACCACTTCCGCTCCCTCCCGCCGGTAGCGCTCCGCCAAAGCCTCCGGTATCGGCCCCGTGTTGGCCACCACCAGATCCACCAGCCCGGGCCCGCCGTGGCGCTGGATGGCCTCCAGGTGGTCCGCCACGGTGTAGCCGTCGGTCTCGCCCGGTTGAGTCATGATGTTGCACACGTAGAACTTGATCGCGCGGGAACTGCGCAGGGCCTCCGCCACCCCGCGCACCAGCAGGTTGGGCAGGATGCTGGTGTATAGGCTGCCGGGGCCCAGGACCACGGCGTCGGCCGCCCGGATGGCCTGCAGCACCTCCTCGGGCGCCTCCGCGTCCGGCGGATCCAGGTACACCCGGCGGATCCTGCCGCCGGCCGTGGGGATCCGGGATTCGCCCCGCACCACCCGCCCGTCCTCCAGCTCCGCGCACAGCACCGTGTTGCGCAAGGTGGAGGGCAGCACCTGGCCGCGCACGGCCAGCACCTCGCTGGACTCGCGCACCGCCTCCCGGAAGTCGCCGGTGATCTGCCACAGGGTGGCGATGAACAGGTTCCCGAAGCTGTGGCCGGCCAGGGCCGACTCCTCCCCGAAACGGTAGAGAAACAGCCGCTCCACCAGGGGCTCCGTGTCGGCCAGGGCCACCAGGCAATTGCGCAGATCCCCCGGGGGGAGGATGCCCAACTCGCCCCGCAGCCGGCCCGAGCTGCCGCCGTCGTCGCAGACGGTGACCACGGCGGTCAGGTTGCTGGTGTACTCCTTGAGGCCGCGCAAGAGCACCGGCAGGCCCGTCCCGCCGCCGATGACCACCAACCTGGGTCCGCGCACCAGTTGGCGCCGCCGGTAGAGGACCTCCCCCAGGCCGCTGCGCCCCCGCGGCTCCAGGGACAGGGCGAAGGAGGTGCCCAGCCGCACCAGGGAGAAGCCGGCGAGCGCCAGGCCCAGCACCACCAGAATGATCCCCCACTCCCAGCGGTTCACGGACAAGAGCCGCCCCGCCAAGTCCCGGGCCACTCCGCCCGCCCGGCCGTCCAGGGTCCCGGCCGCGACCAGTGCCAGCCCCGCGGCCGTGGCCACGAAGCCGACGGAAAAGAGCAAGAGCCAACGCTTGACCTTCAGCCCCGGGTACAGCCAGCGCAAGAGCTTCATGATTCCTCCGCCTGGCTTTTGGGCAGATCCCGGTGGTACAAAAGCACCGAGTCGCCCTCCCGCCGCAAAAACCCGGCCAACTGGTCGGCGATGACCACGGAACGGTGCTGCCCGCCGGTGCAGCCCACCGCCACCGTCAGCTGCCCCTTGCCCTCTCGGACATAATGGGGCAGGAGAAAACGCAGAAAATCTTCCGTGCGGTGGAGGAACCCCTGGGTCACGGGCCAACGCAGCACATACTCCCGGACCGCCGGCGCGTTGCCGTCCAGGTCTTTCAGGGACGGCACGTAGTTGGGATTCGGCAGAAAGCGCACGTCCAGGACCAGGTCCGCGTCCAAGGGCAGCCCGTGCTTGAAACCGAAGCTCAGCACCGTCACCACCAGGGGCGGCAGCGCGTCCTCCCCGCCGAATTGGTCACGGATGCGCTCCCGCAGCTGTCCGGGAGTGAGGTCCGAGGTGTCGATGATCAGGTGCGCGCGCCCCCGCAGTTCCTCCATTCGGTGCCGCTCGGCCCGGATACCCTCCAGCACCCTCCCCTGGGGAGCCAGGGGATGACGGCGCCGACTCTCCTTGTAGCGGCGCACCAGGGTCTCGTCATCCGCCTCCAGGAAGACGATGCGGTAGGCCGCCCCGGCGGCCGCCACCTCCTCCAGCGCCCCCTCCAAGGCCCCGAAGAATTCCCGGCCCCGGATGTCCACCACCGCCGCCAACCGCTTGATCCGGCCCTCGGAGTGCAGGCAAAGCTCGGTGAACTTGCCTATGAGGTTGGGGGGCAGGTTATCCACGCAAAAAAACCCCAGATCCTCTAGGTTGCGGATGACCTGGGTCTTGCCCGCTCCAGAAAGTCCGGTGATGATCACCAGCCCCACGTCGGCCGTGTTTGCCACCTCCGCCCCTTAGGATTCGCCGGTGGCGCCCCGTAAACCTGCCGGCGCGCACTGCCAACTTGCGGCGGCGCTGCCGCCCCGGCACACCGCCCCCGGAATGTATATGCGCCGTCCGCCGGCGGCGATCCGAGGTCACCCACGATCAAGACGCCTTCGTCTCCAGTTCCGGCAACCGCCGGGCGAATTCCTCCCGTCCCAAAAGCCGCGTGCCGTCCCACACCCCCAAGTCCGCGTCCTCCCCCCGCGCATCCCCGCCGGCGTCGCCCAGCACCCATGCTCCAGCACCCAAGGTCTCATCTTCCCGGCAGGGCCGCCTCGTACCACGCATGGAGCTGGAGGCTCAGCTTCCCCGGCGTCCCGTCGCCCACCGGGCGGCCGTCCACCGCCACCAGGGGCATCACCCCCAGCAAGGCGTTGGTCAGGAACGCCTCCCGGGCCCGGGACAAATCCTCCGGGGCGACGGGAACCTCCCCCACGGGGATGCCGTGCTCCTCGGCCAACTCCCGCACCACGGCGCGGGCCACCCCCGGCAGGCAGCCCGAGGCCTCGTCGGGCGTCCGAAGCTCCCCCCCGACCACCAGGAACAGGTTGCTGACCGCCCCCTCGGCCAAAAACCCCCGGGTGTTCAGCAAAAGGCCCTCCTGGGCGCCGGCCGCGCGGGCCTCCCGGGCCGCCAGCACCCCGTCCAGGGCTGCGGTGGTCTTCCATCGCGCCAGGGGCGAGCACTCGTTGCGCCGGGTGCCTGACACCAGCACCGCCCGGTATCCCATCCGGTACTGCTCCGGTCGGTAGGGATAGGGTGCCGCGGTCAGGAGCACGGTGGTGGACTCCTCCCCCGTGGGGGCCAGCCCCCGCGGGCCGGCCCCCCGGCTGACCGTCAGGCGCAGGACACCCGAGGCAAGCGCATTGCGCCGGACGGCCTCCTGAAGAAGGGCCTCCAGCTCACCGGACGCGGGCAGCGCCAGCCCGAGTTCCCGGGCCGCCTGGAACAGCCGTTCCAAATGACGACGGCGATGGCAGACCGCCCCCGCGGCTACCCGCACCGTCTCGAACAGGCCGTCCCCATACAAGAAGCCGCGGTGCGGCAAGGGCAGACAAAGCTCGGCCTCCTCCCGCCACACCCCGTCAAGATAGGCCAGCAAGGCCCGCCACCTCCTCCTTCGTTACGCCCAAGGCCCGCAGCATCCCCGCCGCCTTGTGCCAGGTCTCCCGGTACTCCGCCGCCGGATCGGAATCGGCCACGATCCCGCCACCGGCCTGCACCCACAGTTGGTCCCGGTACTGCACCGCGGTGCGGATGGCCATGGCCAGGTCCGCCTGGCCGCTGAAGGAGAGGTAGCCCAAGGCCCCGGTGTACACGCCGCGGCGCACCGGCTCCAGCTCCTCGATGATCTCCATGGCCCGGATCTTGGGCGCGCCGGTGATGGAGCCGCCCGGAAAGCACGCGCGCAGCAGGTCCACGGCCCCCAGACCCGGCGAGAGCCGCCCCGTCACGGTGGCGTCCAGGTGGAAAACTCCCGGATACGGCTCCAGGTGGTGCAGCCGCCGCGTGCGCACCGAACCGTAGCGGCAGACCTTGCCCAGGTCGTTGCGCATGAGATCCACGATCATCAGGAGCTCCGCCCGGTCCTTGGCGCTGGACAATAGCTCCGAGCGCAAGGCGGCGTCGGCGGCGGGATCGTCCCCCCGGGGACGGGTCCCCTTGATGGGACGGGTCTCGGCCCGCCGGCCGGACACCTTCAGAAACCGCTCGGGGGAGGAGGAGATCACCGCCCCCTCCGGCAACTCCAGCAAAGCCGCGAAGGGAGCCGGGGAGGCCAGGCGCAGGCGCCGGTAGAAGGCCAGGGGATCCGTGGCCACCCGGGCCGTCCAGCGCTGGGACAGGTTCACCTGGAACACGTCCCCTGCCCGGATATACTCGATGACCCGCGCCACCGCCGCCTCGTAGGCCTGCCGGGTGAAATTGCTGCGCACCGTGCCGACCACCCGCATGCGCCCCGGCGCCGGCGCGGGGGCGCTCAGGAGCCGGCGCACCTGCCAAGCCCGCCGGAAGGCCCGCTCCTTTGCGGCCGCCCCCCGCTCCGGCAGTCCCGTGGAGACCAGCCAGGCCCGCCGCTCGGCGTGGTCCAGGCAGATCACCACGTCGTACAGCCCCACCGTCGCGTCGGGCAGCCCCGGGCCCGCCGCATTTTTCTGCGGCAGCCGCTCCAATTGCCGGGCCAAGTCGTAGCCGAAGTAGCCCACGGCACCGCCGGCCAGGGGCGGCCATTCCGGACGGCGGGGCAGGCGAAACCGGGGCAGCAGGGAGGACAGGGCGGCGAAGATGCCGCCCTCCCACCGTCCGCGCACCGAACCTGCCGCCTCGACCGCGCCTTCCCGATCCTGCAGCACGCAAAAAGGATCCGTGCCCAGGAAGCTGTACCTGCCCAGTTCGGGATGCTCCAGGGCGCTCTCCAGCAGGAAGGGATGCGGCTGGTGGCGCAGGGGGCCGTACAGGTCCAGCGGGTCGGCCGGAAAGGGCAACTCTTCCACCAGCATCTTGTCCATCCTCTCCCACCCGGATATAATGCGGCTGAAAGCGCCTTGGCGGCGGAAAGGGGGCCCGGACGACATGAAGCGCGGCGCGACAGCCTCCCTCACGGTGGCGGCGATCCTGCTGGCCCTCCTGGCCGGCTGCGGCCAGGCGGCACCGCGAACCAAAGCCCCGGCGGCTGTCCCCGCCGCTGCCGGCACGCCCTCGGCCAGCCTGCCGGTGAGCAGCTTCCCCCTGCCCGTGCGCGGCGCCACTCCACGCTTCTTGGCCTTGGGCGCCGCCGGGTCCGTCTGGGCCCTGGCCGGGAGCACCCTTTGGGAATATGCTCCGGTCAAGGGCGGCTGGCGCTCCTTCCCGCTGCCCGGGCGCACCGTAGCCATGGCCGCCTACGGCCCGGGCGGCCTGTGGCTGGATCAGCCCGGCAACGCCGCCGGACAGCTGGTGCAGTGGTCTCCCGCCGGCACCGCCATCGCCAGCTGGCCCGCCTCGGCCGGCGGCAGCCGGGTGGGAGGGCTGGCGGTGGACCCGGCCGGCAACGCCTGGATCAGCGCCGCTTCCCGCGGCGGGCTCTTGCCGCACCTGCGGGAGGTCACCCTGGCCGGCAAGGTCTCGGTGTACCCGCTGGCGGGCGTGCAGGGCCCCCCTGGCGGCGTGGCCGCCGCCGCCACCCAAGTCTGGGTGGCCCTGGCGGGCGCCTACGACCCCGCCACCGGCGCCTACGCCGGCGCCGGCATCGCCCGGGTGACCCCCGCCACCGGCAAGGTGAAGCTGTTCCGGCTTCCCTGGTCCGGCTATAGCCCCCGCCGCCTGGTCCTGGACCCGTCCGGGAACCTGTGGTTCACCTGCCGCACCCGCCACGGCGAGCGCTACGGCTGGTCGGGCACCCTCTTCGAGCTCTCCGCGGCCGGCTCCTTCTCCCGCCACACCCTCGCCGCCCCGCCCGGGCACCCTGCCTGGACCGGCGCCCTGCGGGCCCTGGCCGTCGGCGCCAAGGGCGAGGTGTGGGCCTACGACGTCAACTATGCCGGCACCACGGCCCGGCTGGCCGAGCTCACCCCGGCGGGCACCCTCACCTACTCGGCACCCTTCGGCCCCGCCCCCCGTCCCGCATTGCGGGTGGACCAGAAGGGCCGCGTCTGGTTCCTGAAGGCCGGCGGGCTGGGCCGCCTTTAGCGGGCCCGGAGGAACTCCTCCACCCGGCCCTCCGCGAGGTTCAGGATCTGCTCCACCCGCACCCCGGCGGCCAAAGCCAGCTCCAGGGCCTGGCCCAGTTCCCCCACGCTCCAGGCGCCGTGGGCATCGGATCCCAGGGACACGGGACCGCCCGAGCGGGCCGCCGCCGCCGCCACCAGTTGACAGTTGCGCCGGCTGCCGGGGCGGCTGATGGTGAGGGAGCTGTTGTTGAGCTCCACCGCCACTCCCCGCTCGGCCGCCCGGCGCACCACCTGCTCCAAGTCGCAGGGGAAGGCGGGATTGCCCAGATGGGCCAGGACGTGCACGTGGGGGTTGTCCAGCACCGCCAGCAAGGCCCGGGTGTTCTCCTCGGGACCGCCACCGGCATAGGAGACGGGGTGCAGGGAGGCCAGCACCCACTCCAGCCGCTCCAAGTAGGCCGTGGGCAGGTCCAGGCTGCCGCGGTGGTCCAGGATGTTGGCCTCCACGCCCCGCAGCACCCGCACACCCTCCAGCCGTGGCGGGATGGCCTTCAGGTTGCCGAAATGGTACAGGTGGGGGCCGCCGGGCATGGCCGGCCCGTGATCGGTCAGGGCCAGCACGGAGATCCCCCGCTCCCGGGCCGCCCGCACCAGTTCGAGTACCGTGCTGTAGGCATGGCCGCTGGCCACGCTGTGCACGTGCAGGTCCGCCACCGGGCGGGGCAGGTCCGCCGGCCTCACCATCCTTTCAGCAGGCCGTGGTGCAACAGGTGCAGCACCCGCCCCTCCACCAGCTCCACCGCCCCCTCGGGACAGACCTCCTGGCAGCAGTAGCAATAGATGCAGCCGCTACCCCCCAGGTGCGCCTTGCCGCCCTCCAGAGTCACGATGTGCGGCGGGCACACGGCCATGCAGTCGCCGCAGCCCGTGCATCGCTCGGGTACGGCCCAGGGGGAGGGGTTCACCTGGCGGCGCACCCAGTCCCCCATCCCCGCCGGCAGGCCCCAGGCCATGGTGCTGCCGCCCCGGGGCAGCCGGAAATCCCGCGCCGCCAGCTGCTCCGGCCGCTCGCCCAGGACGTGCACGGCAGTCGCCTCCACCCCGCCGGCTTGCCGGCGCCGGGCCAGGGCGGTGGTGAGCACCGCCTCCGGCCCGAGCCCGATGAGGGAGCTGGCCACGGCGTCCACCGCCGCCGCGTCGGCCCCCGCCAAGAGCACCCCCAGCGGGCGGGGACGGCCGTTGCGGGGTCCGTTGCCTTCCATGGCCATCACCCCGTCCAACACGGTCAGAGCCGGTCGGACCAGGCCGCACAGGTCCACCAGCATGCCGGCGAAGTCCGCCGGATCCTGGAAGCGCAGGTGGAAGCGGGGCTTCTCCGCCCCGACCACGCAGCCGAAGAGGTTCTTCACCGCCCCGGTGTATCGGGTCAGGGTGTGGGTCTTGAGCTTGGGCAGATTGACCACCAGGTCCACCTGGGCCAGGACGTCAGCCAGGGGGAAGGACTTGCAGACGAGCCCTTGGGGATAGGCCACGGAAACCTTGCGCTGGAAGGGCACCAAGGTGGCCCCCTCCGCGGCGCACACCTGGGCGATGCCGGCGGCCTCGGCCACCCGGCCGGTGGTGCCCAGGGAGGGGCTGTCCCCCACCAGGACCCGGGCGCCCGCCTCCCGCAAGGCCCGCACCACGGCCCGCAGCACCGCCGGATGGGTGCACACGGCCTTGTCCGGCGGCGCCGCCGCCAGCAGGTTGGGTTTGACCAGCACCGTGGCGCCCCGCGGCACGAAGGCGCCCAGCCCCCCCAAGAGGGCCAGGGTCTCGGCCAAAGCGCCCTCCGTCGCCGCGTAGTCCGGGCAGCGCACCAGGGCTACCGTGCTCGCCACGTCCCCCGCTCCTCTCATCCCCGCCGATATATTGTACAATACCTCCCGGAGGTGATCTTTTGCAAGGTGGATTCCAGGTTCCCAAAGACGGAGTGGTGGCGGTGCGCAACACCACCCGCGGCACGGATCTGGCCGGTCATCTGGAGGTGGCCCACCGGCTCTTCGCCCGCATGAAGGGCCTGTTGGGCCGCCGCGGGCTGCCCCCCGGCCACGGCCTTCTGATCTACCCCTGCAACAGCGTGCACGCCTTGGGCATGGCCTTCGAGATCGACGTGGTGCACGTCTCCCGGGACGGGCACGTGCTGCGGGTGCTAACGCCGCTCAAGCGCAACACCCTGGGGCCCCTGGTCCGCCGCTCCTACTACACCCTGGAGCTGCCCGCCGGCACCGTGGCCGCCACCGGCACCGAGGTGGGGGACCTGTTGGCCTTTCTCACGGCCGACCGACTACAGCACGGCTAGGAAGGCGGCCAGTTCCTCCCGGGGCAGCACCTGCCCCGCCGCCGTTCGGGCGGCCTGGGACCCCTCGGCCATAGCCACGCTTTGTCCCGCCAGCCTAAACAGCGGCAGGTCGTTGTCCCCGTCCCCCGCCGCCAGGACCTGGCCCGGAGCGATCCGCCAGCGTTTCAGCAGGTCGGCCAGGGCCTCCCCCTTGGAGACGCCGGGAGCCATGATCTCCAGGAACACCCCCGAGGAGCGGGTGACGGTGGCCTCCCAGCCTTCCCCGCGCAGCTCTCCCAAGAGCCGAGCGATGATCTCAGGGGTGTCGATGACCTGGAGCTTGGAGAAGCCCGCCGGGGCCAGGTCCTCCAGGTCCGCCACCCGGGCCTGGACCCGGAAGGTTAGGGCGTACTCCCGGGCCCGCTCGTTCAGCTCCCGCACGAAGAGCTGGTCGTCCTGATAGGCCTGCAGGTGGTAGCCAGCCAGGCGGCGCAACAGGCGCCGGGCCAGCTCCCCGGAAAGCGAGCGGCGATACAGGACCTCCCCCGAGGCGGGTACCGCCACCCAGGCCCCGTTGTAGGCAATGAGCGGCGTATCGGCGTTGCCCAGTTCCTCCGCGTAGCGCCGGGCGGAGCAAAACATGCGGCCCGTGGCGATGATCAGCAGGATCCTTCGCCCGCGAAGGTGCCCCACCGCCCGGCGCATCCCCGCGTCCAGCTGCCGGTCCGGTCCCACCAGGGTGCCGTCCAAATCAGCCGCCACCAGCCTTACCCGGCTCAAAGGCCCACCACGAAGCTGAGGATGGCGCTCAGCACCGACAAGAGCAGGGCCCCCAGCAGGGCGGGCCAGAAGCCGCTCACCGTCAGGCCGACGCCCAGGGCCGCCACCAGCCAGAACAGCAGGCCGTTCACCACCAGGGTGAACAGCCCCAGAGTGCATAGGTTCAGGGGCAGGGAAAGGACCAGCAGCACCGGCCGCAGCAAGGCATTGGCCAAGCCCCACGCCAGTGCCGCCCCCAGCGCTGCCCCGATGCCGCTCACCTGAACGCCGATGCCCAACCGCGCGATGATCAACAGGGCCAAGGCGTTGAGCACCAGCCGGCAAACCAAGCCACCCAGCCGCCCCACCTCCGAATGGACAATTCGCCGCCTGCGCCGTGGCTCCTGCGGAAGGAGGGCAACCCATGCCGGAACTGATCCGCTCCGTGCGCGCCCTGGCCGAGACCATCGGACCGCGCCCCGCCGGCTCCGCCGCCGAGGCCGCCGCCGCCCGCCACGTCCGGGAGCGGTGGGAAAGCCTCGGTCTGACGGTGCAGGAGGAAACCTTCCGCACCGTGACCACCTTCTCCTGGCCCCAGGGCGCCGTGTATCTCCTGGGCGTCGCCGCAGGTCTTGCAACCTTGCTGCGGCCCGCCGCCGGGGTGCTCCTGGGCCTGGCCGCCGTCATTCTCTTCTGGGGCGAGGTGGACGGCCCCGCCTGGGTGTCCCGCCTCTTGGCCCGCGCCACCAGCCGCAACCTGTGGACGCGCATCCCGCCCCGGGAACAACCCCGGCGCACCTTGGTGGTCAGCGCCCACCTGGACTCCTCCCGGGCCGCCGCCGCCTTCGACCCCCGCCGGGTGCAGCTTTTTCGCGCCACCTTCCTGGGAGTGGCCGCCGGTCTGGCCGGCGTCCCCCTGCTGGCCGCGGCGGCCCTGTGGTGGCCGGGCATCGCCCCGGCGGCCCTGCTCCCCACCGCCTATCTGGCGGTCACCGCCGCCCTGCTGGGCCAGCGGGAGCTTTGCTTCCGCTTCGTCCCCGGCGCCAACGACAACGCCTCGGGGGTGGCGGTGCTCCTGGGCCTGGCCGAGGGGCTGCGCTCGTCCCCGCCGGCCCGCCTGGAGCTGTGGCTCTTGGCCACCGGCGCCGAGGAGGCGGGGTTGATGGGCATGCGGGCCTTCCTCGAGCGCCACGGGCCGGAGCTGGCCGATGCCTGGTTCCTCAACCTGGACAACCTGGGCCGCGGTGAACTCGTGTACACCACCGCCGAGGGGATGCTCCGCCCCCACGCCACCGCCCCAGAACTGCAGGCAGCAGCCCGAAGGGCGGCCGATAGGTTGGGCATCCCCGCCCGCCCTCAAGCTTTTCGCACCATGTCCACCGACGCGCTGCCCGCCCTGGCCCGAGGCCTGCCCGCCATGAGCATCCTGGCCCTGGACGAACGGAATCTGCTGCCCGACTGGCATTGGTACACCGACGTGGCGGACAACGTGGATGCGTCCAACCTGGAGGACGCCTGCCGCCTGGCCCTGGGCATGGTGGAGGAACTGGACGGGGTCGGGCGGGATTAGCGGCCTCCCTCCATTTTGGAGCTTCCGGTTCAGCGACGCTCCTTCCGAAAGATCAAGATATGCTGGTGCACGATGTTGGGCACGAAGCCGAAGGGGTAGCCATAGGGCCGCAGCCGCGCCCCGTTCTGGTACCAGATCTTGTCCCCCTTGAGGACGAAGCCGGCAGCCTCGGCCCGTACCGCCAGGTCGGCGTGGGTCATCAGGTAGCGGCCCTTCTGGTAGGCGTCCCGCACGATCAGGGCCAGGTAGCGGCCTGGCCGCAGCACCCGCAGGCAGCCCGCGAAGACCTCCTGCATGGCCTCCAGGTAGGCGGCGTAGCCGTCCAAGTTGGCCAGATCCGCCGGATCCTCGGAGCGCATGTCGTAGTCGGAGCGGCGGTTGGGGTGGATGGCGTCGTATTTCCCGTCGCACATGGTCCGCTCCAGGTGGATGTTGTAGGGCGGGTCCGTGGTGATGAAGTCGAAGGATTCCTCCGGCAGGCCGGCCAGGACCCGGCGGCAGTCGCCCTCCAGCAACTCCCCCTCCGCCAGTTGGTGGCGGTGGCGGTCCATGACCCGGTGGTAGATCTCGATCCAACGGGGACTGATCTCGATACCCACCCCCTGCCGCGGCTGGTCGCACAGCGCCGCGCCGAGCAGGGTCCCGCCCACCCCCGCGAAGGGGTCCAGCACCCGCTCCCCGCCCTTGGTGAAAAACTCGATGAGTTCCTTCATGAGCCGGGGCGGCTTGTTGGCCCCGTGGGCCTTGCGCAATCCGTGGCTGAGTTCCGAAGGATACGCGGTGCTCATCACGCTGCGGGTGAAGAAAAGCCACTGCTCCCCCGTAAGTTCGTTCAGGGTGTTGCGCGGATCCACCTTGGGTTTCGTCGCTTCCTCTGCCCCGTCCCAGAACTCCGGCTGCCTGAGCACCCCCAAAACGCCCCCCTTCCTCATGCCGGGCGGTCGGCCCGCCCTTTCGCATTATGCACCAGACGAGACTGCGTGTCGAGGCTCCCCGGGCAGGACAAAACCCGCCCCGGCGACCGGTCCGCTCCCCGGGCCGTCTCCGCTACCCGAGAGCCTCCAAGATCGTCTCGGGTAGGCTGGCCTTGATTTCCTGGTACCCAGCGAAATCCCGGAGATTGTACGTGCAGATGACCTCGAGATGGTGCGCCTTCATTTGGGCCGCGATGGCCGCATCGAAGACATCGCCGCCTATCTTTTCGCTGGTCCGCAGCAAACGGTCCAGTTGAGTCAGGGCCTCGGGCAGGAAACCCAAGACGGGGATGGCTCGACGGAAAGCACCCATCTGTTTGCGGGCCTGATCCGAGGTAAGGGGCTGGGCAAAACGACGCCGGTTGGTCACCACCGCATAAAACTCCAACAGCATCTGCGGAAAGACGGTCGCCGCAAGGCGGCCTTCGGCGACTGCCCGAACTAGCCGGTGGCACGGTTCGTTTTCCGGCGCATCGCTGTTGGTCGCGTAGACCAAAACATTAGTGTCGATGGCGATGAGCATCAAGGATCTCCCCGTAGATGGATCGGCGATCCAGGTCGCCCCGCATCTCCCCCAGACGGAACCGCTCGGGGATATCAACCGCAGGGCGCTCGTGTCCCCGAAGAAAGCGCTCCAAGGCTTCCAGGACCAACTCGTTCTTCGATGCACCAGTTTCTCGCGCCAGTTCCTCCAGCTTGGCGATAAGCCCCCGACGCCGCTTGGGTATGTACAGATTCAGTTGCATATCCGACTTCACCTCGGATCCCAGCGTAACATATCCATAGCCACTATTCAATATGGTCGTCGTGGGCTGCGACCTCCGCACCGACCGGCAAGCCGGACAGCAGTCGTCAGCGCTTCGGCTTCCCCGGCCACCTCCCGGATGCGCAGGCGCCGGTGGCCGTCCTCGGGCAGCGGGCAGGCACCTCACTCCCAGCGGTAGGTTTTCACCGCTACCGCTGCTGCGGTCAGCCCCCAAGCCAGGAGGATCCCCAAAGGCGTGGCTATCTTTCCCAATCCCTCCCCCAGGGTCATCACGTCCCGCAGGGCGTCTGCGAAATAGGTCAGGGGTGAGACCCGGGCGACGAAGCGGAAGAATTGCGGCATGAGGCTCACCTGCCAGAAGATGCCCGACAGGAACATCAGGAGGAAGTTCAGCACCGAGCTCAGGCTGTTGGCCACCTCCACCGTGCGGGACAGCCCGGAGAGGGCCAGGCCCATCGTCACGAACACCGCCGCCCCCAGCAGGCACACGGCCAAGAAAAGCGGCAGGCTGCCCACGAAGTGCACGTGGTAGAAAACCACGGCGATGCCCAGCAAGATCCCCGCCTGGGCCAGGGCCACGGTGAGATACAGCAGGAACCGGGAGGCCAAAAAGGCCGCCGGCGACAGGGGCGTGGCCCGCAGCCGACGCAAGATGCCGCGCTCGCGCATCTGCACGATGCCGATGCCCACCCCGAAGAGACCCGCCTGCATGATGGTCATGGCGATGATGCCACCCACCAGGAAGTCCACGTAGGTTAGTCGGGGCGCCGTGACCACCCTGCGCTCCACCCGAAAGGCCGAGGCCAGGTGCACCCGCTCCAGGGCCGCGGCCATGCCCATCTGCCGCAGGGTCTCCACCACGGCGCTGGCCTGGGGAGCGTTGCCCTCGGAGTACAGGACCTGCACGGCATCGTTTCCCCGCCCGGACCCGAAATGCCGCGGCAGCTCCACCAGGGCGGCCACCCGCTGCCGTTGCACCGCGGCCTTAGCGGTGGCCCCCGCCATCCGCTGGATCCGGAAGGCCGGTATCCGTTGCAAGCCTTGCACCACCGCCCGCGCCGCCGGGGTGTGGGCACGATCCCAAATCCCCAGCGTCGCGGTCTGGGTATGGCGCCCGAAGACCGCCCCGAAGATGACGATCATGATGATGGGCAGCACAAAGGTCCAGAACAGGTTGCCCCGATTGCGCAGGAACATTCGAAAGCCGGCCGCCGTCATCCGCAGCATCCTTCTCCTCCCCTCAATCCCGCAGGCTGCGCCCCGTCAGGGCCAGGAACACGTCCTCCAGGCCGGCGCTGCGCACCGTAAGCTCCCGCACCGCCAAACCCTCCCGAGTCAGGCGGGCCAAGAGCTCCAGTACCGGCGGCAGCTGGCAACATCGGACCACCACCCGGTCCTCCTCCCGCTCCACGCTACCTTCCCGCTCCAGCTCCCGCACCGCACCCTCCGGCAGCGCCGCCCGGAAGGCCACCCGATGGTCGATCCCCGCCGTGGCGATGAGCCGCTCGGGGGTGTCCATGGCCATGATCCTCCCGTGGTCCATAATGGCCACCCGGTCGCACAGCTCTTGCGCCTCCTCCATGTAGTGGGTGGTGAGGACCACCGTGCGCCCCTCGCCGCGCAGCTGGCGGATGGTGTCCCACAGGCTGCGCCTGGCCTGAGGGTCAAGCCCCATGGTGGGCTCGTCCAGGAAAAGCACCCGAGGATCGTTCACCAAGGCCAAGGCCAGCGCCAGGCGCTGCCGCTGACCGCCGGACAGGTTCTTCACGAAAACCCCGGCTCGTGCCGTCAGGCCCACCCGTTCCAGCAGTCCCCGGGTTTCCAGGGGCCGCCGGTAGAAGGAGCCGAAAAGGTCCAAGATCTCTCGGGCCGTGAGGAAGTCCAGAAAGGAGGTGGCCTGCAGTTGGATGCCCACCAGTTCCTTGATCCGCCCCGGTTCCCGCTCCAGGGACACGCCCATCACCCGCACCTTCCCCGAGGAGGCTCGCCGCAGCCCCTCGATGATCTCCAGGGTACTCGTCTTTCCCGCCCCGTTGGGGCCGAGGATCCCGAACACCTCCCCTTCCGTCACCGTGAAGGAGATGCCCCGGATCGCCTCCAGTTCGCCGTAGCGCTTGCTAAGCTCCTCCACCTCCAGCACCGCCGCCACGTAACCAGCTCCTTCCCTGCCTCAGGATGCCTCCCGGGAACCGGCCCCCGCCCGGTGGGCCAAGAGCCATACCGGCAGCAGGAGCACCAATCCCGGGCTGTAGCCGCCCAGGGACGGGAACACCGCCGTCGTCAGGAAAAACAGGCCCACCAACGGAAAGTAGAACTCCTCCCCCAGGGCAGCCGCCCAGGCGGCAGGCGCCGCTCCCCCGGTCGCTGCCCGGCAACGCGGCCAGAGCGCCCCCACCCGCCGGCAGTACTCGGCGTAGGAGGACCCCCAGCGCCGCTGCATAGCCGCCTCCTCCGAGCGGATCAAAAAAATCGCAAGCGCTGCCGAGCCCGCCACAAGCACTAGGGCGCCGACGGGCCGGTCCAAGACGGCGAAGCCGATACTGATCACCAGCAGTCCCAGGTAAAGGGGATTACGTACGTGTCGGTAGGGACCGGCCACCCGTAGGCTATCGGTGCGCACCGCGCTGTCCACCGGCACCCCCCGCGGCAGGTAGGCCACCCCCCAGCATCGCAGGGCGCCCCCCGCCACCATCAACAGACCCGCACCGGCCCAAAGCCCCCGGGCCCATGCCCCGTCGCCGCCGGATCCGCTCAAGGCGGCAGCCGCCAGCCTCCAGACCGGCGGCCCACCGCCCACCCAACCGCTGCCCACATACAGGGCCATGAACAATGGCACCCGGTGGCGGAAATACCAGGGCGTCCCCTCGGAGCGCGCCAAGGTCCTCACCTCTCCTCTCCCGCCCATCATACCTTGGCCGGCGGCTCCCGGTCTGCTGCCCGGGGTCATCCGGAACCGTGACCCGGGTCATGTTCCATCCTCCGCCTCCCCGGTGATATAATCCCTTCCGGGAGGTGGAAGGCTCCCATGAGCACCGCCTGGCGCGGCGTGTTCCGCATGGCCCCCCGGCAGGCCCGGCAACTGCGCTGGGTCCTTTACGCCCTGCTGCTGGTGGTACTGGGCAGCTGCCTGGCCGCCCACCCCTCCCCGCCGCGCTGGGCGGCCATCCTGGCCCTGTTCGCCCTCCTCTTCGCGGCCCTGTCCAACCCCGCCATGAACCGGCTCCTGGCCGTGCGCCAGGGAGCCTTCGGCCTCCTCGCCCTCCAGGCGGGCGCGGCCTTGGTGTTGGCCCATCTGACGGCGGGGCACGCCTACTTCTGGCTGCTCTTCTTCCCGCCCCTCTCCCAGGCCGCCCTCTGGCTGAACCGGGCGGCGGCCGTGGCGGCCCAGGGGGGCATTGCCGCGGCGGCCGTGGCCTCTCTCTACCTGCCCTGGACCGGCGGTGCCTCGCCCAGCTTCTGGAATGCCCTGTCCTTCGCCCTGGGCTTGGCCTTCGCCATCCTCTGGTCCCACCACTTCGAGGCCATGCTGCGGCACCAAAAGCACACGGACCAGCTCCTGCAAGAGCTGGGTCAGGCCCACGCCGAGCTCAAGGCGGCCAGCGCGCAGGCCCAGGAGCTGGCCGCGGCCCGGGAGCGGGAACGCCTGGCCCGGGAGATCCACGACACCTTGGCCCACGGCCTCACGGCGCTCTTGTTCCAACTGGAGGGAGCCCGGCGCTCCGGCCCCGGTGAGGAGACCCGCGCCCTGCTGGACCGCGCCGCCGAGCTCACCCGGCGCACCCTGGGCGAACTGCGCCGGGCGGTGCGTGCCCTGCGACCGGAGGAGGCTGCCCTCACCCTCGATGCCTTCCGCCACCTAGCCGAGGAGTTCCGCCGGGACACCGGGTTGGTCGTGGAACTGACGGTGGAGGGATCGGAGGAATGGCCCTCCCCCGCGGCGGCAGCGGCCCTTTTCCGCTCTTTCCAGGAGACCTTGACCAACGCCCGCCGCCACAGCGGCGCCGGGAAGGTCCTGGCCCGGCTGCGCTTCACCCCGGAATGGGTCCACCTGCAGGTGACGGATGACGGCCAGGGAACCGATCGGGTGCGGGAGGGCTTTGGCCTCGGCACCATGCGCCGGCGCGCGGCGGAGTTGGGGGGCACCTGCCGCTTCGCCTCGGCTCCCGGCCGGGGCTTTTCCCTGGAGCTGGCGCTGCCCCGGAGGCCGGCGTGATGGAGCCGATCCGGGTGCTCCTGGTCGACGACCAGCAGCTCTTGCGCGACGGGCTGGCGGCCATCCTGGCGGCGGAGCCGGACCTGGCCGTGGTGGGATCCTGCGGCAACGGCGAGGAGGCCCTGGAGGCGGCCCGCCGGATGCACCCCCAGGTGGTGCTGCTGGACGTGCGCATGCCGGGGATGGGCGGGGTGGAGGCCGCCCGCCTTCTGAAGCGGGAACACCCGGACACCGCGGTGGTCATCCTCACCACCTTCGACGACGACGCCTACGTGGTGGAGAGCCTGCGCGCCGGTGCCGTCGCCTACCTGTTGAAGGACCTGCCGGCCCAGGAGCTGGTGGACGCAGTCCGCCTGGTGCACCGCGGCGGGGCGCTGATCCCGTCGGCCATCGCCGCCAAGGTGCTGGGCGAGTTGCGCTCCCCCTGCCCCGACCCCCTCACCCCCCGGGAGCGGGAGATCCTGAGCCTTTTGGCCCGGGGCCTCAGCAACCGCGAAATCGCCACCCAACTCTTCCTCTCCGAGGGGACGGTCAAGAACCACATCAGCCGGCTGTATGCCAAGCTGCACCTGCGCGACCGGGTCCAGGCCGTGCTGTACGCCGTGGAGCAGGGCCTCTTGCCGCGCGGCTAGGACGCGGCGCCTTTGGCGAAGGGGTTCCAGCCGGTGCCGAAGAAGCTCCCCAGGCCGACCCCCAAGGAGAAGAGGAATACCGCCAGCCAGACCAGGACGCCCAGCCAGGGTATCAGTCCCAAGAGGAACAGCACCAGGCTGCCCGCCACCAACCCCCACACCGGGAGGGCCCCAGACCTGCCTGCCAGGTCCAGCACCCGGCGGCCCAGCAACAAACTGAGGGCGATCTTGCCGAAGACCTCCGCCGCCGCTAGGAACAGAAGCAAGAGCAGGCTGAGCGGTATGCCCACCAGGGTGATGGCCAGGATGACCATCAGGGACAGGCCCGCCAGGATCGCCACCAGACCGATGGCCACGCAGCGGCCTGGGAACTCAACCAGGTAGGCCGCCGTCGCCTCCACCTGACGGGGCCAAAGGGCCAGCACCGCTATTCCCAACACCAAGAACAGCACCCATTGCGCCAGCCGCCATCCCATCCACAGGCCGTAACCCACAAAGGCGGGAAGCGACGGCCAGGGCAGCACGCCCCAGGAAAACCCGCCCGGTTTGATCAACAGGTGCGGCACGTAGGCCCCCGGGCTGAGCATCGGCGGGCCGCCCACCAGCGTCACCGTCCCCAAGATCCGGCCGTGGGGCCCCACCAGCAATGGTCCTCCCACCAGATGGACGTCTCCGTCCACCTGCCCGTCGACGCGCAGCGGCCCCCCCACCACCCGCACGCCGCCGGTTACCGTGCCCTCCACCGTCACCGGCCCGCCCACCATGCGAATGCCGGATACCGTGACGCCCGCGGGCACCTGCACGCTGCCCCCGATCTGATCGATGGGTCCCGACACGCTTCCCGCAGCCAGGACGGTCGCCGGCCCCGCGAGCATCACCGCCGAAAGAAGCAGGATCATCCACGCCTTCACCGCGCTCCACCTCCGCTCCGCAGCCGTCGCCCCAAAACCGCCGCTTCCCCGGCCAGCAGCGCCGTCCCGGCGGCCAGCGCCGGCCAGGGCCCCCAAAGCACCGCCCACGCATACAATTGCCCCAGGAGATCCCGCAAGCTGAGCGCCGCCGTCTCGGCCAGGAACCATCCCGCCGCCGCCAGTTGTGCCGCCGGGAAGATCCAGCCCCAAAAGGTAGCGTCGGCCAAGGCGGCAAGCACCCAACCGGCCACCGCAGCCAGGAGGACGGCCCGAACCGAACCTCGCCGCCTCGCCGTCCTAACCCTGGCCGCCACCCGGCCAGGGAAGCCGGGGGGAGGCGCCAGCCATTCCCCTTCCAAAGCCTCCCGCAGCCCCGACAATCCGGCAAACCGCTCCCGGCACTCCGGGCATCCCGCCAAATGCTCGGAGAGCCCCTGCACCGCCGCGTCGGGCAGCCGGCCCGCCGCGTAGGGCCAGAGCAATAGATCCACCTCAGCACAGCGCATGCCTATTCCTCCCTCCCTAGGATCTTTCGCAAAAGCCTGCGGGCCCGGTACGTCCGGTTCTTCAGCACCGTCACCGGTATGCCCAACCGCGTCGCCGCCTCCCGACCGGAGAGTCCGCCCCAACAGGTGAGGGCCAAGGGCCGGCGGTATTCGTCCGGCAAGGCCTCCAAGGCGTGGTACACCCGGACCAACTCTTCCCGCCGCAAGACTTCCGTTTCCGGATCCGCCCCACCCGACAGGCCTTCGGGCAGGGATATGGCCGGGGGATGCCGGGACCGGCTCCGGCGCCGGTCCAGGGCCAGGTTCCAGACGATGCGGGCCAGCCAGGGAGCGAAACCCGCCCCGCGGCGGAAGCGCCCCCGGGCCTGCCATGCCTTCAGGAAAGCCTCCTGGGCCACCTCCTCGGCCTCCCCCCGGTCCCCCAGCACCCGCAGGGCCAGGGTGAAGGCGAGATCCTGGTGGTCCTCCACCACGCGGGTGAAGGCCTCCGGATTCCCGTCCAGCACCCGTTCCCAGGCGTCCTGCGCCAAGCCCTCACCTCCGCCTTGGCGCAGGACTTCTCGCCGTCCCGCGCTCCCTTCTGCCGATATGTACGCCGCGGTCGGCAGCCGGTCCGAGGCTAGCCTTCCTGGCCGGGCACCCGCAGCGGCAGGAAGAAGGCGGCGGCCAAGAACGCTCCGACTAGGATCACTGCCGCCCCGCCGTCCAGAAGGAGCCGCGCCCCGAACCGGTCCGCCAACCATCCCGCGGCAGCCATGGAGGTCATCGAGCCGGCGGAGGTGACCAGGGTGGTCACGCCGGCGATACGCCCCCGTAGCCGATCCGGCACCGCCAACTGGGTCAGGGTGGTCTCGGCCACCATGGCCACGGCGATGGCCATCCCCAAAAAGGCCATGGGCACGGCGACACCTCCGAAAGAGCGGCCATTGGCCAAAACAAGGTAGCTCACCGCCGCCACGAAGAAGAAGGCGGTCACCTGCCGCGTCAGGGGGATCCGCCGCAAGACGGAGGCCGTCATGGCCGCCCCCAGCAACATCCCCGCCCCCTGAACGGAGAGCAAGTAGCCGAAGGCGACGGGAGGCAGCCGCAAGGCCTTCTCCACCAGCACCACCAGCAGGACTTGCAGCGGCCCCAGGCCGAAGATCCCCATCCCCCAAAGGGCGACGGCCCAGGACAGAAGGGCCGACCGGCGGAGGAAAAGGACGGCCTCCCCCAGGTCGGCCCAGAGGGAACGCCCAGAAGTTGCCGGGGGCGGATCCCCTACGGCGAGCCGGGTGGCCGCAATCGCCGACACCGCCAAGAGGAAGCCGGCCGCGTCCAAAACAGCCGCGGCGCCGATGCCTCGCCAGGCGTAGACGATGCCCCCCAGGCTAGGCCCGGCCAGCTGCCCGAAGGTGTCGCCAACCTGCAAAAGGCCGTTGGCCGCCTGCAGCTTCTCCGGGGCAACCAAGAGGGGGACGGACGTCTTGCGCGCCAAGTAAAAGCAGGTGGCCGCCAACATATATAGGAAAACGATAGCCCAGAGCATCGGAAGCTGGGCCGTAGTGCGCACCGCCAGGATCCCCAAGACCACCGCGGCCTGGAACAGGTTCGCCGCCAGCATGGTCCGCCGCCGGTCCCAGCGGTCCACGAAGGAGCCCAAGAAAGGGGCGGCCAGGGTCGGCGCCACCATGAGCGCCACGGTGATCCCCACCTGCAGGGCCGAGCGGGTCAGGGCAAAGACGAAGAGGGGAAGGGCGATGAAGAGGAGGCGGTCCCCCAGCACCGAGGCGGCCTGACCGAGCCAGAAGCGCCGGAAGCCTCGATCCCGGAGCAGGCTCGCACCCGTTCCCACCGCCGGATCCTCCGGGCGGAAAAAGGACATGCTTCCTGCCTCCCCGACCAAGTTGGCCGCCGGCAAACAGGGCGTACGGCTGCATCATCTGCGGAGGGCGCCGCCCTCCCCCCACCGATATATACGCCGGCGGCGGCGAAAGGTCTGCGGCGCGGCTCCCCGGGGCCGGCGCCTCAGCCCCCCAGCTGGGCTTTCAACTCCCGTGCCGCCCGCCGGTTCATCCCCGGGGTGGCGGCCAACTCCTCCTCCGAGGCCGCCCGGATGGCCTCCAGGGTGCCGAAGCGCTGCAGCAGGGCCTTGCGCCGCCGTGGCCCGATGCCCGGCACCTCGTCCAGCAGCGAGCGGATGCCCTGGCGGTCCCGCACCTTCCGATGGTAGCCCACGGCGAAGCGGTGGGCCTCGTCGCGCACCTGCTGCAACAGGCGCAGGGCCGGCGAAGAGCGCGGCAGGCGCAGCGGCTCCGGCCGATCGGGGGAGAACAACAGCTCCTCCTCCTTGGCCAGGGCCCAGGTGGGCACCCGGCTCACTCCCACCTCCTCCATGGCCTGGCGCACCGCCGACAGCTGTCCCCGGCCACCGTCCACCAGAACCAGGTCCGGCAAAGCCTGCGCTTCCCGGTACCGCCGCTGGACCGCCTCGGCCAGCATGCGAAAGTCGTCCTGACCCGCCACCTCCCGGATGCGCAGGCGCCGGTAGCCGTCCTTGTGCGGCTTGCCGTCCCGAAAGGACACGCAGGAGGCCACCGCCCCGGTTCCCTGCAGGTTGGAGACGTCGAAGCCCTCGATCTGCCGCGGCACCTCCGGCAGTTCCAACACCGTGCGAAGCTCGTCCAAAGCGGCCTCGGCCCGGCCGTGGCGCTCCTCCAGGTAGAGCTCGGCGTTCTGGCGGGCCAGCTCCACCAGTGCCCGCATGGGCCCGCGCCGCGGGTGGCGCAGCTCGACCGCGCCGCCCCGCAGCCCGCGCAGCCACTCCCGCAAGAGCTCCGGTTCTTCGGGCTCCACCTGCAGGAAGACGCTGCGGGGAATGGTCGGCATCCCGGTGTAATATTGCTTGAGAAAGGCGGTCTGCACCGCCGTGTCGTCCCACCCCTCGGTGCCGGTGAGGGTGAACCCCTCCCGCCCCACCAGCTTGCCCGCCCGCACGGTGAACACCTGCGCCACGGCCACCCCGTCGCGCCTGGCCAGCCCCACCACGTCCTGGTCCCGCATCCCCGCGGACACCATCTTCTGCCGCGCGGTGACCTGCTCCACCGCGCGCAGCCGGTCCCGCAAGAGAGCCGCCCGCTCGAAATCCAATGCCGCCGCCGCCCCCTCCATCTCCGCGCGCAGCCGCCGAACCACCGCCTCGCCCCGCCCCTCCAGGAAGGCGGCCAGCTGATCGGCCACCCCCCGGTACTCCTGCGGGGCCACCAGCCCGACGCAGGGAGCCAGGCACAGCTTCAGGTGGTAGTCCAGGCAGGGCCGCCCGGCCCGGGCGGCCTCCCTAAAGCGCACCTCGCCGCAGGTGCGCACCGGAAACACCCGCCGCACCAGGCGCAGGGTCTCCCGCATGGCCCCCACCTGCACGTAGGGCCCGAAATAGCGGGCGCCGTCGCGCTGCATGGACCGCACCACGGTCAGACGGGAAAACTCCTCGGCGCCCAGACGCAGGTACGGGTAGTGCTTGTCGTCGCGCAGCTGCACGTTGTAGGGCGGACGGTGGCGCTTGATCAGGTTGCACTCCAGGATCAGCGCCTCCACCTCGGAGTCGGTGGCGATGCACTCCAGGTCCCGCGCCTTGGCCACCATCAGCCGGATGCGGGGCGGCAGGCGATCCGGAGGTTGGAAATAGGCGCGGACCCGCTCCCGCAGGGAGCGGGCCTTCCCCACGTATAACACCCGGCCCGCGCCGTCCCGGAACAGGTACACCCCGGGATGCGTCGGGAAGCCGTGGGCGCGCTCGGCCAGATCGCTCACGGCCGGCTGGCCACCTTGGCCTCGGACCGCCCCAAAAGGGAGGCCAGATACCGCCCGGTGTGGGATTCCGGGCAGGCAGCCACCGCTTCCGGCGTGCCCTGGGCCACGATGCGGCCGCCCTCCTCGCCGCCCTCGGGTCCCAGGTCGATCAGGTAGTCGGCCGTCTTCACCACGTCCAGGTTGTGCTCGATGACCAGCACCGTGTTGCCTCCCTCCACCAGACGCTGCAGCACGTCCAGCAGGTGCTGCACGTCGGCGGGGTGCAGCCCCGTGGTGGGCTCATCCAGGACGTAGAGGGTGCGCCCGTCGCCCCGGCGGGACAATTCCGTGGCCAGCTTGACCCGCTGGGCTTCCCCCCCCGAGAGGGTGGTGGCCGGCTGGCCCAAGGTGATGTAGCCCAGACCCACATCCCGCAGGGTGGTCAGCCGCTCCCGGATGCGGGGATGGTGCCGGAAGAACTCCGTCGCCTCCTCCACCGTCATGTCCAGGACGTCGGCGACGGACTTGCCGCGGTATTTCACCTCCAAGGTCTCCCGGTTGTAGCGGCGGCCCTTGCAGACCTCGCAGGGCACGTAGACGTCGGGCAGAAAATGCATCTCGATGCGCAGGATGCCGTCCCCTTTGCAGGCCTCGCACCGTCCGCCCCGCTTGTTGAAGGAGAAGCGCCCCGGCAGGTAGCCCCGCGCCCGGGCCTCGGGAGTCAGGGCGAAGATTGCTCGGATCAGGTCGAAGACGCCGGTGTAGGTGGCGGGATTGGAGCGGGGCGTGCGCCCGATGGGCGACTGGTCCACGTTGACCACCCGGCGCAGCTGCTCCGCCCCCAACAGGGTGTCGTGCTCCCCGGGGCGCTCCCGACCGCCCTGGAGCCGCTGGGCCAGGGCCCGGACCAGCACCTCGTTCACCAGGGTGCTCTTGCCCGAGCCGGATACTCCCGTGACGCAGGTGAACAGGCCCAGGGGGAAGGCCGCATCCACGCCGCACAAATTGTGCTCCCGGGCGCCGCGCACCTCCAGCCAGCGCCCCCCCGGCGCTCGCCGCACCTCGGGCACCTCGATCCGCCGCTTGCCGCTCAGGAACTGCCCGGTGATGGACTGGGGCTGGGCCATCACCTCCGCCACGGTGCCCGCGGCCACCACGTGCCCCCCGGCGGCCCCGGCACCCGGCCCGATGTCGACCAGGTGGTCGGCGGCGAGCCAGGTCTCCTCGTCATGCTCCACCACCAGCAGGGTGTTGCCCAGGTCCCGCAGCCGCTTCAGGGTGGCCAGCAGGCGCGCGTTGTCCCGGGGGTGCAGCCCGATGCTGGGCTCGTCCAGGATGTAGAGCACCCCCACCAGGCCGGAGCCGATCTGGGTGGCCAGCCGGATGCGCTGGGCCTCACCGCCGGCCAGGGTGCCCGCCGCGCGGTCCAGGGTCAGGTAGTCCAAGCCCACGTCCGTGAGAAAGCCCAGGCGCGACCGGATCTCCTTCAGGATCTGGTGGGCGATCACGGCCTCCCGCGGGGAAAGCTCCAGGCCGTCCAGGAAGTCCCGAGCTTGGCGCACCGTGCGGGCCGTGAGTTCGGCGATGGACAACCCCCCCACCGTCACCGCCAGCACTTCCGGCCGCAGCCTGGCACCCTGGCAGGCGGGACAAGGGTGCTGGCTCATGAACTCCTCGATCTCCAGCCGGGCGGCCTCGCCGGTCGCCTCGCGGTGGCGCCGCTCCAAATTGGCCACCACCCCGGTGAAGTACACCTGCTCCTCCCGCCAGCGGCCATAGGGGCTGCGATAGCGGAAGGAGATGCGCTCCTCCCCCGCCCCGCGCAGGATGACCTGCCGCCACCGCTCGTCCAGTTCGCCCCACGGCAGGTCCAGAGAGAAGCCGAAATGCCGGGCCACGGCGGACAAAAGCTGCGGGTAGTAGCCCGACGAGCCGCGGCTCCAGGGGATCACCGCCCCCTCAGCCAGGGTCAGCCGAGGGTTGATCACCAGCTCCGGATCCACCTCCCGCCGATAGCCCAGGCCGGTGCAAACCGGGCAGGCCCCATAGGGGCTGTTGAAGGAGAACATGCGGGGGGACAGCTCCTCCAGGGAGAAGCCGCAACCCGGGCAGGCCAGCCGCTGGGAGAAGAGCATTTGCTCGGCATCCACCACCTGCACGGCGGCCAGGCCGTCGGCCTGGGCCAGGGCGGTCTCCAGGGAGTCCGCCAGTCGGGACTCGATGCCCGGACGCACCACCAGCCGGTCCACCACGATCTCCACCGTGTGCTGGCGGTTCTTCTCCAGCGCGATCTCCTCGGAGAGTTCCCGCACGGTCCCGTCCACGCGCACCCGCACGAAGCCCGCTCGGCGCGCCTCCGCCAAGGCCTTCTCGTGCTCCCCCTTGCGGCCGCGCACCACCGGCGCCAGGACCAGGATCCGCGTCTCGGACGGCAGGCGCAGCACCGCGTCCACCATCTGCTCCACCGCCTGCTGCTCCACGGCCCGCCCGCAATGGGGACAGTGGGGATGTCCCACCCGAGCGTAGAGCAGGCGCAGATAGTCGTAGATCTCCGTCACCGTACCCACCGTGGAGCGCGGGTTGCGGCTGCCGGACTTCTGGTCGATGGATATGGCGGGGGACAGGCCCTCGATGTAGTCCACATCGGGCTTGTCCATCTGTCCTAGGAACTGGCGGGCATAGGTCGAAAGCGACTCCACGTACCGGCGCTGCCCCTCGGCGTAGATGGTGTCGAAGGCCAGGCTGGACTTGCCGCTGCCGGACAGCCCGGTGATCACCACCAGCCGATCCCGAGGAATCGTTAGGTCGATGTTCTTGAGGTTGTGCTGGCGCGCGCCGCGCACCACGATCTTATCCGTGGACAAAAGCAGCCCGGACCCTGCCGCCGGGCGGTCACCTCCCCTTTGCATGGTAGCACTTCCGGCCTTTCCGCGTCAAAGGATCCGCCGGGGGGCGAAAAAGCGGGAGCCCGCCGTCTCCGACGGGCCCCCGCGCACCGCTCCCCCGCTTCAGGAATACTGGCTCTGCTGCTTGGCGAAACACTCCCGGCAGTACACCGGTCGGTCGAAGCGCGGCTTGAAAGGCACCTGGGTCGGCTCGCCACACCCGTCACAGATGACGTCGTGCATCTCCCGCGGCTGGCGCTCTCCCGCCGCGCTACGCCGCTTGCTGCGGCAATCCCGACAGCGCACCGGCTCGTTCTGAAACCCCTTGGCCGCATAGAACTCCTGCTCGCCCACGGTGAAGATGAACTCCGCCCCACAGTCCTTGCACTTCAGAACCTTGTCCTCCAATGGCCCACAGTTCCCCTTTCCCCGATTGATTGCTTAGCGGGCCTGCCGCAAGGAACCAAGCGCAAATGTCTTTGGTCTGCCGGTGCTAAGCGCTCTTATTATATAACCAGAGCTGCCAAAAAATCAAGCAGCGAGCCAAATTCTTGAGGCCCTCAGGAGAAGGCCTCAGCGCTGTCCACGGTGCGCAGCCGTTCGATGCGGTTGGTGAGGTCCATGATCTCCCGGTTCAGCTTTACCACCTGGGCCCGGGCATGCCGAAACAGGCGGTAGTTTTCCGCCAGGAAGACCACCCTCCCGCGCTGCGCCTCCCGAACGAACCGCATCCTGGTCCGGCCCTGGTCGGAGAAAGACAGGTAGGTGAAGGGGCCGTGGCGGTGAGCCCCCGCCGCGCAACTGCAGTTCTTCTTCCCGCATTGCTTGTACTGCTGCACCACCGAGCCCTTCAGCAGCGGCGCGCCCTCCAAGAGCACCCCTTCCCAGACGGCACGCTGAAGCATCAGGCGGCGCATGGCTTCCTGGCAGAACTTTAGCTCCGAGGTGGCGACCATTACTCCCCTTTGTGCCATCTTCCCGTACCACGCTATCTCCGGCTGTCCAAAAGCGGCAGGCGCCGACCTCCGGACAGGTCTCCGCTCAGGAAGGCCCGCATGCCCTCCTCGCCGCGGCGCAACTCCTGCAGCTTCTGCCCGGTGGCCAGCATGCGATCGTGCAGCATTTCCCGGTTCTCCTCGTCCAAACGCAGAATCTCCCGCACCAGACTCTGCACCTCTTCCAGCAGGGGCCCGATGGCCTCGCCCCCGGGGGCACCCCGCAGGCTCTCCCGCGGCTCGGCCACGTTATCCTCCAGCCCCCGCAGGTAGTCCAAAAGGTGGGCGCGCACCTCGGTTACGGCTCGAGCCTCCTCGACCCGCCCGTCCCGCAGGGCTTGGGCCTGCACGACGGCCAGGTTGCGGATCTGCCGGCAGGCCCGGATCTCCTCCAAGGTGCCCTCCATGATCTCGGCCAGTTGCCGCCGCGCCGTCGACTTCCCCATCACGCCCTCTGATCCAAAAAGCTCTTCTTGTCGCGTTGCGGCCACTCCCCATCCTGGCCGTAGGCCACCGGTGCGGCGCCGCTGCCCAACAGCTCCATCACGAAGGACACGTAGGTCATGGACTGGCGGATGAGTTCCTCGTTCTGCCGGTTGATGTCCCGCAACCGCTCCATCTGACCCAAAAACCGCCGTTGCAGGCTCAACAGTTGCCGACCCTCCCGTTCGGGCAACTGCTCCGCCCACCACACGATGGTGCGCTCGCCGACCGCTTCCGCCGGTGATTCGCCGTGCTCTTGCCGCAACGACTCCTCGCTACGCCCGCGCTCCCGCTCCAACTCTCCGATGCGCGTGAAAAGCAACTGCTCACCGCGCAGGATGTCTTCCATCTCCTGGATTTTGCCTCCCAGAAGGGCACCCTGCAGCTTGCCGGCCAGGTCGGTCAGCGCCGTGTAGGCCTCCAACTCCTGCGTCAAAATGGCCTTCAGTTCCCGCAAGGCATGCACCTCCCGCCGCGATCGCTCGGTCTTGCGACCGTGAGCGCCGTGTCCTAGGCCAGACGGTCCACCAGGCTGCGGCCCAGCATCTTCTCGGCCACCTGCCTACCCGGAGGATGATAGGTACCCTGAGCCACCGTGCGGCGCAAGGCAGCCACCTTCCCCGGGCGCACTTCCGGCGCGTTGGCCAGGGCCTGCTTGGCCTTCTGCACCTCCTGACCACGTTGGGACAGGGTCAGGGAATCCACCGGTTGGGCGTTGGTCCCGCCGGGTCTTTGCTTACCCTGGCTCTCCTGCTGGATGTACACGTGCAACACCTGATCGATCTGCCGACCGGAGATCATCATCTCCCGTCCCTCCCGCCCTTCCTGGGGTCTTCCCCATCCACTCATTTCCTCGATTTTTGTGCAACGTTCCTGTAGGGCCAAAACAAACAAAATGAACCCGTCTAAAGGCAAGAGGCCCTGACAACAGCTCCTATCGGCTATCTATCTCTCACTTTCTCTTGATCCTGTCCGCTATGTGCAGGCTGCTCTTGTCCTGAGGCTGCGGCCCCCGCAGGGACTGCTCCAGCTCCCTGAGGCAGCGCGGGCAGAAGCGCCCCCCCGGGATCGGCTCCCCGCACCGCTGGCAGCGCAACGGCGAGGATGCCTGGGACATGATCAGACGGCCTTCCCGCAAGAAACGCAGGATCCGCCCCTCGTCCAGGCCGCTGCGCTCGGCCAGTTCCTCCACCGTCAGCTGGGGCTCCCGCGCCAAAAACTCCCGCAGCCGGTCGAAATCCTCGTCCTCCTGCTTGAGGCAGGCGGGGCACAGGCCCCGCGCTCCCACGAAGGCCACCTTGCCGCAGGCGGCGCAGTTACCCAAAGGCAAGGTCGATCCCCCCTCTAGGCGCCGGCGGCGACCCTGCCGGCTTCCTCCCGCAACAGCGCCGCCCGGTCCGTGCGCTCCCAGGCCACGTCCAGTTCCGTCCGCCCGAAGTGTCCATAGGCGGCCAGGGCCCGATAGACGGGTCGGCGCAGGTCCAATTGGCGGATGACGGCCCCCGGACGCAGGTCGAAATGGCGGAGCACCAACTCCTCGATGCGGTCATCCGGCAGCACCCCCGTGCCCGCGGTGTCCACCAGCAACGACACCGGATGCGCCACCCCGATGGCATAGGCGATCTGCACCTCGCAGCGCCTAGCCAGGCCGGCCGCGACCACGTTCTTGGCCACCCAGCGGGCCGCATACGCCCCTGAACGGTCCACCTTGGTCGGATCTTTGCCGGAGAAACAGCCGCCGCCGTGCCGGGCATAGCCGCCGTAGGTGTCCACAATGATCTTGCGCCCGGTAAGCCCCGTGTCCCCCTGCGGCCCCCCCACCACGAAGCGGCCCGTGGGGTTCACCAGGATCCGCGTGTGCTGGTCCAGGAGCTGTTCCGGCAGCACCCGGGACACCACCCGCTCCCGCAGGTCGGCGGCCAATTGGTGCTGGTTGACCTCAGGGCTGTGCTGCGCGGACAACACCACCGTGTCCACGCGCGTGGGCCTGCCGTTGACGTACTCCACCGTCACCTGGCTTTTCCCGTCCGGTCGCAGGTAGGGCAACTCCCCGTTGCGGCGCACCTCGGCCAAACGCCGGGTGAGATGGTGGGCCAGGGATATCGGCAGGGGCATCAGCTCCGGCGTCTCGTCGCAGGCGAAGCCGAAGACCATGCCCTGATCTCCCGCCCCCAGCTCCCGCTCCTCCTCGCCCTCCCGACTCTCCATGGCCTCGTCCACCCCCTGGGCGATGTCGGGGGACTGCTCGTCGATGGAGGTCAGCACGGCGCAGGTGTCCGCGTCGAACCCGTACTTGGCCCTGGTGTAGCCGATGCCGCGCACGGTTTCCCTGGCCACCCGGGGCATGTCCACATAGCAGTTGGTGCTGATCTCTCCCGCCAAGAGCACCAGCCCCGTGGTCAAGAGCGTCTCGCAAGCCACCCGGGCGTTGGGGTCCTGGGCCAGGATGGCGTCCAGGATGGCGTCGGATATCTGATCGGCCATCTTGTCCGGATGGCCCTCGGTCACCGATTCGGAGGTGAAAAGCACGCGCCGCAAAGCAAGCATCCCCCCAGCAAAAAATCGAACCGACCCGCCCCCGCCCTCGGAAGCCGAGCCTGGTTCCAGACCCACTCTACCATAGGCCTTCTCACGGGTCAAGGCGCGGTGACGGCGAAGGTGATCTCGGCCTGGGCCACCAGTCGCTCCCCCACGAAGGCCTTGGCCGCCCCCTTCCCCAGATCGCCCCGCATGCGGACGAGGTCCACCTCGATGCGCAACTGGTCTCCCGGCAGCACCTGGCGGCGAAAACGCACCCGATCCGCCCCGCCGAACAGGCCCAGCTTGCCCCGGTGCTCCTCCGTGGAGAGGATCATCAAAGCGCCCACCTGCGCCATGGCCTCCAACACCAGCACCCCGGGCATGATGGGGTGGCCGGGGAAATGGCCCTGGAAATACGGCTCGTTGGCCGACACGTTCTTGAGCCCCACCGCCCGCCGGCCCGGCTCCAGCTCCAGGATCCGATCCACCAACAAGAAGGGGTAGCGGTGTGGAATGATGGCCATGATCTCCTGCAGATTCATCCTGGGGCTAGCTTCCCACCTGATTGGCCAAGGTGTAGACCTTGCCGGACACCTGCACCGCCATGCCGTCCATCTGGTACGCCCGCTCCTCGGTGATCAGTCGGTACATGGCTTGGGTCATGCTCACATTGGACTGCTCCAAGGCGCGCTGGCGCACCACTCCAAGCTCTCCCTGTCCCGGGGTGCCGGTCTGGGGGGTTCCCGAGTTGGCCGTGGCCAGGAAGATGCCTCCCCCGGCATCCTGCAGCCCCTGGGGATTCACGAAGTCGGCCAGGGACAGCTGACCCACCGCCTGGGGCTGGCCGTTGACCTTGGCGGTGATCGCCCCGTGGGCGGACACCGTCACCGAGGTGTAGCCCGCCGGCAAAGTCAGCTTGCCGGCGCTGCCCAGGAGGTAGTAGCCCCGGGGGTTTACCAGGTTGCCGTTGGCGTCGGGCAGGAAGTGTCCCGCCCGGGTGTAGCCGGTGGAGCCATTGGGCAGCTGGACTTGGAAGAAGCCCCGGCCCTGGATGGCCAGATCCGTGGGCACGCTGGTGACCTGGAGTGCTCCTTGGGCGAAGGAGGTCTGGGTGGCCGCCATTCCCACCCCGTTGCCGACCACGGCGCCGTTCACGGTCTGGTACAAAAGATCGCGAAAGTCGGCTCGGCCAGCCTTGAAGCCTAAGCTCTGAAGGTTGGCCATGTTGTTGGCGTTCACATCCAGGGACCGCTGCTCGGCCACCAAACCCGTGGTGGCGAGCTCCATCATCCGCAGCATCGATGGTCGCCTCCCCTCAGACCTTCCCCACCTGGTTCACCGCCGCGTCGAGGGTCGTCTTCTGGGTCATGAGCGCCTGCTGGTTGGACTCGTAGGCGCGGAAGGCCTCCAGCATCTGCGAGGTGGTACTGACCAAAGCGGTGTTGGACTCCTCCAGAAAGCCCTGCCGGATGCGTCCCGTAGCCGCCGCGGGCGGCCCCGATGCCGCCGTGGCCACGAAGTTGCCGTCGGCGGCACGAGTCAGACCGCTTTGGGAGGCGAAGGAGACCAGTTGGATCTGTCCCACCGTGTTTCCCCCCACGGTGACGGTCCCGCTTCCGGAGATCTGGGGCCGCCCCGCAGGCAAAGTCAAAGGCTGGCCATTGGTTCCCAGGACGAAATTGCCGCTTTGCGTCACCAGGTGACCCTGGGCGTCCAGGGTGAAGTCGCCGCGCCGGGTGTACTCGGTGCCGGCGGACGTTTGGACGGCGAAGAAGCCGTTGCCCTCGACGGCCAGATCCAGGCTGTGTCCCGTGTGGCGCAGGCTGCCCTGGGCGAAATCCGTCCAGCTGTGGCTCACCGTCACCCCGGTTCCCAGAGGACCCAGGGTGGTGAAGCCGCCCCGGCCCAGCCGCCCCACCAGGAGCGCCGGGAACTGTCGCAGGTTGACCTGGGTGTTCTTGAAGCCGGGCGTGTTCACGTTGGCGAGGTTGTTCGCCACCTCGTCCAAACGAGTCATGTCCGCCAGCATGCCGCCAGCGGAGGTGTACAGGCCCCTGATCATCCGCTTCTTCCCCCTTCCCCCGTCATCCCATCACCTTGCGCAGCACCACCAGGTGGTTGTCCTCCAGAACATGATCCAAGGCCTTGCCCGTGCCCCGCACCACACAGGTGATGGGGTCGTCCGCCCGAAAAGCCGGGATCCCCGTCTCGTGGGCCAGCAAGGTGTCGATTCCGTCCAAAAGACATCCCCCGCCGGTGAGCACGATGCCCTGGTCCATGACATCCCCCGCCAGCTCGGGCGGAGTACGCTCCAGCACCTGCTTGACCGCCTCCACTATCGCCGCCAGGGCTTCCCGCAAGGCGTCGCACACCTCATCGGAGGTGATCTCCAAGGTGCGCGGCATGCCGGTGACCAGGTCACGCCCCCGCACGTCCAGGATCTCCCGCCGGTGTCCCGGCCACCCCGTGCCAACCCTGATCTTCAGCTCCTCAGCGCTACGCTCGCCGATCATCAGGTTGTGGGAGCGCTTCATTTGGCGCACGATGGCCTCGTCCATCTCGTCCCCGGCCACCCGCACCGACTGGGAGACCACGATCCCTCCCAAGGACAGCACCGCCACATCGGTAGTGCCTCCCCCAATGTCCACCACCATGCACCCTGCGGGCTTGGACACGTCCATGCCGGCTCCCAAGGCCGCCGCCAAGGGCTCCTCGATCAACTGCAGCTGCCCGGCACCGGCCTGCAGGCCGGCATCCCGCACGGCCCGACGCTCCACCGTGGTGGCCCCCGCCGGGATGCACACCATCACCCGCGGGCGCAGCAGCAGCCGCTTACCCACCGCATGGCCGATGAAATGCTGCAGCATCGCCAGGGTCACCTCATAGTCGGCGATGACCCCGTCCCGCATGGGACGGCTGGCCACGATGCTACCCGGTGTGCGGCCCAGCATCCTCCTGGCCTCTTCCCCGATGGCCAAGATCTTGCCCGTCTCCTTGTCGGTGGCCACCACCGAGGGCTCCTGCAGCACTATGCCCTTGCCCTTCTGGTACACCAGCACATTGGCCGTGCCGAGGTCGATTCCTATCTCCAATACCGCACCCCTCGTCCGCGGACAGGATGAAATGTTCTTCGACAAATAACCTAGCCTTCCTCTTTTCCCCCGGAATTTTTTTGTTCAGTGGATGGCCATGAACTTCTTTCGGGTGGCCTCGCCCCCCCGCAGGTGTCGTTCCGCCTTGTTGAACTCCAATATGTTTTTCACCTGGGCGGCCAGCTGGGGATTTATCTTCGGCAACCGCTCCGTGACGTCTTTATGCACCGTGCTCTTGCTGACCCCGAAGCTCTTGGCCGTATCGCGCACCGTGTCCCGGGTGTTAAGGATGTGGTTGCTGACCTCCAAGACCCGTTTCCAGATGTGATCCTTCACCCTCTTCGGCCCCTTTCCCCGGAATTGGTTCATCTATATGCCCGGGGATGGGCGGCATGCTTGCGGAAGGAAGTCCCAAGGACGACATAAAAAAAGCCGGCCGTCACCGGCCGGTAAGAGAGAAGGTGGGGCGGAAAAGATATCCCTCCTTGCGGAGGCAAACCAACATCTTTTCCTTACGGTCCCTATTCTACCCGGAGCCGCTCGGAGCAGCAATGGCTCAAAAGCACGATTCCCGCGTACTCCCTTCGGGGAACTGGGCGCCGGCGCCGCGACCCTTGGCCTCGTACATGGCCCTATCGGCCTTGCGGAAGAATTCCTCCGCCGATTCCCCCTGGTACTCGCACACGCCGATGCTGAGGCGCGCTCCGCCCGGCAGTCCCGTCGTGGCCGTGCGGATCCGCCGGGCCACCTCCTCCGCCGTGCTCTGCGACACCCCGATCAACAGGACCACGAACTCGTCGCCTCCGAAGCGTGCCACCCGGTCCGACCGGGAGCGGGTGGAATCGGCCAGGATGCGCGCCACGCGGCGCAGCAGTTCATTTCCCGCGTGGTGCCCGTGAAGGTCGTTGTACCGCTTGAAGTCGTCCAGATCCGCCACCAACAGGCATAGCCGGCGCCGGTCCTGCTGGGCCATGGCCACCTCCTGCTGCAGATACCAGTTGAAGAAGCGAAAATTGTGCAAGCCCGTAAGGGAGTCGCGTACCGACAACCCGGCGATGCGCCGCAGCGCCAAGGCCAAAAGGAGCAGACCGGCCACCGACAATGACAGCAGCACCGCCACCAAGGCCAGGCGCAGTCCCCGCTGCGGCAGCCATTGGACCCCGATCAGGGCCGCGTAGATGCCGAAAAAGAACGCCGCCGGCCTCCATCTCTTGGCTCCCATTCCCTCACCTCCGCCGGTCCGAGCCTCAATTGCCTGTCTCTACCTTTTATCGAACGCTGCCGATAAAAAGTTGAGCGGATGATGCCGCCGGGCAAAAGGCCTAACCCAGCGGTTCCAAAATGCCAACCTGCAAAACATCGACGGCCAGTGGATCATATCAAGCGCCTTCTACACCCACGGCACCGGCGACTCCATCCCCGGCGGCACCGCCACCTACAACGGGTCCACCGAGACGGTGAGCGTGACCCTCAACACGCCAAACACCGGCGGCGGCAGTTGGAACCCCGGCCCCAGCCCCGTGTGCTATGGTAGCTGTGGCGGCTTCATCCCGAGCCCGACGCCCCGGACTCCGTCATGTTGGGGGGTGGGTGGATCGGGCTGCATTTGGGGTGGTGAACCCGGTCAGGCCAACCTGACGTCCGTGTACGCCGTTAGGGCCCAGATCTCCCCAGATCCTGCGGTCAAGGGTCAGGTGCTTGGCCTGTCCGCCACGACGACCGCGCCGAGCTGGCTCGGCTCTTACGCTACGGCGTCCCAGGTGCAGGCCACCTTCCCCACCAGCCAGTACCTCCCCGGCTTCCCGGACCAGGTGGTGGATCTGACGTCGGCGGGCAACGGCAACTGGACGGGCCAGTGGACGGAGATCCTGCCGCCCGGCAGCTACTCCGTCGGCTTCACGGCCATCTGGCCGTCCGGCATCCAGAGGACGGCCTGGGTGACCCTGACTGTGGACCAGCAGGCGAACTTCACGGTGCTGCCCAACTGCCTGTCTGGGTGCTGACGAAAAGGCCGCGTCCGGGGCGCCGAAGCGAAGCGGGAGTGGGCAAAGCGGCCGGCGGGAGCGGGCGGGCCATCGTTGGCGCCGGCGCCCAAGCCCCGGACGGGCTTGACGGAGCGGAGGCGGCAAGGTATGCTCTTCCCAAAAAGCGCGGATACATCCGTTTCCGGACGGCAACGGGCGCGTGGCAAGGCTTTTGACAAGTCTCATGCTGATATGCGGGGGGTATCCGCCGGCTCTATACGTCAGCGGCAACCGCCGCGAGTATTTGGACGCCCTGGCCGCGGCGGACGCCGGGGACTTTGAGCCGTTCATCGGCGTAACGGCCAGGGCGCTGATACGGAGGACCGCTATCTGCATTTACTTCACCAGGCGCGAGCGGCGGCAATGGAGAGGTGGCACTCGAACCGACCAAGAATTACGCAACTGTCCTCGCGAGTCGCAGAAGGGGGTGACGAACATGGCTGGCGCTCCGGATGGGTTGGATATTACAGTATTAACCCCCGTAAAGTTTAAAATACTGGAAAAATACGAAGGCAAAGAACTCACTTTAGAGGATTTAAAAACAGCGATATCTCTAAAGTACCTATGGCTTGAACTCATTTTGAATGAAGCTTTGGTGCAGCACTTAAAAGATACCGGAGAGTATGCAGATCAAATTGAAAAGGCTGCGGCTTGGTATCACGCTTTCAAAGGCGAGCTTACGGTCAATGGTGTTATAAACAGGGAACTAGAGCAAGTAGCACCATATGATATTGGCAACGAGGAGTTTAGAACGGATCTAAGAAGCTTTAGAAAGGTTGTTTACTATGAGGGCTTTATACGAAATTCTTGTGAATAGGCTTTCAGAGTACAAAATTCCAGTAACGATTATAGTTATTGGCAGAAGTGCATTGCCATTTTACGATCTTCCTGACGAATATACGTATGATCTTGACTTTGAATTCAGTACCAATGACGAGCGTTTAAGTGCACGCCTATTTGACATCATTAAAAAGGTGCTTAGTGAGATAGGTATTCCGGCCAATTTTGGTAGTAGCATAGATAGGTGGTCTGTGATTCCTATGCCTGTAGGTTATCGAAATAGAATAAAAACAACCATAGAGCGGGACAAAGTGAGGCTCTGTGTGCTAGATCCCGCCGATTATGTGATAAGCAAACTTCGGCGTGGAACGTCAAGCGATCAGGCTGACGCCAATAAGGTCATGGAAAAATTCGGAGTAACCAAAAACGATCTTGAAAACAGGTTCAAGATGATAGAACCTGTACGTGATACGGAAATGTTTTTGTTTATACAAAGGTTTAAGTCGTTTGTGGAGTCCGTGTATCCTGCTGTTCCAGAAACTTAGATACATACTGGTAAACTGCCCAGAATTAGATAGCCAGTTAATGAGCTTTGTTCACAATCGTTGAGGTGTCCTTGAATGCGGTCTTATGGACTGGTAGAATAACGTACAATTGCTAGGTATTGTGGTATGTCCCGGATACCATTGCTGATTAGGGCGGGCCGGGATGCCCTTGAAATCCAAAGCCTCCGGCGACGCGCCGGGGGCTTTCTGCGCCACAATCGTCTCATGAACCGCGGAATCGTCTCGGGAGGGAGGAGGGCCAATGCGGGCAGGCCTGCGGCGGCGGATTTTGGATTTCGCACGGGAGCGCCCGGGATGCGGGGGTGCTCATGGTGCAAAGGCAGCTGGCCCTGGTTGACGGGCGGCCCACGATCCAGGATTTGAAGACCGCCAAGTCCCGCAGGGCCGCCCCCTTGGACGACGATCTGCTCGCCATCCTGAGAAGGCACATGGCCGCCCAGAACGAGGAGCGGCTTCGCGCCGGCGCGCGGTGGCGCGGGAAGGACTGGGTGTTCTGCACGAAGCGCGGCACGCCCATGGACCCGCACAACCTCGTGGAGCGGCACATGAACTCTCCCCCCGCCTAAGCCGTGCGGCTTGAGGCGGGGGTTTCCGGGGTCGCCCCCGGAGTTTCCTGGCTCATCGACCTGTGCGCAGACGGGGTTTTTCCCCGCCCGCGTCTTACGTCGGT
>JAJZIM010000026.1 GCA_021810565.1 Bacillota bacterium
GTGGGGTTCACGTAATGGATGAGGTAGAGGGGATTGTTGCGCACCGTCTCCTCCACCAGCCCCCGGCCCAATTGGTAGTAGAAGGAGAAGGACCAGAACTGGTAGCCTATCGGGAGCTGCCTGCGCTCCAGGTAGAAATAGCGCAGGAGCAGGATCAGACCGATGGTGGAGCCGATGGGCTGGGCCGGCCAGCGCTCCAGGTGGAACATCAGGGCGTGGCGTCCCAGCACCTCGTGGTTGAAGATGTTGCCGACCCGGACCAGGATGTAACCCAGGGCCAGCCCCGGTACCGCCCAGTCCAGAAAGCGGCTGGCCCGGTGCCCGTGGCGGGCCAGGTACCACCAACCGGTGAGCACCCCGCCCAAAAGGCCCCCGTCCCAGGCCAGGCCGCCCTGCCAGACCCGCAGGATCTGCGCCGGGTCCTGCCAGATCCACTGCGGGTCGTTGGCCAGCACGAACACCAAGCGGGCACCCACCACGCCGCCCACCACGGCCCAGGTGGCCGCGTTGACCAGGAAGTCGCCCTCGATCCCCGCCGCCGTGCCCCGCCGGTACAGGTACCAGGCCCCCAGGGCCATGGAAAGGACCATGAAGATGCCGTACCAGTGCACGCCGATGGGGCCAAGGTGGAAGGCATAGGGATTAAGGTAGCGCAGGTCCAACGGCGATCACCCTTTCTTGACTGGTTGAGCTACGCGCCGGGCAAGGGACGCCAGTAGAGGCCGTTCATGGTGACGGCATAGAGTTTTCCGTCGGTGGCATCAACGACGAAGGAGTTCAGGCTATGTGATCCTAGGCCGCGGTCGTAAGCGGTCCAACGGCGGCCGCCGTCCCGGCTGACGAAGGCGCCGCCGGAGTTGTCCATGTCCCCCGCGAAGAGGATGGACGGGTTGCGGGGATCCACCGCCAGGGCGTGGATGTCCAGGGCGGATTCCAGACCACGGTTCACCGCCTGCCAGCTCTTCCCACCATTGCGGCTGCGGTAGATGCCACGTTGGTGGGTGCCCTCATAGAGCAGTTGGGGATCGGCCGGATCGATGGCCAGGTGGGTCATGTCCGTATGCAGGGGCAGGCCCCGGCTCACAGCCCGCCATGCCTTCCCTGCATTGGTGGTGACGAAGAGTCCGTAGCCGTAGGTGCCCACATACAGGCGCCGGTCGCCGGGGGAGAAACTCAGGGCGTCGATGTCCGCGCGGGGCAGACCGGCGACCGGCTGCCAGGATATGCCGCCGTTATGGCTTGCCCAGAGGGTGGGCCCGGCAACGCCCTCGGCCCAGACCCCGGCGAAGGCTGAGGAGGGGTTGCCGGGGTCGAAGATCGCCTGGTGGAAGGCCTGGGAGCCGGAGGTCTTCGCCCGAATCCAGCGGCGCCCACCGTCGGTGCTGCGGTAGAGGCCCTGGAGGGTGGCCGCCAGGAGAACCCGACGATCCCGCGGGTCCACCGCCAAGTGCAGCACGCTCTTGCCGGAGAGCCCGGCGGCCTTCCATGAACGGCCGTCGCGGCTCCTCAGGACGCCGGAGGACGTGCCCAGGTAGAGGAAGGGGTGCTTTCCGGGGGTTAGGGCCAGGGTCTGCGGCATGGCTCCCTGCGGCAGGCCGAGGGAGGACCAGGCATGGGAAGGGGAACTGGCGCCGCACCCGGCCAGGACCACGGCCAGGCTGGCCCCCAGCGGGAGTAACATCCGCAGGGAGTTGTTCATTTCGCTTTTTCGCCGCGCAGCAGTTGGCGAATATAGGGCTGGATCAAGGCGAAGGAGGGCAGTCCCCCCACCACCCGGTTCTCCACCGTGCCCTGCGGGGTGATGAAGACGTGGGTGGGCAGCGCATCCACCAAGTAGTTGGTGCCCACCCGGCTATGCAGATCCAAGAGTACCCGGTACTTGATTCCGTGCTGGCGCACGAAGCTTTGCACCTGGCTCGCGGTCTCGCCCCCCTCGGCGATGGCCAGAAAGTCCACCCGGTGGCCGTAGCGGGCGTAGATCTGCTTCAGGGCCGGCACCTCGGCGCGGCAGGGCGGGCACCAGGTGGCCCAGAAGTTGATGTAGACCGGGTGGCCGCGCAAGGAGGCCAGGGACACCGGATGACCGGACAGGTCCTCCAGGGTGAACCCAGGAGCCCGCATACCGGGCAGTGGTCCCACCGACGGCCTGCCTGCCGCTGCGGAGCCGGTCGGGGCGGGGGAAAGGCCCTGGTAGACCAGCAAGCCGGCCGCGGCCAGCAGCACCAGGGCGAGGGGAATGATCAGCCAGAGTCGTCGGCGCATGTCCAGACCTCCTTTGGTCCAAGCCAGCCAGATGCCGACGGCTGCGGGCGCGGCCGGCCAGGCGGGGGGCAGGAAAGGGGGGCCGATGTAGTCGATTAGGGCCAAGACGGCCAGACCACCGGCGGCCAGGGCCAACAGGCGGCTGCCCGGCCGTCCCCGCACCAGGCCCACGGCGGCCAACACGACGAGCGAGGCGGTGGCCGCCAGGTAGGGCACAGGGGTGAGGTGCAGGTGCCCCACGGGGATTCCCCAGGGCAGGGTGGTGGGGGGGCCGTAGCGGTCCCAGCCCAAGAAGGACACGGACCCGGCCAGGGCCAGGGGCCGGGTCAAGGCGTCCAAGAGCGGCAGGGTGGGACGGTGACGGCGGAGGGTCCAAGCCCCCGCGGCCAGCGCACCCAAAAGGCCGCCCAGCGGGCTCCAGGAAGCGGCCAGCACGGCCGCCGGCCCGGCCAAGAGGGCTGCGGGAGACAGCAACAGGGGCAGGAGCTTGCCGATCAGGATGCCGCCTAGGAGGGCGGAGGCCAGAACGTCCGGCGCTGCCCCCCGGGCCAAGCCGGCCCGGCGGCCCTCCCGATCGGCCAGGAGCAAGGCCGCCAGGGCTCCCAGGAGGAGGAAGAGGGCGAAGCGGGAGAAGATCAAGGGACCCAATTGGATCACTGCCGGGTAGATCATCCCAAGGTCACCGTGCCGGCCAGTCCCTGCAGGTAGATGAAGAAGCCCAGGTACATTAGCACGCCCACCGCCACCAGGAGCGTGCCGGCGGCCATCTGAGAACAGCGCAGAAACCGCCCCCAGCTGGCCAGACGGGGCAGGATCCAATGCAGCACAAGGGCCATGGCCAAGAAGGGCAGGGCCAGACCTGCGGAGTATAGGGCCAGGAGGGACGCTCCTGTGCCGATCCTGCCGCTGGAGCCGGCCACCAGCAGAATGGCGGTCAGGATGGGGGCCACGCAGGGCGTCCAGCCGAAGGAGAAGGCAATACCCAACAGGAAGGAGTTGGCGGGCCTAGCCTTGCCTGGACGGTAGCCCCAGCGCCACTCCCGCATGAGCAGCGGCAGCCGGAAAGCACCCAAGAGCCAAAGCCCGAAGAGGACCACGACGATCCCGGCCACCTTCTCCAACAGCAGCTTCTCCTCTTGGAGGAAACGACCCAGTACCGTGGCGCTGAGGCCCATGGCCACGAAGACCAGGGAGAAGGCCAAGATGAAGGCCAGGGCGTTAGGCAACAGGCGGCGGGAACGGGCCGCGGTGGACATCCCGGCCAGCTCCTCGGCGGAGGAACCGGTCAGGTAGACGAGGTAGGTGGGCACCAGCGGCAGCACGCAGGGAGAGACGAAGGAGACGAAGCCGCCGGCCAGGGCCAGCCACCAAGTAATGTGGGGCAAGGTGGGACACCTCCCAGCACTACAATGGATAGTGTAAAAGGGCATACGCTTACTGCTGAAGGCGGGGATGGGTTAACCGCTATTCCGGACCCTGACCACGGCGCAGGCGGACCATGGATGGCCCCAGTTCCCGTTCCTCCTCCAGGTAGCGGGTGATCGGTGCCGGGATCCCCACGCCCTCCACCACCAATTCCCGCAGGCCCAAAGCACGCCGAGCCACCGTGATGCGCAGCCCTTCCCCTTCCAGTTGAAGGTCGTCGGGCACAAATATCGTCAACTCGTGCTGCTGCTCGATCCGGTAAGCTTCGGCCCTACGTGGCTTCCCCGATCGGATCCTGGCGGGCACCAGGGTGGTCTTGCAGCAGCCCTCGCTTTCCAAACGGGGCGCCTCCACGGTGGCGCTACCTCCCTTGCGGGCGATTAACTCTCGCGCCTCGGGGGAGATGTTCAGGCGCATCCGCATCGCCTCCTTTCAGCGACAGGAACTTAGCAGGGTCAAAAGACTAGCCGCCAGGACGCTACCGTCCCTGAAGACCGCTGGCCACAGCCCAGGCGGGTGGTAGCCCTCGCCCAGGGCGGCAGCCAGCCGTGGTTCCAAGGCCCCACCGGCGAAGTCGGCTGCCCCGGCGTTGGCGAGACGGGCGGAGTGCAGTATGGCACCGGCCAAGGGATCACGACCGGCGTCCCGCAGGGCGGCCTCGTCCGCGGCTAACTCCAGGGCCAGTTCGTAGCCGGTCAAAAGCGGCCGGGAGGTCGGAAGGAACCAAAAGGCCCCTGCCAGGGTCCGCATCAAGAGGAGGCGCAACGGGTCCCGTCGCCGGCGGTGCCAGGCTTCATGCGCCAAGACGGCGGCCAGTTCCCTCGGAGGAAGAAGCTCCAGCATGCCGCGGCTGATAGCCGTGCGGGGTCGCAGGAAGCCCCAAGTGAAGGCCAAGGGCGAGGGCGCCTCCAGCACGAGGGTGTCGGCCCCGGTCCCGAAGGGGCTCCCCGCCGCCAACAACCGACGCAAACGGCGGGTGGCGACCAGTTGGCGGCCGAGGCTGCGGCCCGCTCCCAGAAGGAGCAGGGTCGGCGGCAGCCAGCTGAGCAGCACGCCTGAGACAGGATCCAGTCCAAAGAGGAGGCAAGCTTGGATCACGGTGGCATTGTAGAGGGGGAGGGTGATCCCCGCCGTGGCGGCGGCCACGAGCAGCAGCGCGGCCGCCTCGTGGGAGCGGACCAGATGTAGGAAGCCGCTGTTCAACCCCGTTCCCTCCTGCGACGTAACAGTTCCTCCAGGCGGTCCAGAGCGGCGGGATCGGCCCGGCCCAGGGCGTCCACGAAGGGAGCCACCGCCGCCTGCCCTAGATCCTCCACCAGGGCCGCACTGACCTTCCGGGCGATCCCCGCCAGGAAGGCCTCCCGGCTCTCCCGGGCCTGGAAGCGGTAGCCGCCCGGCTCACCCTCTCGGGTGAGCATCCCCTTGGCGGCCAGGCGGTTCATAACGGTCATCACCGTGTTGAAGGACAGCGGGCTTTTCGGGTTCAAGGTTTCCCAGACCTCGCGGATGGAGGTGGTCTTGCGCTCCCAGACCACTTCCATGACCTTGGACTCCAGGGAACCCAGGACCCGGTCGACGCCGCCTTGCCCGCTGAAACGAAATACCCGCAGGGACACCGGCATCACCTCACACTACGAATTATAGTGGCAGGAAGGGCAGGCGTCAAGCTGGAGCAGGAAAGCAGGAAAGAGCCACGGGATCTAAACCGTGGCTTGTGCACAGATGGGATCCCGATCTACCTCAACCAACCACCAGTTTGCCGAACATGCCGGCGGCGGCATGGCCGGGGACTGGGCAGATATAGTAATAGGTGCCCGACGCTGCCGTGAAGCTGGAGCTGCGGGTGTAGTACTGGGCCGTGGCGAGGTCCTTGCTGGTGCGGGGAGGCAGGGGCATCACCAGGAAGTCGTTGTTGATCCCCATCATGGCCATGAAAGGATACGGTGGCGGGGTGGTGGTCAACTCGAAGCCGTGCAGATAGCCCCAGTCGGTGTTGACCAGCTCCACCTTGACCCGGGCGCCGGGGTTCACCCGCACGGTGGGGTTGACCAGACCGTCGATCTCCCAGGTCATGTTGGGCTTGCCGTGGGGTGAGGCCAGGGCTACCAGGGTGACGCTGCTGCCGGTGTAGGTCACCGTGTCGGTCTTGGCGTCCAGCTTGGCCCCCTGCTCACCGCGGCGCACCAGGGCGGTGAGCTGGGAGTTGCCCAAAAGGTTGCGGCCGTTGGCACCGTAACCACCCAGCATACCGCCCATCATGCCTCCATAGCCGCCCTCGCCGCCCATCATTCCGCCGTTCCCCAGGAAATCTCCCGGAGCCGCGCGACCCCCGAGGCCTCCGGATGGGTAACCCCTCCCGAGGAGGCCTGCCGCTTCGCCGGTGGAGGAATACAGCCAGAGCAGTCCCGCGCCGCCGACCAACAATAGGACCAAGGCGGTCACCAATTGCTTCCTGTTGCGCATTTCGATCATCCTCTCCGATTGGAAGTGTCGCCCGTCAGATGGTTTCGGAGCGTCGGATGCTCCTCACGGCCGACGTCGCCCCAGGCGTAGGGCCGCGCCAGGCCATCGCGGCAGCGGAACCGGCGCAGCGGCGTGGGACTGCCGCGCCCCGGTGGCGGATCAAAAGCGCGAGCCCTCCCCGCAAGACGGCCCGGAACGGAAACCTCCCGACGCCCATCATCGTGCCTCCTTCCCTCAAACCTCAGGCTCAGGTTAGACCCTCCTGGTTAGGGGATGATGCAGCGCGGGTAAAAGCCCGGTAAATTGTCCGACGAGGGGGGAGCCAACCGAGGCAGGCCAAATCAGTGCCACCGGCGGGTGCCTCTGAGGACGAGGCGAGGATCGCCGCGCAGGAGGCCGGAGGGCCGCGGTCGGAACATCCCCGTAATACCCGTGGCAGGTATGGGTATCATATCGGGTGATCTTGGCTGTGGGTACTTGTGACGACGGCGGGGGAATGCTATCTTGATATTCAGAAAACGCTCATCCAAAGGGGGGAACCGTTCATGCTCCGTCTGCGTTCCGCGGCTCTTCTGGCCGTTCCCTTGGCCTTGTTGCTGGCGGCCTGCGGGCCCCCGGCCAAGAAGGCCGCCCCGAAACCTATCCTGTCGGCCGGGGCGGTGGCGGGGAAGCGCCTTTTCGCTACCGCCTGCACCATGTGCCACGGGCCTGCGGGAGACCAGATCCACCTGCTCCAGCAGCCGTACAACGGCATGGTGAAGACCCTGGCCGGCTCCCAAGGGAAACTGGCCGCCTTTATCCAGGCCAATGCGCCCATGTCCGACGCGGGGGTGCCGGTCAACGGCATGGGCGGCGGCATGATGGGCGGGCAGACAGGGGGCATGGGCCAGGGCATGATGCACCTGTCCGCCACTCAGGCCCAGTACTTGGCCGCCTACATTTGGTCGGGGAGCGGCTCGGTCAAGAAGCTCCCGGCAGTCACCGCCGCCGGGGACGCCACCCGGGGGCAGGCGCTCTTCGCGAGCAAAGAGTGCGCCATGTGCCACGGTACCGCCGGAGACCAGGTCCACCTGGTCAACCCACCCCTGGCGCGCATCGCGGACCGGTTGGCCGGCACGCCGCAGCGCCTGGCGGGCTTCCTGAAGGTGTGGGCCCCCATGACCGACGCGGGGGATAGGAATCCGTCCATGAGCCTGTCGACCAAGGACAGCGCGGACCTGGCCGCCTACCTGGAGCAGTTGGGCCGCTAGGGAGGGGGGGACGCCCGGGGCGTCGGGAAGGACTGCTGGCCGCCCCCACCGCTGCGGTGGGGGCCTTTGTTTCGAGGTGGCCAGCGGGAAAAAGGTTTGGAGGATGCCGAAGGCGAAAAGACCCCGGGGGTCGGCGGGAAAGCGATATCAAGGGAGGTTGGGGCCAGCGGATGCGGTAGCGGTGGCGGCGGGTGCCGGGGCCGCGGCAGTGGCCGGGCTCCTGCTCATAGCGCGAGGGAGTCTTGGGCGCAGGCTTGGCGCGGCGCGGCTCCGCTTGGAACGGGAGGCGCAGGAGGTGGCGGCCCAGGCCATCGCCTTGCTGCGTGAGACCGAGGTGTATCGGCTTTGGGCCGACTGGGACGCCGAGGCACCGCAGATCCGCCACCGGGCGGAGCTGTCCCTGGCGGCCGTGTCCGACGCGCACCGTCTTCTGGACCAGGCGGCGGGGCAGGCGCGGCGGCTTGTCCCTGCTGCCCGGGACGGCTTGGCCCAGGCTGCGCGGCGGCTGGGGTCGGCCCGCTCCGAGTTGGAGCAGGCGGTGCGCACGAGGCAAGGGGTGGAGCGGCGCTACGGCGAGTTGGCGACCCAATGCCGCGCCCTGGAAGGGCGGGACGGAACGTCCCTCCTGGCGAGCCTGGCGGCCTACGACACCGCCGACTTGGCGAAGCGGGAGCGGGAGACCCGGGAAGTCTTGTCCGCCGCGGTGCGGGGGGGCCATCCCGCAGCCATGTCCCAGGCCGCCGCGCAACGCGCCGCTTTGCTGGAGGAGCTGGAAGATGCGGCGAAGGCTCCCGCCAGGCTGCGGCAGCTTGACGCGGGCCGGGAGGAGGTGCGCCGGATCCTGGAGCAGGGGCAAGCTTCCGACCAGGTGATGGCCGAAGGGACGGCGCAGTTGGAGGAACTGGCCGCCGGGAGCCGCCGATTGGAGTCGGAACGGGATGCCGGACGGCTGCGCCAAGGGGTGGAGGACTTGGAGGGGCGGCTGGAGCGGCTGGCCGACTCCGCCAGGGAGGTCCTGGACTTGGCGGGGTCGTTGCCCGGGCGTCTCGCCACGGCGAGGCAGCGCCTGAGGGTTGTCCAGGAGGCGCAGCGCGACTTGGCCGTCGCCCAGGCCCGGGAGCGGCGGCGGGTCATTCCCGAGGTGGCCCAAGAGGCGGCGCGATCCGCACAGCAGGCGGCGGAAGCGATACGTTCGGCACAGCTCGCCCTGGGCCGGGCAGAGGAGGCCCTCGGAACGCGGGACCTGCCGGCAGCCAAGGAGTCGTTGATCCGAGGGGAGGCGGCCTTGGACGAGGCTGCGGCGCCCCTGGCGGCGGCTTTTGAGGTCATGGCGTCCTGGGACCGCCTGCTGGACCGGGCGGCGGAGCGGGTCGCGGCGGCGGCGGAGGACATCGCCGCGCTCGAGGAGCGATTGCGGCGAGGGAAAATTCCCGAGGAACTGGCCCCTCAACTGGCGGCCCTGGCGGAACAGGCGGCGGCGCTGGCGGGCCAGACTGGGCCGGTGGATCCGGAGCAGATGCTGCGGCAGGCCGAGGAACTGGCGCAACGGATCGACGAACTGGGCGGGCGCAGGGCTCGACGGCACGAAGGGCGTGACCGGGAGGAGGAGCACCACCACGGACACCATCGGAAGCATCACCACCGGCACCGCCGCGGTTGTTGAGGGGTCTCCCCGGGGGGCCGGCGTGCCCGGGCCCGACGGGCGCCGGTCCGAGTGCATCGGGGTGAAGGTGCCATGGCCCGTCAACCGGATGGACAACAAGTCAGGGCGTGGGAGCGGAACCCTTGAACGAGGAGGGAGGGCCGTGCGGATAGGGAAGTTGGCCGAAACGATGGGACTGAAACCGTCCACCCTTCGCTATTATGAACGGGAGGGTCTCTTGGCGGCGCCACGGCGGACTGCCGCCGGATACCGCGACTACGGCCCGGAGGACCAGGCTGTTCTTCGCTTCGTGCGCCAGGCGCAGGAAGTTGGGCTGACCTTGGAGGAGATCGGGACGGTGCTCCAACTGCGCCGCGGTGGGGCCTGTCCCTGCGGGTACGTGGCAAAACTCTTGGAGCAAAAGACCGCCGCCGTGGAGCGCAAGATCCGGGAGCTGGAGGATTTCCTGCGCGAGCTTTCGGCCCTGCGGGAGAGGGCGGCAAGGGGGATCCAGGACACCGGGCGCTACTGCGAAATCATCGAGGAACGCGGCCCTTGACCTTGCACCTGGGTGCAAGGTGTAGCATGGACGGCAGGAGGTGCCGTCCGTGTTGCAGGAGGTGGAGTTCAGCGTCGAGGGGGCTATCAACTGATAGGGTCTCCGTAGTATTGCAATCCGTCTCATGGTGTTGTATACTAATGCCATGAAGCTATCCGACTGGGCCAGGCAGCAAGGGATCCAATACAAAACGGCGTACCACTGGTTCAAGAGCGGCATCCTGCCGGTCCCCGCGCAGCAACTGCCCACGGGAACCATCCTGGTCCATCCGGATGCGCCGGAGAACCGAGGAACCGCCCTGTATGCCCGGGTTTCCACCCATGGAACGCAATATGACGTCAACGCTCTGGGTGCCCTCGGGGCCGCCTGGGTCCGCGGGCAAGGGTATGGTGAACTCGATGCGGACGTTCCCTCCGTCGAGGTCCACCACCACCCGGTTCACCAGGAGGCGCACCAGCCGCTGCCGATCCGCGAAGCCGAGATCCTCCAGGCCTTCGCTCACCCGGCTGAAGAAGGTCCGGAAGGCGGTCAATAGCGCGGCGACCTGTTCCCGGTCCTGCCGCCGCGCCTTCCACTGCTCCAGTTCCGCCGCGGCCTCGCGCCGGCGGCGGTTCAGCTTCGCCAGGCGCTCGTCCAGTCCGGCCCGCTCGATCTGCTCGCTTTGGTACAGATCCAATAGGCGCTCCTGCTGGCGCTTTAGGCCGGCGACTTCCGCCCGGAGTTCCTGCTCCCGGGCATCCTCGCCGCCTGCCTGGGCCAGCCTGTTTTCGTAGGCCTGCCGCAGGATGTCCGGCTCGCGCATGACCTCCAGGATCTTGCCCCAGACCGCCGCCTCCAGCTCGTCGGCCCCGGTGCGGGATGGCCGGGGGCAAAGCCTGTCCTTGCCCGTGCTCTGAGGATCGAAAGCGCTGCAGCAGTAGCGGCGCTTGCCGTGGTTCGCCGCCCCCGACATGGCCGCCCCGCACCGGCCGCAGCGGACGAGGCCCTTCAGGAGGTACTCGTGCCGCTTGTTGTTGCGGGGGGCGAAGCGGCTGTTCTCGGCCAGCCGCCGCTGGGCCAACTCCCAGGTGTCGGGGTCCACGACGGGCGGCACCGCCACCTCGATCCAGTCCTCCTCGGGACGCGGCCGCTTGCGGGTCTTGCGGTTCCTGCGGTAGGACGGCTGGGGCTGCGGCCCCTCCACGTACTCGTTGCGCCGGTAGAGGAAGATGCCCTTGTAGGTGGGATTGCGCAGGATGCGGTTGACGGTGGACTCCCGCCAAAACTCGCCCCCGCCGGGGGTGGGGATGGCGCGGTCGGTGAGGGTGCGGGCGATCCCCCGGCAGGACAGCTTTTCCTCGATCAGGAGGCGGAACATCTCCCGCACCGTGGCCGCCGCCTCGTGCACGGCCAGGGTGGCGCGGTGCTCGCCGTCCCGCGGCACGTAGCGGTAGCCGAAGGGAACGTAGCCGCCCATGAGGGCGCCCTGCTTCGCCCAGTACTGCTTGCCCCGGCGGGTGCGCTCGCTGATCTTCTCCCGCTCGTACTCGGCAATGATCCCCTGCATTCCCAGGAGCAGTTGCCCCTCGGGATTGTCCTCGGGCTGGCCGTGGAGCAGCTCCACGGCGACGCCTTCTTTTTCCCATTCCTCGAAGAGCACGTACTGCACCCCCAGCTTGCGGGCCAGGCGGTCCAGGGAGTGGACCAGCACCTTCTCGAACCGGCCGGCGCGGGCGTCGTCCCGCAGCCGCTCCAGCCGGGGCCGCGCAAGCGTGGCGCCGGAGTAGCCCTCGTCCACGTACTCTTCGATCACCTCGTAGCCTTTCTCTTGGGCGTGCTCCCGGAGGGCCGCCAATTGGCTCTGGACCGTCTCCTCCTTCTCCTGGCGGTCGCTGGAGACCCGGGCGTAGATGGCCACCCTGGTCATCCTCCATCCCCCTTCCCTTCCTGCGTCGATCAGAGGCCCTACAAAACGGTTCTGGAGGGCCTGAGCGACGATATGCCGCCGTATCCAGGCGCTAAGATCATTCCAGGTATTCCTCCCGCAGCGATACGCCTTACTGATCCCGCGTTCTTATCCTGAGGCCAGTGTAGGGGTCTACACAGGGAATGTCAAGCCAGTTCCTGCAACCCGTTCCGTCACGGCTTCCGCCTGGCGCGGCCAAGGGCGAGGAGGAAAACGACGCCGGCGGCTCCCGCCGCCGCGCCGTACCAGAAGGTGCCGGGGGGCCAGATGCTCCCGATCTCCCGGCGCAGCGCGGTGCAGGCGGCCGAGTCTTGGACGATGGCCACCTGAGCCCCCACCTGACATCGGTAGCTCCAGGAGGTCTGGGGACCGGCCCGCAGGACCTTGCCCAGGCCGTTCAGGTCGCCCGCGACATAGGCGAGGAGCAGCAGGAACACGAGGGCCGCCGCGCGGAAGAGGAAGCGGCGGTAGGTGCGCCCGGCGGCGGACGTGCTCCGGACCGGTCCCGGCGCTGGTTCGGAGGATGCGGCGGTCCTGCGCCGGCGCACCCGGCGGGAAAGGGCGCCAAGCACCCGGAAGACGGTTGGGAGCACACCCCCTGCGTGGACCCCGGTGGGCGCCCTGCGGGGCGGAACCTCCCGGAGGGGATCCCGCTCCCGGTCGAAGCTTTTCGGATCGAGCCGTACCGGCAAACGCATCGCCTTCCGCTGGGACCGTCTGCAGCTTTGCCCCTTGTTCTCTTCGCCGCCGAGGCGGCGTTTCCTTGCCCTGCGAGGCGGTCCAGAGTCGGTCCATCGGTCCAGGCCGGGGGTTCCGGCCGGATCAGCCGTGGACATTTCTTGAACCGGAGGAAACCCGGATGGCACAAGAGCCGTCCATGCGGGTCCACCAGTTCGTCCATCCGTCCGTTCTTCCGTTCGTCCCAATGGGTGCGCCGCGCTTCACCCTTGCCTATGCCCCCGCCATCCGCTATGATGTGCACCACTCTCGGACAGGGGGTGGGGGAGACGCCGCTCACGGACTTGATCGAGGAGGAACTGCTTGCCGCCCTGGAGGGCAAGGCGAACCCGCAGGAGGTGCTGCGACGGCACTCCGGCTCCAAGGGGCCGCTGTATACGGCCCTGGCCCGGGCCACCGCGAAAGCCGTGGCTCGGTTCCTGGCGCTTCGCCGCCAAATCGAGGAACTGCGGACGAAGGGCGAGGCGGCGGGAAGGGCGGCCGAGGAGGCCGAAGGACGCGCGGGCAAGGCCGAGGCGCGGCTGAAGGCGGCCGAGGGCCAACTGGCCCAGGTGGCGAAGGCGATCGGAAGACAGCAGGCGCTGTTGGACCAGGCGAAGGAACTCGCCTCGGCAGGGTTCGGCCAGAAGGCGTTGGAGAAGGTGCGCCGGCTTCTCGTCCAGGCGGCTGCGGCAGATGGGGTCTCCCCGGCCGAGGCCGCCTCCCGCTTCCTCCAGGCGGCGGAGGACTACGGGCGGCTGATCGCCCTCCAGGCGCAGACCGAGAAGGCCCAACAGCAGGCCCAGGCAGCCGAGGCCGCCGCCCGGGAGCGCATCGCCCGCAGCAAGGTCCAGACCCAGGCGGTGGAAGGGGCCGAATGGTTTGTGAAGCAGCAAATCCCCTTCAGCACGGTGCTGGCCGTGCGCACCGTGGGCATGCGGCTCAAGCTTCCCCCGGAGAAACTAGCGGAGGGGCTGGCGGAGGCCCTGGGGGAGTACGGTTCCCTGGAGGCGGTGCTCCGAGCCAAGGCCCAAGAGCGGGACGAGCTGATCCGGGAGGCGGAGAAGCTGCGGACGGGCAACGGGGCGCTGCAAAAGGAGCGGCGGCGGATCGAGGCGGCCTTGCAGGCGGTGGCGACGGGCGGCAGACAAAGGGTGGAGGAGGCGCGCAAGGCGGCGGAGGCGGCGGTGCGCTCGGTCCGCCGAGAGGCGGAGGCGAGTTTGAACGCGGCCGCCGGCCGGGCGCTCGCGGCCATGGAGCGGTACGAGGCTGCGGCGAGACAGGCCGCGGAATTGGAGCAGGACGTCGGCTTCGCCCGGGCCCTGCGCTCCCGGGACGAGGCGGCCTGGCGGACGGTGGACGCCGGGAGTTGGGCGGCACTGATGATCCATCTGCTGCGGTGGCTGGAGGCCCGCGGGCTGGACCCGACGGTGTTCCTCGCGGACAAGATCCCCCAGGCCTTGGTGGACAGCTTCCGGTTGCCGACGCTCTACGGGGATCCGCGCCTCAGCTTGAGGCAACTGGTCGTCTGGGTCTACGCCGGGCTGCAGGGGACGGAGGCGGCGGCCAGCCTGCAGGCTGCTGGGGAGAAGTGACCCTCGGTCCCAAAACCCAAGCGGGAATCATCTCCAGAAAGTCGAAAGATGGCGACGGATGCCGACGAGGTAGCGCCAGGAAAGTTGATCGGCACCCCGGGAAGGTGGGATGATGGCAGGAGGATGTTGCCACCTACACGGCGAATGATGTCGATATCTGCATCGGCAAGGCGGTGACGGCAACGGCCGACTGGACGGATATCGCCCCGGATGCTCTCGTGCGCGGCCCCTTTTTTCCCGAGACGCTGCGGGTCGTCCGGGCGGTGCCCTTCGCCGGGGGGCTGCGCCTGGAGGCCGTGGGCACCGGCTCTCAGCGCTTTCTCCAGTACCGCCTGAGTACGGAGCAGTTGGCGCAGGTGGAGGTTTTGGAAGCCGGCAACGACTTTTTGGGCGACCCGGGGTTGTTCAAGCGCGGGGTGGAGGCCCTGCGCCTGGGGCTCGCCTACGAGTACGACCCCTATTTCGCCCTCTCCGTGGCCCGGGTGGATCCGCTGCCGCACCAACTGGAGGCGGTCTATCACTATTTTCTGCGCCTTCCCCGCATCCGGTTTCTGCTGGCCGACGATCCGGGGGCGGGAAAGACCATCATGGCCGGTCTCCTGCTCAAGGAACTGAAGGCGCGGGGGCTGGCGCAGCGGGTACTCCTGGTGGTCCCGGCCAACCTCACTTTCCAGTGGCAGCGGGAGATGGAGGAGAAGTTCCGGGAGCGCTTCGAGGTCGTCCGCGGGGAGCAGTTGCGGGCCACCTACGGCATGAACCCCTTCGCCGAGCGCAATCAGGTCATCACCTCCCTCCCCTGGGTGGCGCGCATCCCGGACGCCAAGGACAGCCTCTTGCGCTGTCCCCACTGGGATCTGGTGGTGGTGGACGAGGCGCACAAGATGAGCGCCACCCGCAAGCAGAAGACCCTGGCCTACCGGATCGGCGAGGAGTTGCGGGAGCGCACCGACCACCTGCTGCTTCTGACCGCCACTCCCCACAAGGGAGACAAGGACAACTTCTGCCTGTTCCTGGAGCTCTTGGACCGGGACGTGTACGCTGATGTGCGCAGCCTGGAGGAGGCCATGGCCCGCAACTCCGCTCCCTTCTACCTGCGCCGCACCAAGGAGGCACTGGTCGGCTTCCCGGACCCCGAAACCGGCAAGGCGATGCGGCTGTTCACCCGGCGCGAGGTGCGCACGGCCAAGTTCGAGATGACCAGCCGGGAGATGGAGTTCTACCAGGAACTTACCCGCTATGTGGAGGAGCAGGCTACGGCGGCGGCCGAGGAGGAGAGTCCCCTGGCCAGGGCGACGGGTTTCTTGATGGCCATGCTGCAGCGACGGTTCGCAAGCTCGGTGTACGCCTGTCGGAGGAGCCTGGAGCGCATGCAGCAGCGCCGGCAGGAGGTTCTCAAAAATCCCCAGAAGTACCTGCAGGAGCAGCAGAAGAAGGACTGGGAAGTGGAGGACCTGGAGGATCTGGAGGACGCCGAGCGGGAGCAGTTCGAGGCGGACCTGGAGCGGGCGGTGCTCCACTTCGATCCCACCAACCTGCGCGAGGAGATCCGCCAACTGGAGGGACTCATCGACCAAGCCCGGGCCTTGGAGGCCGCCGGGGTGGAGAGCAAGCTGGAAAAGCTGCGGCAGGTGGTCACCGACGGGAGGCTTTTCGCGGACCCGCAAATGAAGCTTCTGCTGTTCACCGAGCACAAGGACACCCTGGACTACCTGGCGGGCGACGGCAAGGACGGCAGGCCGCTCGGCAAGCTGCGGGAGTGGGGCTTGAAAGTCTGCCAGATCCACGGCGGCATGAAGATCGGCGATCGGGACACCCCGGGCACCCGCCTCTACGCCGAGCGGGAGTTTCGGGAATCGGCCCAGGTCCTGGCGGCCACGGAGGCGGCAGGCGAGGGGATAAACCTGCAGTTTTGCTGGTTCATGATCAACTACGACATCCCGTGGAACCCGGTGCGCCTGGAGCAGCGCATGGGCCGCATCCACCGCTACGGGCAGGAGCACGACTGCCTGGTTTACAACTTCGTGGCCCAGGGCACCCGGGAGGGCAAGGTGCTGCTGCGGCTTTTGGACCGGCTGGAGGAGATCCGCCAGGAGCTCAGTTCCGAGAGCGTCTTCGACGTCATCGGGGAGATCCTGCCTGGGAACCAATTGGAGCGCATGTTTCGCGATCTTTACGCCCGCAAGACCAGCGTGCCGGACATCGAGGCGCGGCTGGTGAGCACCGTCAGCCCGGAGCGGGTGCGGGCCATCACCGAGTCGGCCCTGGAGGGGCTCGCCCGGCGCAGCTTGAACCTGGCTCCCCTGGTGGCCAGCCGCGCAGAGGCCAAGGAGCGGCGGCTGGTGCCCGAGGTGGTGGAGGGGTTCTTCCGGGAGGCGGCGCCGCTGATCGGGATCCAGGTCAAGCCCTTCGGCAGGGACGGACGCAGCTTCCGAGTCGACCATCTGCCGCGCCGTCTGTGGGCGGTCGGGCAGGACGAGGCCTTTCGTGCCCGCTGGGGGCACCTGGGCCACAGCTACCAGCAGGTGGTCTTCGACAAGGAGCGCCTGCGGGAGCAGCCCACCGCGGAGTGGGTGACGCCGGGCCATCCCCTTTTCGAGGTGGTGCGCGAGGCAACCCTGCGGGAGGCCGAGGAGGCCTTGCGACGGGGCACGGTGCTGTACGAGGTGGGGGGCAAGGAACCCCGCCGGCTGGACCTGTACCGGGCCGCGGTGTTGGACGGCAACGGCAAGACGGTGCAGCAGCGGCTCTTCGTGGTGGAGGCGACCATGGATGGTGAACTGACGCTACGCCAACCTACGGCCTTCATCGACCTTCTGCCCGCTCCGGGGGCCACGCCGCCTAACGGCACGACGCTGCCTGACCGGGAGCAGGCGGAGGCTTTCCTCTGGAACCAGGCCCTGGTGCCGTGGCAGGGGGAGTTGGCCGGGGAGCGCGAGCGGGCGGTGGGTGCGGTGGTCAAGCACGTGGGGATCTCCTTGGACGCCCTGCTGGCCCGGGCCAATTTTCAACTGAGTGAACTGCTGGATCGGCAGCAGGAGGATCCCCGGGCGCCCGGCATCGCCGGCCGCACGGCCCAGGCGGAGGAACACGTGCGGGAGCTTCTGGCGCGAAAGGAGCAGGCCGAACGTCGGTTGAGCCGGGAGAGTCAGTGTGTGCTGGGCGACGTGGAGCACCTGACGACGGCCTGGGTGGTGCCCTATCCGGAGGAGGGCACGCGGGGGAGCGCGCACATCGTGCGGGATGACGAGGTGGAGGCCCTCGCCATGGCCGTGGCCATGGACCATGAGCGCGCCCGGGGCTGGGATCCGGAGGACGTCTCCAGGGAGGACCAGGGATTCGATCTGCGATCCCGCAACCTCGCCACCGGCGCCGTGTGCTTCATCGAGGTCAAGGGCCATGGGGGGAGGGAGCCGACCCTTCTCACCCGCAACGAGTACGACACGGCGCGGCGCCTTTGCCGCGACTACTGGCTGTACGTGGTGTACGACTGCCGCACCCGTCCGGAGTTGGTCCGCCACCAAGATCCCGCGCGGCTCGCCTGGGAGCCGGTGGTGGAGATAAGGCAGTACCGGATAGGGGAAGAGGGGTTGCAGAAGCCAGGGACGCAGACGGGGTGAGAGCGAGGGAGGTGACCTGCGTTGACTGACGAGAGAGACATCGTCTTGAGCAGCCACATAGTCGGAAAGGTGGAGATGGACCCGGCAAGGTTGCGCGGAGAGGGTGGGCCGCTGGATCCGTGCCTCGTGGTGCCGATCAAGGTGCGGATGCATCCGCAGCCGGCGGAGCATCAACTAGCCTTGGTGTGGCTGAGCGGGCGGCTGATGCTTGGGCCGGACACCTCCGGGGAGCAGTTGGGTTCAACTGTGGGCATGAACCTCATGAACCAAGGCTTTCCCTGCCGTTCCGTTCCGGGTGCGCCAAATGAAAACGGGGTGGAGCTTCGCTTCCATCTGGCCCCGGCCCAAGTCAGCAAGCTGGAGGAGGCGCGCCACGCCGCATCCCCGGGACGCTTCATCCTCCGGGTAGCCTTGGACGGGGTGACAGCCTGGATGCGCCACACCGGCAACAGCATGCAGGGCGTGGACGGAACATCCACCCTCGGTGAGGACGGCTGGCCTACCACCATGGGGATGTTCACGGATCTGTCCTACTTCTGGTACACCAAGATTGGTCCGCTGCGGGTACAGGTCGAACCATCCTCTTGGGTGGACAAGGTGCTACCGGGATGGGGCCTGGATCACGTGCGCTTGGTGGAGATGTCTTTGCCACCGGCTTTGCCCGAACACGGGGATGTCGCCCGGCAATTCTCCCGGGCGTTGCGGGACCTGGACCTTGGCCGCTACGACGACTCCATCGCGGCTTGCCGGGGCGTGAAGAATGCCTGGGAGAAGGAACTTGGGGCCAATAAAAAGCATCCTGTAGCACAGATATTGGCGGAGAAACAAGGCTGGCCGGAGAACGATCCGCGCCGCAAGCTTTTGGACCAGGCGTGGCAAGGTTTGTGGTTTGTGGTCAATCCGCCGCACCATCCCGAATGGGAGCAGGATTTCCGACCCTCCCACGCTGATGCCCGCTTCTGCCTGCTGCTCACGGCCATCCTGTCGGAGTACCTGGACAGCCTGCGGAGAGGATCCGGCGCGTGAGGGAGAACGGCGAGCGACACCTTGGGAAGGGAGCGGAGGCGGCATGAACGGTCCCCGGCGGCTGATCGAGGTGGACTTGCCTATCGGATGGATTGGAATACATGGTCGTCGTGAGAAGCACATCCAGCATAGACATATTGGTACCCTTAGTAAATGGTGGGCACGTAGACCGTTGGCTGCTTGTAGAGCGGTGGTGCTGGCGGCGCTTTGGCCCGACCCGGCGGACCCAGCCTGCCCGGGGAGCTTTCGGGCGGCGGCGGCAGCGGAGCTTGCCGCCTTCGGCAGGGAGCGCGGCTGGAAAGCGCGGGACTGGAACGATCCCGAGGGTTTGCGCCAAGGCCTTTTGGACTTTTTGTCCGAGTTCGCCGCCTGGGAGCACAGCGCGCGGCCCGAGTTCTTGCGGCTGGCCCGCAACCTCACGGCGGCGGCCCACCAGGCCCTGGGCGGCGACGCGGGCGCGCGGCCCCTGGTGGTGGACCCCTTTGCCGGGGGCGGGGCCATCCCCCTGGAGGCCCTGCGGGTGGGGGCGGACGCCTTCGCCTCGGACCTCAACCCGGTGGCCGTGCTCTTGAACAAGGTGGTGCTGGAGTACGTGCCGCGTTTCGGCGCGGCGCTGGCCGAGGCGGTGCGGGAGTGGGGCGGCTGGGTCAAGGAGCAGGCAAACCGGGAGCTGGCCGCCTACTATCCGAGCGATGCCGACGGCTCCGTACCCATCGCATATATTTGGTGCCGCACCGTCACCTGCGAGGGCCCCGGCTGCGGCACCGTGGTGCCGCTTATGCGTGCGCCGTGGCTGTCCAAGAAAGGACGCAACAGCGTGGCCCTGGAGTTGGTGCCGGATCGGCAGGGGGGAGGGGTGGACTTCCGTCTGAGGGAGGGGAGCCCGGGCAGTCCCCTCACCGACGCGCAGGTGGGCGGCGGCACCGTGCGCCGGGGATCGGCCACCTGTCCGGTGTGCGGCTACACCACCCCGGTGGTCCGGGTGCGCGCGCAGTTGAAGGCGCGCCGCGGCGGGGCGGCGGATGCCCGCCTGGTGGCCGTGGTCACCACGCACCCGGCAAGGAGGGGTCGCAGCTACCGATTGCCGATGCAGCGGGATCTGGCCGCCGTGGCGGCGGCCCGGGAGGAGCTTTCCCGGCGGGGGGAGGAGCGGCTGAACGGGCTGCCGGCGGTGCCGGACGAGCCCTTTCCTGTTAACGACTCGCGGGCCTTTACCCCAGGTGTGTATGGCATCACGACCTGGGGCGAGCTGTTCACCCCCCGGCAGCTTCTGGCCCTGACCACCCTGAGTCGGCTGGTGCGCGAGGCCATAGACCGGGTGCGCATCGAGCGGGGCGAAGAATTCGCCCGGGCGGTGGGGACGTGCCTCGCATGCACGCTAAACCGCTGTGTTGACCGCTATACATCGTTGACGCCTTGGGACCCAGGGCGGATGACAGTAACACATACTTGCATCGGAAATGCCTTGCAAATCATATGGGACTTTGCCGAAGTAAATCCCTGCTCTGGAAGCATGGGGGGGTGGGAAAGCGCTGTCAATTGGGTGGCTGAAGTTTGTATGCATAACGCCGAGGTGCTAACGGTAACAGGCCAGGCATTGGCTGCTTCTGCAACACGTATCCCTCTTCCTGACGGTATTGCCCAGGTGTTGATCACAGACCCACCATACTATGATGCAGTGCCGTATGGTGATCTATCAGACTTTTTCTATATATGGTTGCGCAGAACGGTTGGGGACCTTCACTGCGATCTATTTCGTACGCTGGTAGTCCCAAAAGGCGAAGAGTGTATTGTAAATCTGGGCTGTGGCAAGGATAAACAATATTTCGAGCTTACGATGGAGCGGTCCCTCTCGGAATGTCGCAGGGTGCTTGCCGATAATGGGATAGGTGTTGTTGTCTTTGCTAATCAGTCGACGTCAGGCTGGGAAGCGCTACTTGGCGCACTGATAGATGCTGGCTGGACTGTAATGGGTTCATGGCCGATTGACACAGAGAGAAGTACGCGGTTGAGAGCACATAACTCTGCGGCTCTGGCCTCCTCGGTGCACCTGGTCTGCCGGCCGCGCACCGCTAAAGAGGTCGGCGACTGGCGGGACGTTCTGGCACAGCTGCCGGGACGGGTGCACCAGTGGCTGCCGCGCCTGGCCGCCGAGGGCATCGTGGGGGCCGACGCGGTGTTTGCCTGCCTGGGTCCGGCCCTGGAGGTGTTCAGCCGCTATGACCGGGTGGAGAAGGCCTCCGGTGAGGCGGTGCCCTTGGGCGAGTACCTGGAGCAGGTGTGGGCCGCCGTATCCCGGGAAGCCCTCGGCATGATCTTCACCGGGGCGGACGCCTCGGGCCTGGAGGAGGACAGCCGGCTCACGGCCATGTGGCTTTGGACCCTCCTGGCCGGAAAGGAAGGGCTGGAGGCAGCCGAAGCGGATGAGGACGAGGAGGAGGTGGAGGCCCCCTCCGGCAACGGCAAGGCCCGCGGCTTCGCCCTGGAGTACGACACGGCCCGCAAGATCGCCCAGGGCCTGGGGGCGCACCTGGAAGTGCTGGGCAAGCCGGGCGGCATCGTGGAGGTGCGGGGCGATACGGCGCGGCTGCTTCCCGTGCGCGAGCGCGCCCGGGCGCTCTTCGGTAGGGCCGCCGCGGGCGGCGGCGGGGAGCGCGCCAGCCGAGGCCAGCCGCGCTTTGCCTTCGACACCGCGCCTGGCGCCCCCCGGCTGGCGGGCGAACTCTCCCTGGCCGCCGGCGGGGAGATCACCCCGGGGACCAGCGTCCTGGACCGGCTGCATCAGGCCATGCTGCTCTTCGGCGCCGGGGGCGGGGACACCCTGCGCCGGTTCCTGAACGAACGGGGAGCGGGCGCGACGCGCGCTTCTGGCGGCTGGCCCAGAGCCTTTCCGCCATGTATCCTGCGGGAAGCGAGGAGAAGCGCTGGGTGGACGGGGTGCTCCTGCAGAAGAAGAACCTGGGCTTTTGAGAGGGGAGGGATCAACCTTGCGACTGCCCCCTTGGCACACCGTCGTGCCGCCCCGGGAGGACCTGCGCCGGGGTGAGCCCGTCGACGCCGCGGAGTTCGCCGTGCATCTGGAGAAGGTGCGCGAGGGCAAAGCTCCGGCGGACTACCAGGAACCGACGCGCTTCTTCGAGCGGACCTATCCCACGGTCAGCCTGAAGAACCTGGCGGGCGAGGTCCTGCGCCGCCTGGCCGGCCAGACGGTGGAGACCTCGGCCGTGTTCAACCTGACCACCCAGTTCGGCGGCGGCAAGACCCATGCCCTTACCCTGCTCTACCACTTGGCGCGCAGCGGCGAGGAGGCGAGATCCTGGCGGGGCGCGCGCAGGTTTCTGGAGGCCGGCGGCGTGGAGCAGGGCCCCCGGGCCGCCACGGCGGTATTCGTCGGCCAGGGGTTCGACGTGGTGTACGGCCGGGAGGGCCGACGCACGCCGTGGGGCGACCTGGCCTTTCAACTGGGGGGACCGGCGGCCTACGCGGTGGTGGAGCAGCACGACCACTGGGGCGTGGCCCCTGCCGTGGACGTCTTGGAACGGGTGCTCCCCGCCGACCGTCCGGCCTTGATCCTTATGGACGAGACCATGAACTACATGGCCCGGGCGCGCACCGTTCGGGCGGGGGAGACGGGCTCCTCCAATTTGGCCACCCAGTTCTACGGCTTTTTGCAGAACCTGACGGAGGCGGTACGCGGCCGGAAGGGGGCGGCCCTGGTGGCGGCCCTGCCCGGCTCCGACATCGAGATGGCGGCGGAGGACGAGGCGGACTACGCGCGGCTGCAAAAGCTCCTGGACCGGGTGGGCAAGGCCTATCTCCTGTCCGAGGGCGGGGAGATCCCCCAGATCGTCAAGCGGCGCCTGTTCGAGTTCGGGGAACTGCCCCGGGACGCCGGAAAAACCGTGCGCGCCTACGCCGAGTGGGTGCGGGACAACCGGGACCTGCTTCCCGGCTGGTTCCCCCCGGACCGGGCGGAGGAGCTGTTTCGGAATTCATACCCGCTGCACCCTTGCGTGCTGTCGGTGTTCGAGCGCAAGTGGCAGGTGCTGCCGCGCTTCCAGCGCACCCGGGGCGTGCTGCGGCTCTTGGCCCTGTGGGTGTCCCAGGCCTACGGGGAGGCTTACCGCGGCGCGCAGCGCGATCCGCTGATCACCCTGGGCACCGCCCCCTTCGAGTTGGCGGCCTTCCGCGCGGCCCTCTTCGAGCAGCTGGGAGAGGACCGGCTGGAGGGAGCCGTGACCACCGACATCGCCGGGGGAAAAGGCGCCCACGCCGTGCGCCTGGACGAGGCGGCGGGCAGGTCCCGATCCGAAATGCGGCTGCACCGCAAGGTGGCCGGCGCCGTATTCTTCGAGTCCAACGGTGGCCAGGCCAAGGCGGAAGCCACCCTGCCCGAGGTGCGTCTGGCCGTGGGCGAGCCGGGCATGGAGATTGGGCTGGTGGAGTCGGCGTTGGAGTCCCTGCGGGATGCGTGCTACTTCCTGCATGCCGAGGGCAATCGCTACCGCTTCGGCTTTCGCCCCAACCTGAACAAGCTCCTGTCCGACCGGCAGGGCGCGGTGGATCAGGAAGCGCTGCGGCGGCACGCCTGGGAGACGGTGCAGCGCGCCTTCGCTGTCCCCGCCGCGCTGCGGGGCAGGCTGCGGGTGGTGTTGGGGCCTGAGAAGAGCGGGGACATCCCCGACGAGGCGCTCTTGACCTTGGTGGTGGTGCGCCCGGAGGAGGGCATGGACGAGGAGGCTGCCACCCTGGAACGGGTGCGCCGCTGGACCCAGGAGCACGGCGCCTCCCACCGGAGCTTCAAGAACGCCCTGGTCTGGTGCCTGCCCGCGGGAGCGGCGGAACTGCATGAATGTGCCCGGCGTTACCTGGCCTGGAAGGACATCGAGGGGGACCAGAGGGAACTGGGGCTGGACGACACCCAGCGCCAGCAACTGGAGCGCGGGCTCGAGCGGGCGGAGTCGGACCTCAGGGAGGCGGTCTGGCACACCTATCGGCACCTCCGGCTGCTGGGCAAAGACGGAGAGTTGCAGGGCGTGGACATGGGGCTTTTGCATTCCAGCTCCGCCAGTTGTCTGGTCGAGATGGTGCAGCAGCAGTTGGAGCAGCAGGGGGATCTGGTGCGCAGGGTGGGGGTTTCCTTCCTGCGGCGCAACTGGCCGGCATCTCCCTGGTGGAGCACCCGCCGCCTGGTCGATTCCTTTTTCGCCGCGCCCCGCTTCCCGCGGCTTTTGAATGCCGACGACGCGGTGCGCGAGGCCGTGGCTGACGGGGTGGCCGAAGGAGAACTGGCCTATGCCGCAGGCCCCGAGGAGAAGGATGCCCGGATTTGGTTCCGGGAGGCGATGTCCGCGGCAGAGGTGGAGATAGCCGAGGACACCTTCGTGCTCACCCCGGAGGAGGCGCAAAGGCACCTTGAGTCCACCGGGACCGGCGCCGAGAGCGTAGCGGGCGAGTCCGAGGAGCCATGGCCGGTACCCGCAACGGGTGGGGGCGGACCCACGCCGATGCCGCCCACCTCCGACACCGGGTGGCTGGATCCTGGCAACCGGGAAGGCCGGGTGAGCGTCCTTGCCTGGCGGGGCGAGGTCCAGCATCAGAAATGGAACCTATTCTACCGGCAGGTGCTAAGTCCGCTCGTGCAGAAAGGAAGCATCAAGGTGGAAATCACACTTAAGGCGGAGAAGCCAGAAGGGTTTTCTCCCGAGGTGCGATCATCGCTTAAGTCGGCCCTGCGGGAATTGACCGATGGTGGCGAACTGAAGGAATTTGAAGGAATTTGAAGGCAGGTGAGGGCAGAGCGAGGATTGAAGATGAGCCCATGCTGATCGGCGCTGGGAGGGGAGGTGGGATATGGCCGGGTTAGGTACACCCGCAACAGCCCGCTCATCATCCGCGTTAGGAGCGAGGTCAAGGCCAATAAGCCGAGGCGGACATTGGTACCCGGATAGAACCAGGCATTTGCGTGTCGGGGCCGAGATGAAGTCCTTAAGCAGGGAGCGGTCCATGCCGGGAAGGAAGAGATAGGGTTACGCTGATAACCGCTGAATAGCTAGAGAAATTCAAAGTTGTTGCGGAGGAGAAAGGATTTCCGCCATTCAAATCGAAACCTCGTCGGCCTATCAGACCCTGGGGAGTAATCCAAAGACATCATACAATAGGAGGATGACGAAATGGCAAAAATGAAGGTATGCGTTAGTTATGACGCCGATCATGATAAAGAGTACAGAAGGCTTTTGGAGGCATGGGATGCCAATTCCAACATAGCTTTCTCATTCAATAACCTGACGCCAGAAGAGATAAAAAGTGAAAACTATACTGCAGTGAAGGGGGTGCTGACCAAGAAGATCAGCAGTGCTACTCGTCTGCTTGTGATCGTCGGGGAACATGCTAAGCAACGACACCCACGCTACCAAGAGATTGGAGACCATAACTGGATGTATTGGGAGATCAACAAGGCCAAGGAATTATCCAAGAAATTAGTAGCTGTCAAAATAGATAAGTCTTTCGAATCCCCAGATCCGCTTCTGAATAGCGGGGCGTATTGGGCGAATTCATTTACCCTGAAAGCAATTACCGCCGCTCTGGAAAACAGCAAGGGAACCTAACCACAGGAACGACGAAATGGATAAGGAGATGGGCGGAAAATTCCTGATGGTTCTGCACGACCACTACAAGGAAACATTTGCGCTCGTGCGTGACAGAGAAAAACAACGAGACAAGCTTTTTATATACATTATCTGCGTAGTGGGGGCAATGTTTCTCTCTACTCAGTACCCAGGCTTTCTTCCAAGTGCGGTGGAGGTGGGCTCGGTAGGTGCCAGCTTCAGCCTAAGCATACCGGCAGCCGTTGCTACTAGCGTACTGTGGACGGTTATGTTGACACTATCCCTTCGCTACTGCAACTATACAGTACTCATTGATCGGCAGTATCCCTATATTGCGCTACTTGAAGAAAAAATATCGCTCATAATTGGCGACGAAGATGTGTATCGACGAGAAGGCAAAGTATACAATGATAAGTATCCCGTCGTTTCCTGGTGGACATGGTTCATTTATACACTCGTTTTTCCTGCGTTAGTGATCGCTAGCGTCGTTGTGTTAGGGTGGATGCAATGGCGGTTTACTGCTGGCGCAAAAGCATATAGGTCATACGACATTATTGTCGGGAGCGCTGTAGTAATCACTTTTATGTTGTATAAGATCTGGCCTGTATTGCAAAATATATTCAAAAGGGGAAAGGACGATATGATTGAACATGGCGAATGGCTAAATAAACCGGACGATATGCGGCGGCTAGGCATTGAAGTTGGAAGACGAAATCGGCTACTTGGCGGAGACAAGACGATAAGGGCCTCGCACCACCGGTCTTTGATTGAGGCAATAGCCGAGGTGTTTTATGAAGGGAATATCTCAGCCATGTCCTTGCAAGCATTTGAAGATGGTTTAAATGAAGGATGGGGCGACTAATGCCGCTTTAGAGTTGACTTCACAAGTTACAGCTTTGCCAATAGGGGAAGGCGGCCAGTATGAAGTCGGTCGCAAGGCGAGTCGTGCATACATTTAATGTGTCATAACATAGCTGTCGTGCCATCACCACAGTCAGGTATCAGCGTCCTTGGGGGATAAGCGCGCTAAATGGCAGGCGGAGTGGCGATCGTTCGCTGTAGTTCAGGCTGCAGACTATGATCACTTCGTATATGTTTGACAGGTTGGTTCACAGCGACGCGGAGGTGAGGCGGCCGCCTACACAACAAACCCCGATGCGGACCGGAAGCCATCCCCGTTTCCGAGGGGGGCGGGAAACACTTGAACCAGGAGGGGGCAACGTGATCCGGAGGGAAGCCGAAGTTGACGAGCTGTGCGAGCGGTGCGGCGGGATGCACGTTAGGAATGCGGCGGAGTTCCTGCATTGGCGACGGCTGTTTCTGTTCGTGAGGGTTTGCGCCTGCGAGGAGTGCGGCTGCCGCTCCGCCGGCAGGCGCATCCTGGCGCAGGAAAGGAGCACCAATTCGGGAGTTTCCGGCTGGTAGCGAAGAAAATATAGGCGATGATAAGAAAGAGGAGGTTACCAGTGCCACGCCTTGGTTCCCCTAAGCCGCTAGCGGCGATGCGGGTAAATAAGGATGCAAGACCAGATATAGTGCCTATGGTCACGGAAGCAGATGATATTCCGGATAGTATTGCGGAAATTGCAAGGGCCGTTGCGGCTGGCAAATTGGATCTGGCACAGAACCTATCAGTGCGCATTGCCGCCTCCTTTTCTCCCGCAAGCCCTTCGATTTCACCGGCGATAAAGTTAACGTGTGAGCTTCAGGTTAGAGTTTTTCTACGAGATAGGTTCACATGCCGATATTGTCGGAGAAATACGGTATTCATCCCGGTGTTGCGGGTTCTTTCCCGGCTATACCCTGCAGAGTTACCTTACCAAAAGAACTGGCGCTGGTCGGAAACCCATCCTGCCTACTGGAAATATGCCGCTAGTTGTGACCATGTTGTGCCCGTTGCGCGGGGCGGCACTTCTGCCATCGATAATCTTGTAACAAGTTGTTATATGTGCAATTCGGTAAAACAGCAATGGCTTATCGACGAACTGCATTGGCAGATCTTCCCCATGCAGAACACCGATTGGGATGGCCTTTCCGGGTTGTACGGAGCATTGGTGGAGGCTGCGGGTGCAGGCGCGGAACTGTATCACCGCCGATGGATGCGGGCTTTGCAGGCAGTGTCAGCGTCCCATTAGAGGAATTACCAGTTCGCATTTACCTGGCTATGCATTAGGGAAAGGGGGCGTTTCGCGGTGCGCCTTGGTTCCGTGAAACGGCCTGCGGTGGTGCGGGTGCAGACGCAACGGAAGGCGGAGGAGATATTGCGCATCGCCGTGGAGCACGGCTGGAAGGTGATCGTGGGCATCGAGCCGGACAAGCCGGAGTTCCTCCGGGATTGGGAAACGCTTCTACGCTTGGCGCGTGGGCACCCTGGGCCTTGATCCGATGTCAAAAGACCGGCGTCTCCTTCCCGGGCGCCTCCAGGAGCCGCAGCAGCGTGGCGTAGCCGCAGTCCAAACGCCGGGCTGCCTCGGAGCGGCTGATGTGTCCCGCCTCCAAGTCGGCCCGGACGGCGGCCCAGCGCTGGGCAAAGCCTGGGCGTGCCGTCACCGGCGGCCGACCGATGCGCTTCCCCTGCCGCTTGGCCCGGTCCATCCCGGCCTTCGTCCGCTCGGCCAGGATGCCCCGCTCCAGTTGGGCATAGGCGACGGTGATGTGGAACAGGGCTTCGCCGAAGGGGCTGGTGGTATCCAGCCACGGCTCGGAGTACGAGCGCAGCCCCACGCCCCAGCGGCGCAGGCGTTCCAGAGTTGTGGCGGCGTCCAGGACGGAGCGGAAGGCCCGGTCCATCCGCCAGACTAGCAGAAGATCTACCTTGCGCTTGGCGGCGAGGTCCAGAAGCTCCCGCCAGGCCTTGCGATGCGGAAGGTCCGTGGCGGGGGCCTGGTCAACGAACTCCCCCGCCGGCTGCCATCCCTGGGCGACGACGAACTCCCGCAGGGGGATGAGCTGGGTTTCGGGGTCTTGCTCCTTGTCGGCGGTGGATACGCGGGCATAGATCCCGGCGCGGACCAAGGCTGTCATCCCTCGTCCTCCTCCCCGGCTTGGGTTTTGGAGTGCTTTTGGAGGGCTGCCTCATCGGTCTCCACCCTCGCCACAACCTCTTCGACGAAGGGCCGGTGGTTGCAGAAGGCCCGCAGGTGGCGGCCGTCCGTGGGGCAGGTCAGTGCCACCGCGACCTTGCCTTTTTTCGAGTGGGTGATGCTCACGCGAAGGGACGCGCCACAGATGAAGCAGGTCGGGAGCGGCCGGGTCGCCTCGGTAGTCATCGTTCGTCACCTCCTGATTGTGTCGCCCCGTCTACACCTGAGCCTCGGAGCCACTCGCGGCAGATCTCCACCAGGGCCAGGGCGCGGCGGTTGGGCTCTTCGGCTGCCGCCACCCGCGGCAGTGCCTTGGAGATGGCCTTCTCCACCACCTCCCGCTGTTCCGCCGTGAAGGGGAAAGAGACCCGTTCCAGACGAACCGCCCTGGCCTGCTCCCAGATGTTGAGGGCCTCGGCCAGGGAGGCAGCCGATTGCTGCCCTATGGAGGCCAATCCCCGCAGGGCCTCGGCGGTGTCCGGCAGAATGGCCAGGACGTCTTCCTCCGGCATGGCGGCCAACAGATCACGGGTCAGGGCCGCCTTCTTGTTCAGATCGTCCTGGCCGTGGACGGCGTTCAGGGCTTGGGCCAGCAGCCGGGCGCCCATGTCGTCCAGGTGGACCACCACGCAGGGCGCACTGGCAAGTTTTTGTTCCCGGTAGAGCCGCAGCCGCTGGTTGCCGCCCAGCACTTCGAACCGCTGGTCGCTCACGGGCCGCACCACGAGGGGGAGCACCATGCCGAAGCGGCCGATGCTGGCGGCAAGGCGGCCCAGGGCGGCAGCGTCCATCTCGTTGGGGTTCCAAGGAGCGGGGAGCAACTGCGCCAGGGGCAGATCAGTAACTTCCAAGAGATCAACCTCCTCGCTTCGGGTACGGCAGGACGGGAACCAGGAGCCGAATGCGCCAGGTCGGGTCGACGAAGACCACGTACCGGTGCTTGCCCGCCTGAGGAACGAGGCGCACCGGCAGGCCGCGACGTCGAAGATAGGCCGCCGAGTGGGTGCCGAAGGCCGAGCCCACGGAGCGCAGGTGGCGGGGTACGCCGTCGCCCAGGTCCATGAGCGGCTGGGCCTCGCTGACGCCGGTGTAGAGCCAACCTGCAGCCTGGTACACGGTGCCAACGTGGCCGACGCCAGGATCGGCGTAGCTCAGCAGGAACTTCAGCCGGGTGGACCTCCTCAGGGCGCGGACGAGGACTCCCAGCAGTCGGGACTCGCTGTTCTTGGGCAGGTCGTCCTCCAGCCAGAGGCGCGTAAGGGTCAGGCAGTCGTCGCGAGTTGCCCCCTCCACCAGGCGATGGCCGTTGATGGGGCCCACGCCCAGGCTGACGGCACCCCGGAGGCGGCTGTCAGTGAAGACGCCGAAGGTGAGCTTTGTGCCGCCGGGCATGGAATGGAGGTAGTGGTGTCTTACGAGGACGTCCTGCGCGACCCGATGCGGCACCGGAAGCATCTCGATCATGCGGGGGTTAATCTGGAGCGCCGGGGTCCGATTCGAACGGCCATCCCCGCCTTGGGCAGGCGGTGGGCTGCCAGTTGCCCCACCGGCGCGGGTTTTTGCCCTCATCGCATCTCTCCTTGGGCCTGGGGTGGCCGCACCAGATCAGCCGGCACCTCCACGGCTGTCTCCGGTCGGCTGTCCAGCGCCACGGCGCAACGGGCCTTGATCACCTGCAAGAGCCTGCCTGGGCCATGCGGCGTCTCCACCTGCTGGCCTAAGAAGGGATAAAGCCGGGCGGCGCGGTGACCGAAACAGGCTTCCGCACGCAGCGACTCGGGCGGCCTGCCATCGGTTTCCTCTTCCCTCAGGTGACCCAGGGCATCGGGCTTGTGAGAACGAAGCTCATGCAACAAGGGTGTCACCTGACGGCGATCCGGCTGTCCGGCTCCCACGTAGCGGTAGCGGATATCGCCGCCTTCGGCGAAGACGTGATAACCCAAGCGCCGCAGTTCGTCTACAGCACGCATCAGACCGATCCTTCCCGGAGTTCATCCTCCGCCAAGAATTTGCGATCCCCCTCTTCCGGATTCGAGTGCACGACTGCACGGGTCGCCTCGGAACCCTTGCCACCGCTGAGCTCGGACCCGTGCATGGAGGTGTGCACAGGTGGCTCAACGGAGTGCACAGGTGCACGGTTTGCGGCGGTCTCCGTGTGCACTTGTGCACGGTCGTCGGAGGGGATGCACAGGTCAGTGCACGGGTTGGGAGCCGCATCAGGAGTGGCTTCCTGGCCTACCCGTGCACGCGTTCGCTCGTTTTTGGAGTGAACCGCCGCCAAGTCCTCCGGGGTGGGAAGCGCTTGGGCATCAGGGAGTGGGTCGCCGAGGACCAACACGGCTGGCCGACCACGTCGCGGCTGAAGGTTGACCAGAAAGCCAAGGTGGATGGCCTTGGCCACGCGCCGGGAAGCCGCCGAGCGGTCGATGCCCAGCTTCGCCGCGGCCTCGCTGATCGAGGGGCCGGAGGGGCAGTTCGGGTCAGCAGCATCTGGGACGGCATCTGTTGCTTCCTGAAGACTGCGCACGGCCTCCACGGTTTCCCGGACGGCGGGGGAGCAGCTGTCTGCCGCCGTGGCGGCGAAAATGTCCGCCACGATGTCATGGACGGCCTGGTAGTCCGCCAGGGTGGCCAACACACGTCCCGCCCCGTCCAGCTCGCGCTGGCGCTGGTAGAGCAGGGCATGGGCCTGGATCAGGGTGACGAGTTGGGAAAAGTCCCGGCGTGCCCGCACCTGCCCAGCGGGGAAAAGCTCCGCCATCGCGTGGGCGAAAGGTACCAGCACGCGTCGGCGGCCGGCTATCTGGAGCCAGCCCTGCGCCGCGATGAAGGGAGAAAAATCCATGTCCGCCAGCACCCCCTCGGCGACGTCCGCAATGGCATGGAGCACGGCCTGAGTGTGTTCGGGGGTATCCGGAACCGAAGCCTCCAGCATCCGGGTTGCCAGTTCCGGCTCCAGCTCGCCGACGGTGGTGGTGATCAGGCCGGTGGGTCCGGCCTTCTCGATATGTCGTGCGACGAGTCCGTCAGGGCTGTTCTCCACGGTGTCGTAGTTGAGCTTGCCTTCCCAGGCGAGGCTGCGGATGACCACGGCTCCCGCACCATCTTGAGCGAAGCTTGCCGCCTCGGCCACCACCACCACACGATGGGCGAGGTCCTCCTCGGAGTAGATCAATGCACGCTCGCTGCAGGCGGTCAGCCGGTAGAAGGCGTCGGCGGGGAAAAGTTTGAGCACCGCGTCCACCTCGGTGGACTTGCCTACCGACGAGGGGCCGGTGATGAAAAGGTTGACCGGGCGAGGGAGAAGTCGCGAGGTGATGGCCAAATAAAGGAGCTTGGACAAGCGGCGGTCGCCAGCCAGGCCGGAGCGGCGCATCACGTCAGCCATCGCTTGGAGAATATCCGGCCGATCCGAGAGGCCGTTCGTGGTGGCCAGGAGGTTCTCCGCCTCCCGGCTCCTGTCGGTGGCGAGGACGTCCTCCAGGCGCTGGCGGGGGCAGGCCGACAGCCAAGCGATGAACCGTTCCTTATCGTGGTCGGCCCGCCATGCGTCGCCCACATCCTTGAAACCCGCCGGTTTCACCAAGTGGATGTTGGCGCCCGGTAAGTGCTTGGCCAACGCCTGGCCGCTTCGCCGGGCACCAGCTTGGCCTGCCGCGTCGCCCTCGACCACGATGAGAATGTCGGCGTGCCGGTATGGATCCAAGAAGGAGACCCATTCCGGCTTGAAGGTAAGCGCTCCCGGGAGGCCTAAAGCGGCTTCTCCCGCAAAGCCCAGGGTCTGGACGTCGGACTCTTCTCCCACGATCCAGACCTGGCCGGTGCGCTCCGCGGCGTGAAGGGTATGGCGCCCGTAAGGCTGGAGCCGCACGCCTTTGGGCTGGTCGAAACGCTGCCCCTCTTTCAGGCCGACCCGCCAACGGGAAAGCACCGCCGCGCCGTTCTCGTCGAGGTAGGGGATCAGAACTGCTGACCTGCCGTGCCGCTTGTATTCCGCCAGTCCCAACGTTTGGAGATAGTCTTCCGGCAGAGCCGTGTGGGTTGCGTAGGCGTGTAAAGTGACTCCCTCCAGGGATCCGGTGCCGAGGGCCGCTTGGACCCTGGCGACTGCTGTCTGAGTGTCAGCAGGCATGGCGGAGGAAGACCCCTCTGAGGACGTTCACGGCACAGCTAGCGTGCCGATCCTTGTGGAAGGGGCACTTGGCCATGCGCTCGTTGGTCGTGCCACGCAGGTCGAACTCGGGGCGAAGCTTTGAAAATGCTTCCAGCCAATCCACGGAAGATCGGTTCGTCACCTTTCCGACTCCTCCTCCCACGTCCCGCTCGGGGTCTCACCGCCGGAAGGCGGACATTCAGCGTGGGCCGAACCACGACGGAGGCAAATGTCGACAGCCTCGCTCAGCCTGCGGCGCCAGTCCGACGCAGGGGTGGAAACTATGATCAGCTTAAGCTGTCCATCGCGGCGAGGCATTGCGGGTCCCCTCCCGCCAGGAAAGAATCTTCGATCAAATTATAGCATGGTCCTTGATCTACACAATCAGATATGATAGAATAAAAGCGCCAATAACAGAACGGAGGTGGTTGTGATGCCCAAGCCAGCCCTTCCCTTTCCTGACCTTAAACGCATCTGGGAGGCAGCGTGGCAGGACATCCTGCCGGAAGGTGGCGAGGTTGCCGAAGAGGACCAGGACGAAGAAAGGGAACAGTTCACATCTACCAGCGAGGAGTCGGTGGTGCATGAATTTGTTAACAGGCAAAGACGTGATCGCAACGCCGTTCGCTCTGCCTACCGCATCTTTCAACATCTCATCCGCCGACATCGGGATGGGATGCCCATTTTGGTTCTCACTCTTTGCCAAGAGGTATCCAAGAATCTTGGCGCGCGCGGCGTTCTTTACTGGGATGAACTCCCCAAGTATGCTCATGTAGATGGCTATGATCTTCGTGAGCCGACCCTGCTTAGGTACATGGCCGTCCACAACCACTGCATCATAGACAAGGAGGGTGCTCTGCCGCTACTGCCCCAGGTCGAGGCGGCTAAGCCTTATTCACAAGTGAATGGCCCATTCCCGAAAGGACACGAAGGCACCCTTCTGCAGGCAAAAGAACGTCTGGGAAGACTCTACGCGGGGGACCCGCATTCAAAGTTCGGCAAGTGGCTGTCTGAGATTACTTCTCCCGAGCCGGATGAACGCTTCCTGCCCTGGGACGGCCCCGACCTGGCGAGACAGCAGCTGCAAGAACACACTGCGAACAGTCCAGTTTGGGTTCACCTCGAAAAATGGCATGAAAAATGCGCCCAGTATGAGGACGCTGCGAGAAAGGCCGTGGCCCACTTTGAGAAACGTGCGTTGGAACTGACTTGCCTTGAACGTGCATATCAAGGCTACGGACCCGGGACAGAAGGAATAACCTCGCATTTCACGCTGAGCGTCCTAAGGGATGCCATCGCCCTATGGGACGGTAGGCCAGCTGACCAATGGACCAGCACCATCACCAGAACCTCCGGAAAGGATAGCGAATTCTTTGGTCTAAATATCAACCAAACTCAGATTGCAGTAGGTAAATATGAACAAATGCGGGAGGCTGGAATAATCTACGAAACATTATACAATGAAGCCTGCCGCTCACAAGACGTATTCAACGTCTACAAAATCTATTCAGAACTTAAGGTGGAGGAAAAAGAAATCGAAGAGGTTCTAAAGGGTATGGACTTAGAGGAAATCATGGCACGTAAATGCTGGGCCTGCGCCATAATCGAACAGTCGCAAACGGTCAGCGACTAGGACCGCAGGATTCCGTCCCGGCCCGTCGAAGAATAAGCTACGCCGGCCTTGAATGCCAGGGAAAGAGTGGGTAATCGGGGATGCAAGCCCGCCGCGCACCTACTGGACGCTCCCCATTGCGGCAAGGCCGGTCGCTTAAGTAAGGCAAGAAGAAGCACGGGCCAGGCCGCAGTCAGCGGCTGGCTCTTGTCCCGACCACCAATGGGACATCGCAGGCAATACAAATTGCGTTGCGCGGGTCTCTTCCAACGATCAGAAATCCGATCTCGACCGGCAGATCGCTCGGCTTTCCACCTACGCCGCAGAGCACGAGATGCGCGTGCTCAAGGTGATCGGCGAAGTGGGGTCGGGGCTCAACGGGCATCGCCCCCGGCTGCAGTCGTTGCTTCGGGATCCGAAGATCGGGACCATCCTGGTTGAGCACCGGGATCGGTTGGCGCGTTTCGGCTCCGAGTACATCGAGGCCGCCATGGCGGCTTCCGGACGCCGCCTGGTGGTGGTGGATCCCGAGGAGATGAAGGACGACCTGGTGCAGGACATGATCGACGTGCTGACCAGCTTCTGCGCTCGGCTGTACGGCCGCAGATCGGCCAGGAGCCGGGCCAAACGGGCGGTTGCCGCCGCGGGAGAGGGGGTCTTGGGCGATGCAGGCGACGTATCAGGCGAAAATTCCCGATAAGGGCATCTACCCGCTCCTGGACGCCATGGCCGCCCTGTACGGCCGGGCGGAGCGCGCCTTCTTCGTGGACCACCACGTGCGGGGCCGCGCGCTTTCGGAGTGCAAGCGGGAGTACATCCGGAATTTCGGCCTGACCGCGCGGCAGTTCAACGCCCTTCGGGCCAACCTGGACGGCAAGGTGGAGGCGGCGCGGGAGGGCCAAAAGAACCGCATCGCCCACCTGCAGGACGCCATCGCCGCCGCGAAAAAAGCGGCGAGGAAGGCCGAGCGGGACCTGGCAAAGCTCCGGAACAAGAAGGTACGTGCGGCGCAGGCGGCGGAGCAAAGGCACCGGCTGCGCTTCACCCTGCACCAGAAAAGGCGGCGCCTTCACGCATTGCAACGACGCCTTGCCGCCGCCCAGGCGGACCACGAGGCGGGGCGGGTGCGCCTCTGCTTCGGAGGGAAGAAGCTTTTCTGTGCCCAGTTTCACCTGAAGGCCAACGGTTTCGCGGACCTGGCCGCCTGGAAAGGGGCGTGGCGCCGGCGGCGCTCCTCCCAGTTTTTGTGCCTGGGGTCCAAGGACGAGTCGGGGGGCAACCAGACCTGCACCCGCCTGCCGGACGGTTCCTTGCGTCTGCGGGTGCCGCCCGGGTTGGAGGCGGCCTTCGGGAGGCACGTCCTGGTCAAGAACGTCAAGTTCGCCTACGGCCAGGCGGAGATCGACGCCGCCCTGCGCCGCGGGGAGGCGGTGACCTACCGTTTTCTGCGGCGCGACGACCAGGAGGCCTGGTACGTGCACGCCTCGGTGGAGCGTCCAGACGCGAAGCTCACCACGGATCGGCGCCTGGGAGCCCTGGGGGTGGACTTCAACCCGGCCCATGTGGACGTGGGCGAGACCGACCGCTTCGGGAATCCCGCGGGGGAGCGGTCCTTTCCCCTGGACCTGGCCAAGAAGACCCAAGGCAAGGCCACGGCCATCCTGGCGGAAGCCGCGGCGGACATCGTGGACTGGGCCCGGCTTTCCGGCAAGCCCCTGGTCGTGGAGGAGCTGGACTTTCGGAAGAAGAAGGCCGCCCTGCGGGAGAAGTCGCCCCGCTACGCCCGGATGCTGTCGTCCTTCGCCTATCGGAAGTTCTTCCAGTTGCTGTTCTCCCGGGCGGCCCGGTACGGCGTGGAGGTCATGGGGGTGAACCCGGCCTTCACCAGCGTGATCGGCGAGGTCAAGTTCGCCTCGGGTTACGGGCTGTCGTCGCACTGCGCGGCGGCGGTGGCGATAGCCAGCTCCCCGGCCTTGCCGGCCTGAGGCACGGGAGCGTCTTCGGTCCAGATCCGCCTTTCCGCTACCTGCAAGGAATCGCGGGAAGCACGTCTGGAGCGACTGGAGGCGTGTGGCCCAGAGGCGGCGGGCCGAAAGGGCCCGTGGTCGGTGTCCCTCCGAGGGAGGCCGCGGCAGGGGGATACCCCTATCCTCGGCGGCACCCGCCAGAGGCTCGGGCTCTGGCGAAGGCCCGCCTTGGGATGGTTTTGCCGCGGTTCCGGGGCGCGATACCCCGGCGCAAACGGTCGGGAAAACTGTTCGCCCGGCCTGCGTGGTATAAAAGGCCATGGTTTCAGGAACGGTTCCACTGCACGTCCTGTGCTCTGGCCGTGGAGCGGGCCTTGGCGCGCTGTCCGGGCGTAGCGCAGGTGCGGGCCGCCTTCGCCACCGAGACCTTGCGGGTGGCCTTCGACCCGGCCCTGACGGATGTTTCCGTCCTGAAGGCCCTGATCCGGGAGGTGGGCTTCACCGCCTACACCGGGGCGGAGGCGGCGCGGCTTGCGGTTTCCCCCCAGGAACGTGATCTGGCCCGCCGCTTGGCCCGGGTGCGCCTGGGTTGGGTTCTGGGGGGGCCGTTGTTCGTCGCCATGGTTTGGGGATGGCTGCATCCCCTGCCGGCCGCCGTCCCCTACGCCATGGCCCTCCTTACCACGGCACTCCAGCTGTCCCTGGGCCGGGTCTATTACGCCGCGGCCTGGCGGGCCCTGCGCCACGCCCACACCGCCACCACCGACCTTTTGGTGTCCCTGGGCGCCGGCAGTTCCTTCGTGTACAGCCTGGCGGGACTGGCCTTGGGGTGGCACCCCCGCTACTTCGACACCTCGGCCATGGTCTTGGTCCTGATCACCCAGGGCAACTACCTGAAGGCCCGGGCCACCACCCACTCCCTGGACAGCATCAAGGGGTTGGCCCGCCTGCAGGCCCGCTACGCCACCGTCGCGCGGGACGGGGGCACGGTGCAGGTGCCGGTGGACGAGGTGCGGGTCGGCGAGCGGCTCTTGGTGGCCACCGGAAGCCGGGTTCCCTTGGATGGCAGGCTGTGCACCCCGGCGGCCGATTTGGAGGAGGGCGTCCTGACCGGAGAGGCGGCACCGGTGCACAAAGGGGAAGGGGACGCCGTTTGGGCCGGAACCCTGAATGTCGGATCACCCTTGGAGTTGGAGGTTACGGCCGTGGGGCAGGATCTGCGCCTGACCCGGGTGATCCGGTTGGTGCTGGCGGCCCAAAGCGACCGGGTGCGCGCCGTGGAGATCACCGACCGGCTGAGCCGCTGGTTTGTGCCGGCGGTACTGGCGCTGGCCTTGGTGACCGCCGGTATTTGGATCGATGAGCCGGGGGCGGCCCTGGCCCGGATGGTGGCGGTCATGGTGGTGGCATGTCCCTGCGCCCTGTCCCTGGCACCAGGCACGGCCGTGGCCCAGGCCACCGCCCGCTTGGCGGCGGTGGGCATTCTGCTCACCCGGGCCTCGGCTCTGGAGCGGCTGGTCCGGATCAGGGAGGTGGTGTTTGACAAGACCGGCACCCTCACCGAGGGCCACCTGGAGTTGGTAAGCTGCCCTGATGGGCACTGGGCGCGGGTGGCGGCCGCCCTGGAGGGAGCGTCTTTGCATCCCGTCGCCCGCGCCTTGCGGGAGAAGGTGGTAGGGGAGCGGCTTCCCACGGTGCGGGAGCGCCGGGAGATGGCGGGGCGCGGCGTGATGGGACGAGTAGAGGGCAGGGTGTACGCCTTGGGCCGTGCGGAGTGGATCGCCTCCCTTTGGGGCCATGCGGTGGAGTTGCCGGAGGGGACCGCAGCGGTGCTGGCCGATTCGGAGGCCGTGCGGGGCGTCTTCTCCTTCACCGACCGGCTGCGCCCGGGCAGCGCCGAGACCGTGCGCCGGCTGCTGGCTCAGGGTCTGGATCCGATAATCCTCTCAGGCGATCGGGAGCCGGTGGTGGCATCCTTGGCCACGGCCCTGGGAATCGCGCGGTGGAAGGCGCAGGTCTCTCCCGAGGAGAAGTTCGCCTACCTGCAGGCTCATCCCCGGGCGGCCATGGTGGGGGACGGCGTCAACGATGCGGCAGCTCTGGCGGCGGCCGGAGTGGGGGTGGCCATGGGTTCGGCCGCCGACGCCGCCGCCGCCAGCGCGGATCTCGTACTGACCGGGAACGACCTTCAAGGGCTGCTGCTGGCCCGGGCCGCCGGCCGTGCGGCCCTGCGGGTCATTCTACAGAACCTGATCTACGCCTTCGGGTTCAACGCCGTGGCCTTGCCGCTGGCCATAGGGGGCCGAATACCGCCCCAATTCGCGGCGCTCAGCATGTCGGTGAGCAGCCTTCTGGTGGTTGGCAACTCCCTGCGACTGCGCAGGATGCGCCTCGCCGTCCCGGATGCTGGAAGCGGGGGCAGGCGATGAGGCTCCGGGGGCGGGCGGCCCTGTCTGTCCTGGTCCTGACGGCGTTGTTCGTCGGCGGCTATTTCTTGTATGTCCGGGTGGTGGGAGGGCTGCTGCCCCAGGTGGAAACCCTGCCGCCGACTCTGCTCTTGTTGTTGGCCGTGGTGGGCGGGGCTGCCTCCTTCTTCTCTCCCTGCAGCCTGGCCATCACCCCCTCGTTCCTGGCGCGCTTCGCCGAAGGCCGGGACGCGGCGGCGCGGCGGCGGCTCTCCTCGGGCAGTTTGGCCCTGAGTGCGGGGGTCCTGTCCTTCTACGGCGCGGCGGGGCTGCTGGTGGGATGGGTGGGTGCCGCGGCATACGACTACTTGGTATACCTGATCCCCGCCGTGGGGCTGGCCTTCCTGGCCCTGGCCTGGATGCTTCTGCGGGATACGGGCGGGGCCTCGGCGTTTCTTGGCCGGCTGAATCCCGCCGCCAGGTACGGGGAGGCCTGGCTGGACGGCCCGGCAGCGGCTACCCCGTGGGCTACGTACCGGTACGGTCTGGCCTACGGCGCCGCCTCGCACACCTGCACCCTGCCGGTGTTCCTGGGGATCCTTCTGGCGGCCTTCGCCACCGGAAGTTGGTGGCTGGCGGCGGCCACGGTGCTGTCCTACGGGGTGGCCATCGCCGCCCTGGTCCTCCTCATGCTGCTCCTGGGCTGGGACGTGGTGCGGGTGGTCCGCCGGTGGGTGGGACGGGGGGCCTTGCGACTGGCCACGGGGATTCTTTTCGGGACCACCGGCCTCTATCTCCTATTCTATTTCGCCCAGAACTACGGCGGACTGCTCTAAGGCGGCCCGCGCGGCGAAAGGAGCGGTCGTTCGAATGGCGGAGGAAACGTCGGATTCCCGCTCTGCCGTGGCACGGAACCCACGCCGGCCATGGTTTCTGGGGGTGGCGGTGCTGGCCGCAGGGGTCGCGGCCCTGGCCGTCGGCCTATGGACTCGAGGAAACGGCGGCGCGGTCACTGTCCCGTCTGCACATGTGCCCGTGGTCCGGCTGGTGGAGGGAGCCCCGGGCCATGCGTACCCGTACCAGCCGCGGACCTTGCGAATCCCGGCGGGGCGGCTGGTGTCCGTGGGAGTCACGGACCATATCGGCGGCTGTCTGCTCACCACTATTTTCGTGGGGCTGGGGCCGCACGGAGGTGACGCCGTGGTGAGCGTGCCCGTGGGCCGCACGCGGTTTGTCCTGATCCGGGCGCCCCGCCCTGGAAGCTACTCCTTCCACTGTGGCGGCGACGTACCCGTTCGGTAAAGCCGTAGGGGGCCAACGACAACTAGCAGCCGCGAAAAAGTTGCCCGGAGGGACTGGACACGGATGGCAATCCGTGCTATGGTTTAGCCATGGACACGGTACTGGCCTTCCGGACCGATGGAGCGGAGGATGCCTTCCTGGCCGAGATAGCGGCCAGGGACGGCGAAATTGCGCATCTCCGGTCTGAGATCGCTCGCCTGAATGCGGAGGTGAACATCCTCCGCCCGCTCAAGGCCAAGGTGCGGGAGCTGGAGGCCCAGGTCGAGGCGCTCAAGGCCAGGGTGTGCCAGCTGCAGCGCCTGCTTTATGGCCGCAAGTCCGAGCGGGAGAAGGAGGAGGCTGCCGAGGCGGGGGAGCCGTAGCAGCCCGTCGGTCGGCGCCGCGGCCAACAGCCGGGGAGTCCGGGTCATGGCCGCCGGCGGCAGCTGAGCCTACCGGCGGAAGAAGTGGTGCATGATCTGCCGCCGGAGGAGCGGCATTGCCCCAACTGCGGTTTGCCCTACGAACCTACTTCCCTGGAAGACACCTCCGAGGAGATAGACTTCCGGGTCACCGTCAAGCGTGTCGTCCACCGTCGTCCCCTGTACCGACCGACTTGCGCGTGTTCCGACCAGTCGGGGCTGGTCAGCGCCCCGGTCCCGGCAAAGATGTATCCGCACTGTCCCTACACTCCGCAAACCATCGCCTGGTTCGTATTGCTGAAGCACCTCGGCAGCCTTCCGTTCAACCGCATCCTGCGCCTTTTGCGCCTGCGGGGCCTGTTCCTGTCCCCGGGATCCATGGTGGGCATGCTGGGCCAAGTCGCCATCCTGTTGGCGCCCCT